>CAZUXZ010000248.1:0-7871 GCA_964624055.1 uncultured Rhizobiaceae bacterium | reverse complement strand
CTTCCTCGGCGAGCGCGTTCCTATTCACACCTGGATCGCCATGGCAGGTGGACTTTGTGGTATCGGAGTTATGTTCTCAGGCGCGGCTGAACTCAGCGGTCTTTACGGCAATCTGCTGGCATTTTCCATCGCCGTGGCAATTGCCGTGCAAACCTTGATCGCGCGTAAGTTTCGTAATTTGCAGATGGAGCCGGCGGTACTATTTTCAGCTCTGGTAGCGGGTATTGCGGCACTGCCGGTCGCTCTGCCATTTACCGCGAGCGCTTATGATGTCGCCATGATGGCTGCGTTTGGCGTGATACAGCTCGCCATCCCGCTCACACTTTATTTCTATGCCGCGCGCTATATCTCAGCGCCAACGCTAATTTTTGTGGTACTGATTGATGCGGTGTTCGCACCGATCTGGGTGTGGCTCGGTTTTGACGAGATTCCGGCCCACCTTGCCTTTATTGGCGCCGCGCTCATTCTGTTTTCGGTTGGTTTTAATGCCGGCATTGGCGTGTGCACTATGCGTCGTGCCTCGGCGTCAGACTAGCGGTTAGGTGATTTTAAAATTTAGCGGAAATTCCGCGAGACTTTAAATCCTCGCATCTGGCGTGGCGGGCAATTGCTCCTCGTTCAGGCCAAACTGATTGTACCATGCGAGCCGGAAGCCGAAATGGGTGCCGCCGAATGCATCCCAGGAATTTGAGGATTGACAGCTAATTCGTTCCACCGCGACGCCGAGGAAATCCACCGTCAATTAGTAGATCGAGCAGTATGATCTGCAGATGCGAACCTGTTGTACCGTGAAGGTTCCGCCGAGTAGCGCTTCGATTTCGGCGAATTTCAGGTTTTCGAGTATCTCCGTCACTTCCGGATAGGCGTAGAATGCGCTGGGGCGGATATCGACAAATCTTTTATTAGTCGTGCTATCCATCTCTGTGACAATGGAGGAGATCATGATCGTCGTCATATTCGAAGTCCAGCCAAACGAGGCGGGCGCGCAGCGTTATTTCGACCTCGCTGCGGAGCTACGCCCCGAACTCACAAAGCAGGACGGCTTCATTTCCATTGAACGCTTTGAAAGCTTAGTGACGCCCGGTAAATTCCTGTCGCTCTCCTTCTGGCGCGACCAAGCCGCCGTGGCGGCATGGCGTGACCATGCAGGCCACGGCGAGGCGCAGGCGCTGGGAAAGAGCCAATTATTCAAGGATTACCAAATCACCGTGGCGGAGTCGATCCGAACTTACGGTCCCGAGGGAGACCGGCAAGCCAAAGCCGCATTGCGCCAAACTGCTATTTGTGTCGAAAGGTAATACGGCCCTTGGTCAAATCATAGGGCGTCATTTCGACATCGACCTTGTCGCCGACCAAAACGCGGATGCGGTATTTGCGCATCTTGCCTGCCGGGCGTGCGATGATCTCATGGTCGTTCTCGAGTTTTACGCGGAACATTGTGTCCGGCAGTTTTTCCGTCACGGTTCCAGAAAACTCGAGCAATTCTTCCTTGGCCATAATGCCTTCTACCGATTTCATGTCGTGAGCGCCTGCGTCCGGCGCGGTGCGGGCGCACTATAGTTTGGCTAAATCCATCCTGTCCACTCAAAGGCGCGATTTTGATCTGGTCACAAGGGTCTGGCGCGGACAATGTTTGTGAAACTCAATAGCTATTAGAGGATAAGGCAAATGTTAATACTCGCTTAATATTCTCTCTGCATATTAATTTAAATTCGTACCGAAGCAGGATTATTTTTTTGGCCGTATTGGTTAAAGTGGGCATAGATACTTGTTTCTGCTGAAAAATGTTGAGGAAAATCGCCATGTCGGATAATTCCTACCAGGCCGCCGGAATCCATGCAGAGCAGAATGTGGCTATTGCCATGCGGGACGGCGTGACGCTCCGCGCCAATCTTTTCCGTCCGGTGGAGAGTGGGCCGGTTCCTGCCCTGGTGTTGCGCATTCCTTATGACAAGGACGCCGCACAATCCTATGTCTATGCCCACCCCGCCTGGTATGCCCGCCATGGCTATGCAGTGTTGGTTCAGGATTCGCGTGGCCGTTATCAGTCGGAAGGCGAGTTCTATCCTCTGCGGCAAGACGATACCGACGGTTTCGATACCATCGAATGGTGCGCTGCTCAGCCATGGTGCGACGGTCAGGTGGCGAGTTACGGATTTTCAATCCCCGGCATCAACCAATTGCTCGCTGCCCATCTCCAGCCGCCGGCGCTCAAAACAGCGGTCCCAGCTTTTTATCCCGCCGGCATGCATGACGGATTTCTTTATGTTGGCGGCGCGCTCTCCATGGCAACACTGGCGCAATGGGCCGCGATCATCGCAGGCGATGCGGCGGGACGAAGGGGCGACGATCAGGCTCTCGCCCAGGTCGTTATGGCCGACCAGATATCGGGCAAATGGCACCCGGCGACACCGATGATGGAAACGCCGTTCTTTATCACACCCGATACGCTGCCCTTTATTGCCGATTATCTCGCTCATCCGTTGGCCGACGATTATTGGCGGGAATGGGATTTGCCATCGCGCCTCGACTCCATCGATATCCCCTGCCTCCATATCAGCGGCTGGTATGACAGCTTCATTGCCAAGACGATCGAATGCTAT
The DNA here is from genome assembly GCA_964624055.1 of uncultured Rhizobiaceae bacterium. Lineage (GTDB taxonomy): Bacteria > Pseudomonadota > Alphaproteobacteria > UBA828 > UBA828 > PTKB01. Next base: position 5,268 of record CAZUXZ010000248.1, on the reverse strand, counting down.
GAGGCCTTCTCCTTGGCCGGGCGGGCGGAGCACCGCCGGCTAGTCGGGCCATGGTATCACATCCCCTGGACTCAGCAGGTCGGTGCCATCGATTATGGCTGGGAGGCGCGTAACTTCGTGGACGATTATCAGATCGCCTGGTTCGACGCTCAACTCAAGGGTGACCGCGCCAAGCTCGACGCCCTCCCCAAGGTGCGCCTGTTCGTCACCGGAGCCGATAAGTGGCGCGATTACGACAGCTGGCCGATTCCCGGCGCGGCGGCGGAAAACTGGTATCTCCATAGCAGTGGGCGGGCCAATTCGCTTTCTGGCGATGGCTGCCTCTCTCGCGAGGCACCGGGCGATGAGGACGCTGATTTCTTCATCTATGGCCCGGCGGTGCCAGTTGCAAGTCTCGGCGGCCATTCCTGCAGCCTTCCGGACAAGGCGCCCATGAGTACGGCTGATCAGCGCCCGGTGGAATATCGCAACGATGTGCTAGTCTATACCTCGCCGCCCCTTGATATGCCGCTGTTTATCGCTGGCAAGGTGAACGCGGTGCTGCATGCCGCTACCTCGGCGGTGGATACAGATTTCACCGTCAAGCTGTGCGATGTCTGGTCTGATGGGACGTCTATCAACATTACCGAAGGCATCATACGCGGTCGCTACCGCAACTCGCTCGCGCACGAGAAATTGTTAGAGCCCGAGAAGATCTACCGTTTCGCCATCTCTGCCGGGGTCGCCTGTCACCGATTCGAGGCGGGGCATAGCATTCGCGTCGAGGTGTCGAGCAGTAACTTCCCGCACTTTGACCGCAACCCGAACAATGGCAAGCCTTTTGGTGAAGATAGTGAGTTGGTGACCGCAAGCCAGACGGTGTTCCACGACGTGGCGCGGCCGTCCTACATCGAATTACCCGTCGTCGCCGGCGGCTAAGGTGGGACGCTGAGGGAAAGCGAGCATGAGCGAGAGCAAATTCTTCCAAGTCGAAGACTTTCTATTGCAGTCGGGCCGCAGCCTACGTGGTGCTAGGCTCGCCTACGGTACCTACGGCTCGCTCAATGCGGACAAAAACAATGTTGTGGTGATCCTCACACCGTTCGGTATGCGGCACATAGATTGCGAATATTTCTTCGGTGCAGGTAAGGCGGTCGATCCCGCCAGTCATTTCATCGTCATTCCCAATCTCTTGGGCAATGGTCTCTCCTCTTCGCCGAGCAACACGCCGTCACCCTTCGACCGGGCACGCTTTCCTCACATTTCGATCTACGACAATGTCATGCTGCAGCACCGTTTGATCACCGAAGTGTTGGGCATTGACAAGCTGAAGCTCGTCATGGGGCATTCAATGGGGGCGCTGCAGACCTACCAATGGGCGGCGCTTTTCCCCGACATGATCGCGGCCATCGCTCCGATCTGCGGCTCGGCCCGCACGTCACCCCATAACAAGGTATTTCTCCAGGGCATGCGCGGCATTCTTGAGCTCGACCCGGCTTGGAAGGGCGGCTGGTACGAATCACCACCGGAAGAAGGTCTTCGTGCCCTGGGCCGTGCATGGGCTGCGTCGCCTCCTTCTCAGGGTTTTTACCGAGAGGCTAAATATCGTGAAATGGGCTATAGTTCGGTCGAAGATTTTCTCATCGGCCATTGGGAAAAGATGTTCGTGAGCCGCGATGCCAACGATCTTCTCACTCATATATCGACCTGGTATCACGCCGATCTTAGCGACAATGAGATTTATTATGGCGATTTTGAGAAAGCATTAGGAGCGATCAGCGCCAAGGTAATAGTCATGCCGAGCCAGACCGATATTTATTTTCCGCCCGAGGATGGCGCTTATGAGGCGGCCCTTATACCGAACGCTGAATTTCGCCCAATTCCGTCTATCTGGGGTCATTGGGCTGGTAACGCTCGCAACCCTCAGGATGCCGCCTTTATTGATCAGGCGCTGGCGGAGCTAATCTCGGGTTGATCTTAAGCCGTGCGCCGCTCTCGTAGCGTTAGCACCGCGCCAAGAACCACGACGCCAAAAACGATATCTCGCCATGCAATGGGGATATTGGTGCCAGTGACGAAAGTCGCCACCGCGGTGAGCAGGAGGGCACCGCCAAGAATGCCTAAATAATGGCCGCGCCCGCCGGTCGCAAGCGTGCCGCCGACCAGAACGACGGCGATTGCGGGCAGCAGAAAGGGCAGTCCCATATTAAGGAACGAGACGGTGCTGAATCCGGTCATCAGCACACCAGCTAGGGCCGAGCAAAAGCCGCTCAGGGCATAGACACCGATGGTCGTGCGGTCGATCCGAACACCCGACAGTAGTGACACTCGCGGGCTATTGCCGAGAGCGAAGATGCGCCGTCCGAAGGTGGTGCGGTGTAGCACGATGATCGCCACAGCGACGAAGATAATCAGCAGCCAGACCGATGGCGCGAAGCCGAGAAACCGCCCGGTGAAAAGCCACACTAATACCGGTGGTGAACGCCCGGTCGGTATACCACCTGTATAGAGCAAACCAAGGCCTTGCATAATGCCGTTAGTGGCGAGCGTTACCACGATTGCCGGCATTCCAAATAGGACTATGCCAAGCCCGTTGACTATGCCCACCGTGATACCGATGCCGAGCACCAACGGAATCGCCCAATAGGCTGGTCCGTCCATGCCGTTGGAGAGTGCCGCTAGCATGACGCCTGTGAACGCCATGGTGTGCGGTACTGAGAGGTCGAGTCCGCCGGTTAGCACCACCGCGCCCTGGCCTAGTCCGAGCACAGCAAAAAAGATTGCCAGCGTAAAGAGTGAGTTGAAATAATGCGTACTCCAGGCGGAGCCGCCGATAAAGATCAGCACCAACACGTAGACTACGATCAAAAGCACCCAAGCCGGAATAATCAGGCGTAGGCTTTCCCAATTCTTGACTCGCCATTGATTGAACGCAGAGCCGGTCAGCTCGTCGCTCACCCGCGCCTTCCAGTTGGTTCGCAAGCGCCCATGCTGGGCTTCGGGGCGTTCGAGAAATTGCGGTAACGAGCGGCTGCCGAGACCAGCGATATTGAGGCGAAAAATCCTAAGATGTTCGGTGACCGGCGAATCTTTTCCGAGTGTCGCGCCGGCCACCGCGAGCAACAATATCACGCCCTCAACAATTGGTGTGTAGTGTGAGGAGACATTCAGCACCAGCATTACGTTTGAGATTAAGAGAAGCGTGAGGGCGGCAAAAACGGTTCCCACACAGCCGCCTTGTCCACCGCCGATGCGTGTGCCGCCCAAAATTGTCGCAGCGAAGATTAGCAACAGCATGCCACTGCCAACCAGAGGATCGCCGGACAGGGTTTGAGCACTCAGGAAGACGCCGCCGGCACCGTAAAACATGCCAGCTAGGGTGTAGCCGAGAAATTTTGTCCGCGTCACGGAAATACCGTTGGAGAACGCCGCATCTTCGTTGCTACCAACGGCGTAAAGTGCGGTGCCAAAACGCGAACGTTTGATCAACGCCCAGATCAGTAACGCCACCAACAGTACTACCAGCGAAGCCGGGAGGATTTCCGAGATAACATCACCGGTAAGGGTTTGTGTGATGCCGTAGGGTACCATGCCGCCCGGATCCGGCATGATTAACAGGTTAAGGCCAAGAATGATAAACATCGTCGCCAGTGTCACCACCACGGGCTGGAGGCGCATGAAGGCGATGAAGAACCCATTGAAGGCGCCAACGAGGGCTCCTATGCCAAGGCCCGCAATGCACATGAGCACTTGACTGTGCACCGTATCGCGGGTGTAGAGCGCAATAACGACATTGACCAGAGAGAGTGTGGCTCCGCAGGACAGATCAAAACCACGAATAAGGAAGACGATGGTCTGACCCATTGCGGCGAGCGCCAGCGGTCCGGCATTAGTAAATAGAAAGCTGATTTCAAAATAGCTAACCGGACCCGGTGCGATAAAGTCAAGATAGACGAAAATGGCGATGAACGCGCCGATGGCGACGAACAAACGCTGCTGGCGCGCTAGGTTGCGGCGCCAACTGAGCGGCACAGCGGAAAGAGCGGTTGCGCCGTTCACCTGGCGATCTCCTCCGGCGCGCTGGTGGTCTCTGCCGACGGGCTGCCAAGCGCGTGGGTCATAATATTTTCTTCGGAAATCTCGTCGCCGAAGAGTTCCTTGACGATGCGGCCGCGATACATCACCAGAACTCGGTCGCACACATTTACCAGCTCGGGAATTTCCGTCGTGTAGAAGAGGATTGCGTTTCCCTCTTTGGCCAATTCGCGGATCAGAATATAGATTTCGTGTTTGGTGCCGATATCGACGCCGCGTGTCGGATCAAACATCAGCAGCACTTTGCTCTGCGCCAGCAGCCATTTGGCGATGGCGATCTTCTGCTGATTGCCGCCACTGAACGAGGATGCGCTTTTGTACAGTGCGCGTGGGTGGACGTTGAGGCGGTCGAAAACTTCGTCTACCGCTGCCGCCTCCGCCTCGCGCACGATCCAGCCAAAACTGGCGAGCCGCTCGATGACCGGAATTGAGACGTTGGTGGTGCCAGATAGGGTGAGAAATAGACCCTCCGTCTTGCGGTCCTCTGGCACAAGGCTGATACCGATGCCGGCGCGTACAGCATCGGCCGGCGTCGTCAGTGTGACGGCTTTGCCATCCAATTCTACCCGGCCCTCGCGCAGGCCAGTGACTCCGAATAGCGCCTCGAACAATTCGAGCTGACCCATACCTTGCAGGGCGCCGATGCCGAGAACTTCGCCCGGCCATAGTTGAAATGATGCATCGCGCAATTGACCGCTAGTGGAGAGAGCGTTTCCAGCGAGCGCCGGCGCAGTCGCGGCACTCCGCCGGTAATCTTCTTTTTCAGGATAGATGGCACCAAGCGAGCGGCCGATGACGAGACGCACCACATCGCTGTCAGACACTTCGTCAACCTCAAAAGAGCCAGCATGCTGACCGTTGCGTAGCACCGTGAGACTGCTGCAAAAGCGCCGCACTTCCGCCATACGGTGGGTGATAAAGACTAGCGTTACCCCGGTGGTGCTCAGTGATTCGATCAAGGTGCCGAGCCAATCAACATCGGAGACAGAAAGGGTGGAGGTCGGCTCGTCAAGCAATAGGACGCGTGGGTCACGTGATACCGCCTTGGCGATTTCAATTTTTTGTCGGGTCGAAAGATCTAGCTCGCTTACCAGCGCACCGGGGTCAACATTCTCAAGTTTTAAATTGGCGAAATGTTGCGCTACCAATTGATAGCTCTTGCGGCGGTTGATCTGTCCGAGTAACGGTGCCGGC
>CAZUXZ010000247.1:0-7171 GCA_964624055.1 uncultured Rhizobiaceae bacterium | reverse complement strand
TTACCGAGGGCAATCAAATGCGTCCCGTACCAGGGTTGGAATTGGGCGCACCGGAAGTGCGCCTGATCCCCGACCAAATCCGTCTCGGCGATAACGGGCTTAATGCCACTGAGCTTGGCCTCACGGTGGATGCCTTCAATGACGGGCTACGCGTCGATGAGGTTACCATCGGCGGCGAGCGCTACGATCTAGTGCTAACCGGCCCCGACCAAGCGGTTGGTCAGACTCAGGATATCGCCGCCATACCAGTTGTGACACGGAGCGGCACAATCCTGCCCGTCGGCGCGCTGGCCGATATCGAGATCACCGCCGGCCCGATCCTGATCCGCCATGTCGAGCGCGAGCGCACCGTCACCCTAGAAATACGCCCCGCCGCGGCGGTGCCCCTTGAAGTCGCGATGGACACTCTCAACAAGCAGGTCATCGATTCTCTACAGGCCGACGGCCTGCCGCCCGGCGTCACCATGCAACTCTCGGGCACGGCTGACCAATTGACCAAGACCTGGGACGCCATGGTGCTCAACCTAGTGCTCGCCATTTTCATCGTCTATCTAATCATGGCGGTCCTGTTCGAGAGCTTCGTCTACCCCTTCATCATCATGCTCTCGGTGCCAACCGCAGCGGCGGGTGGAGTCTTGGGTCTGACGCTGTTGAATCTCGACCGGTTCCAGCCGCTGGATATGCTGACCGTGTTAGGCTTCGTAATCTTGGTCGGCATAGTCGTCAACAATTCGATTCTCTTGGTACACCAGACTCTTCATCACATGCGCAACGACGATTTGGATGTGCCGGAAGCGATACTCGAGGCGACGCGCAACCGCATCCGGCCGATTTTCATGTCAACCATCACTAGCGTCGTCGGCATGTTGCCGCTGGTGCTCTTCCCCGGCGCCGGCTCCGAGCTCTATCGCGGCCTCGGCTCCGTGGTGGTTGGCGGCCTCGCCCTCTCTGCCATCCTCACACTACTTATCATCCCGCCCATGATGCGCGTCCTCGCCCGCAAACCGCGCACAGGCACGACAGAGGACAAACGCGGCGAACAGATCGCTAGGACTGCGGATGATTAAGAGCCAAGAGGCTGGAGGCTTATGCCCAAGCAAACTATTGCACAGCAGAAGAAGCTGAAGGCTCGGATTGAGAGACGTGACAATTTACCTCTAGGTGGTTGGCGAAAGCTAGAGACAGTTGCCGGTCTCGACGTCCCTTTCAAAAACAGCGGTAAGGTGACGTGTGGTGTAGTGAAATTCCACCTGCCGGGGTCGGTCAGGCTGGCGGATAAGATGTCTAAGATGGGCTGACCCCACGCTGAGCCATAGGGTTGCTCCTTCTACCCAGCCCTTCTTCACCTCGGGGAAGAAGGTCATATTCGACGGCTAGCATTCCACAACCGTTACCGCCAAGCCGCCTTCGCTAGTTTCCTTGTACTTAGTTTGCAGATCGAGACCAGTTTGGCGCATGGTTTCGACCACTGCATCAAAGGAGACGATGTGCTCGCCGTCACCGGCTAGGGAGAGCGAGGCGGCGTTGATCGCCTTGATCGCGCCCATGGCGTTACGCTCGATACAGGGCACCTGCACTAGGCCGCCTACCGGATCACAGGTCATGCCAAGATGATGCTCAAGAGCGATTTCGGCGGCGTTCTCGACCTGCATTGGCGTACCGCCGAGTGCCGCAGCTAGGCCCGCCGCCGCCATAGCGCTGGCTGAACCGATCTCGCCCTGACAGCCGACCTCCGCGCCAGAGAGCGAGGCATTCCGCTTAATCACCGCGCCAAAGGCTGTCGCGCTCAGTAGAAAGTCGTGCATGCCCTGCCGGTCCGCGCCCGGGCAATGGGTCTCATAATAGCGCAGCACCGCCGGAATGACGCCCGCGGCACCGTTGGTGGGCGAGGTTACCACCCGTCCGCCGGCAGCGTTCTCCTCGTTGACCGCGATGGCATAAGCGCTGACCCGGTCCATAAAATTATGAGGAAAGGCAAGATTGCGGCCCTCGTCCTCTTCCGCCCGCGCATGGAGCCCCTTTGCCCGCCGCCTGACGGAAAGGCCGCCAGGCAATATTCCCTCGCCGTCAAGCCCACGCGCGATGCACCCCATCATGGCATCGCGCAAGGCATCGAGCCCGCCTTCGAGCTCGGCCTCTGACGCCGCTACCAGCTCGTTGACCCGGACGACTTCGGCCACCGACATACCCTTGAGGGCACAAAGAGCAAGCAGCGCCTCGGCGGATTTGAACGCAAAGGGCGCGCTGCCATCGATTAGCTTGCCGCCCGCAGGCGCATCCGCAGTATATTCTCCATCCGTCACCACGAAGCCGCCGCCGACCGAATAATAAATCTCCTCCGCGATGACGCCGCCCCCCTCGGAATAGGCCGTTAGCTTCATGCCATTGGGATGGCCGGGAGACGGCGTGTCGTAAACGAAGATGATATCGGACTCAGGGTCGAATGGGATGGCTGGTCCGTCGCCGAGCCGCAGAGTCTTGGTACGGATAACCTGCTCGAATAGCACCGGCACTTGGTCGGGCTCGATGGCGGCCGGTGTTTCGCCGGAAAGTCCGAGCACGATTGCTCGGTCGGTGCCATGCCCTTTGCCAGTGTAGCACAACGAACCGTAAAGCCGGCATTCGATACCCGCCACCTCGCCAAGCCAGCCGCCATCGGCAAGCAACCCGGCAAACTGCCCAGCAGCAACCATCGGCCCCACCGTATGCGAACTCGACGGCCCAATGCCAATCTTGAAGATATCGAAGACGCTGATCATGGTGCTTCAGCTATTTGTGCGACGGTTGGAAGGGAAAATGGCTGGGGCGGGAGGATTCGCACCCCCGATCACGGGACCAAAACCCGATGCCTTACCTCTTGGCTACGCCCCAATTGCAGAGAATCCGGCTTCTAACATATTGTGTGCGCAGAATGAAAAAAATCTGCGCCTCACTCACTCACGAGCGAGGCAAAGCGGCGGCGGTGGTGGGCCGTGTCTCCAAACAGTGTTTCGATCATCGCCAGGCGCTTAAAGTAGTGACCGATGGCAAACTCGTCGGTCATGCCCATGCCGCCATGGAGCTGCACCGCCTGCTGGCCGATCAGCTTGCCGGCCTTACCAATTTGTACTTTGGCGGCACTCGCCGCCCGGGCACCGGCGCCGGGGTCCGCCCCAGCAAGAGCCGCCGCCGCGCGATAAGTTAGCGATTTCGACAATTCATGGGCCATATACATGTCAACTAGCGCATGCTGCAGCACCTGAAACTTACCAATGACGGTGCCAAACTGCTTGCGTTCGGCGACATAGGCCCGGGTCATTTCGATCAATGTCTGCATAATACCGAGGGCCTCGGCGCTGACCGCGATGGTCGCACGGTCGATCGCGCTTTCAATGACTGGCAGGGCCTCGCCCAGTGCGCCGAGAGGCTGGGCGGACACACCATTTAGCATTACTTCTGCAGCGCGCAACCCATCGATAGTGGGGTAAGAGCGCAGATTGAGGCCCGCAGCACCGCGGTCAAGCAGAAAAAGTGAGATACCCTCAGCGGCCACCGCAGAGACGATTAGCTTGTCGGCACTTTGAGCATAAAAAACGACGCTCTTTTGGCCGCTGAGCGCCCAACCGTCGTTCTTCTCTTCTGCTCGGATTCCGACCCGGGTGAGGTCGTAGCGACTGCTCGGCTCGGCATAGGCAAAAGCCAGTAACATCTCGCCCGCTGCCAGCGCCGGCAGAATGGCCGCCTTCTGCTCATTACTCCCCGCCCTTTCCACCAGTCCGCCTCCGAGTACAACCGATGCCAGATAAGGGGAAGGCGCCAGTTCGCGACCCAAGCCCTCCATCAGCACTACCAGGTCAAGAGCCGAGCCGCCGAGTCCGCCATTCTCTTCTGCGATGGCCAAGCCGAGCCAGCCGAGTTCGGCGAAGCGCGCCCAATGTTCACGACTAAAACCCTCCTCGCTTTCGAATAGAGCACGTCGCTTATTAAGATCAAATTCTTTAGCGACGAAATTTTCAACACTCTCCTGAAACAGCTTTTGTTCGTCATTCAGGGAAAAATCCATTACACCCGCCTGCTATAGCCCGAGCACCATCTTGGCGATGATGTTCTTTTGAATTTCGTTTGTGCCGCCATAGATGGAGGCCTTACGCCAGTTGAAGTAATGCGGGGCGATATTGGCTGCATATTCGGGGCCTATGGACGCTTCGTTCCAGCCCGCTTCGCGCGCCTCAGCAATATAGGGATTCGCGTAATAGCCGATCGCCTCAAGGGCGAGCTCACTCAAGCGCTGCTGAATTTCGGTGCCGCGAATTTTCAGAATGGACGCCTCAGGACCGGGTGTGCGGCCTGCCGTTTCGTCAGCTACGATGCGCAGCACGAGGGATTCTAGCGCTAATATATCGATTTCCAAATCCGCTAGCTTGGCGACGAACGCGCCGTCTTCAGCGAGACTATGGTCGCCTGCCGACTCCGCCCGGGCGATCGCCTTGAGCTGACGCAGCTCCTGCTTTGAGCGGCCGATGGCAGCGATGCCGGTGCGCTCATAGCCGAGCAGAAACTTAGCGTAGGTCCAGCCTTTGTTCTCCTCGCCAATCCGGTTGGCTTGCGGCACACGCACATTGTCGAAGAACACGTCGTTGATCTCTGCGCCGCCATCCATGGTGCGGATCGGGCGCACCTCGATGCCCGGCAAATGAATGTCGATCAGTAGGAAGGAGATGCCCTCTTGTGGCTTCCCCTCTGTCGAGGTACGCACGAGGCAGAAGATCATGTCGGCATATTGTGCTAAAGTAGTCCAGGTCTTCTGACCAGTGACGATATAATCTTTGCCGTCCGGCACCGCCTTGGTAGCGAGCGAGGCGAGATCAGAACCCGAACCAGGCTCGGAATAGCCCTGACACCACCAATCCTCACTGGAGAGAATCCGCGGAAGGTAATATGCCTTTTGCGCTGCGTCGCCGAACGCCATGATCACCGGCGCTACCATGGAAAGGCCGAATGGCACGATCCGCGGGGCCGAGGCAGCGGCTAACTCTTCCTCGAAGAGATGGCGCTGCAAAGGTGTCCATCCGGGGCCGCCATGTTCCAAGGGCCAACCCGGCGCGATCCAGCCCTTCTCGTAGAGCATCTTCTGCCAGCGGACGTAATCCTCCTTCACCAACCGCTGGCCGCGCTCAACCTTGGATTTGATGTCAGCGGGCAATTCGGCCCGGATGAAGTCGCGGACTTCTTGCCGGAAGGCCGCATCGTTACTGGAGAGCGATAATTCCATCTCTACAGATCTCCAAATCCTTTTCCGGCCTCGGCCAACTCCTTTAACAGCGGCGCCGGCTCAAGCCAGTCTCCATGCTCGTCATAAAGAGCACTGATGACGTCATAGACTTGTTTGAGCCCGACCGAATCGGCGTAGAACATCGGCCCACCGCGCTGGCGTGGGAAGCCATAGCCATAGAGCCACACCGTGTCTATATCGCCAGGTCGCTGAGCGATGCTCTCGGCGAGTATCTTCGCCCCCTCGTTGATCATCGTATAGATGCAGCGCTCAATGACCTCCTGCTCGCCGATGGAACGGCGCTCAAAGCCGAGCTCCTTGGAGATGCCAACAACGAGCTGCTCGATCTCCGGATCCGGGACCGGAGTACGGCTGCTCTCCTCATAGCGGTACCAGCCGGCGGAGGTCTTCTGGCCGAAGCGGCCTTTTTCGCAGATGCGGTCGGCAATCGGCGAATAGCGCAGATTATTGGGCTTCTCCTTGTTGCGCGCTTTGCGAATCAGCCAACCGACATCGAGCCCAGCAAGATCGCCCATGGCAAAGGGACCCATGGGGAAGCCAAAATCGAAAATCGCCTTGTCGACCTCCTGCGGCAATGCGCCTTCCTCAAGGAGAAAATTGGCCTGTCGTGTATAGGCGTGCAGCATGCGGTTGCCGACGAAGCCGTCGCAAACTCCAACCAGCACGCCGACCTTGCCGAGCTTCTTGGCAAGCGCCATAGTGGTGGCAATAGTCTCGTCTGAGGTTTTTTCGCCCCGCACATTCTCCAGCAGGCGCATAACATTGGCTGGGCTGAAGAAATGTGTGCCGATGACCTTCTCTGGTCGACCAGTTGCCGATGCGATCTCGTTGACGTCGAGGGTCGAGGTGTTAGTGGCAAGAATAGTCTTGGCTGGCATCAAGCCATCCAATTTAGCGAACAACTCCTTCTTAACGTCCATTTTCTCGAAGATCGCCTCGATCACCACATCCGGCTCGCCCAGTTGATCGAAACTTGCAATTCCAGAAATCAAAGACATGCAACCATCCATCTCCTCCTGGGAGATACGTCCCTTGGCAACGCTCGCGGCGTAATTCTTGCGGATGACCCCGACACCTTTTTGTAGCAACTCGTCCTCGGTCTCCAGCACGGTGACCGGAATGCCCGCATTGGCGAAATTCATCGCAATGCCGCCGCCCATGGTGCCGCAGCCGATTACCGCCGCGCATTCGATCTTCTGCGTGGCGGTGACCTTTGGTAGGCCGTCAATCTTGGTCGCTGCGCGCTCGGCAAAGAAGGCATGACGCAATGCTCGCGACTGGTCCGAGGCGAGGAGGCGCTTGAAAGTATCACGCTCGAATTGGAGCCCGTCGTCGAATACCTTAGCGAGAGAGGCTTCGACGCATTCCAACGCCGCATAGGGTGCGTCCAGCCCGCGCGCCCGGCGCGCCATGCTCTTGCGGTACGAATCAAATATCTCCGGTTTGTCGCGCGCTGGCCCGAGATTATCCTCGCGCTCCCGGGTTGGACGGAGGGCAGCGTTACCTGCCGGCAAATCGCCACAGAATTTCACCGCCGACTCCACCAAATCACCATCGGCCAGGGAGTCGACCAGGCCAAGCTCCTCCGCGTTCACCGCTTTGATCGGCTTACCGCTCACGATCATGTCCAGCGCCCGTTCAACGGCGATGACACGCGGCAAGCGCTGCGTGCCACCGGCGCCCGGGATGATCCCAAGGCTGACCTCAGGCAAACCGAGATTGGCGCTACCCTGGGCTACGCGGTAATGACAGCCGAGGGCAAGCTCCAGCCCACCGCCCAACGCATTGCCGTGGATCGCAGCTACCACAGGTTTTTCTGCCGCTTCGATCATATTGATGATCTCAGGCAACGAGGGCGGTTTCATGGATTTAGGTGTGCCGAATTCAGAAATATCGGCG
>CAZUXZ010000246.1:0-2847 GCA_964624055.1 uncultured Rhizobiaceae bacterium | reverse complement strand
GTCTATTCCATTCGTAGAAAGAACAGTGGAACTTAAACTAGTATTAGAATTAATTTCGGCGCCATCTCCGATGGCAGTGAACAAAAACGTATCCGCCCCTCCACCTCCAGTTAAGGTATCACTACCCGCGCCACCTTCAATTGTGTTGCTTCCAGAATTTCCAGCGATGGTATCGTTAAAAACGCCGCCAACCACGTTTTCAATATTGGCTATGGTATCTACAACGCCCCCAATTGTAGCAGTGCCACCGTTCATACTTAATGTAACCGAACCTTCCGATTCAAAACTTGCCGTATCCTCCCCAGCGCCACCTTGTAGATTGTCTGCGCCAGATCCCCCTATGAGCGTATCGTCTCCTGCGCCGCCAATTAAGGTGTCCGCACCAGAAGAACCATTTAATATATTACTATTACCGTCTCCAGTTATTGAATCTGATAAAGTGGAGCCGATGATATTTTCAATCCCTGTGAAATTATCGGTTTCACCAGCACTAATAGCAGTACCATTCGACATATCTACTATTACGGATGCCGTTGATTCTATGAAGGTTATTGTATCTGTACCAGCTCCGCCAGAAATTGTGTCAGCGCCTACTCCGCCGTCTATTGTATCATTTCCCGCGAATGCAAATATAACGTCATCCCCCGCAAGTCCCTTCAAAACGTCGGCTGAAACTGTACCTGACAGACTATCATTCCCGGATGTTCCTATTATATTGTCGGAAAATTGCTCCCCAAATGTCGCGAAAGCAAAATCTTTGAAGAAATTGAACTGAGCACCACCTGCAGATTCAGCATCAATAAAATCAAAATCATAAGTAATTGTATCTCCGGCTACGACATCAACAAAAGTGCCAATAGCAGAACCAAACGTTGGATTTACGGCACCTCCAAAGTTCAAAGACCCGGAATCAACGTTGAGGAACGATTCAATAGAAGAAACTGGCGCACCTCCGGCTAGTAAAAACGCCTGAAAATTTCCTTCTGTCGGCGCTATAGATCCAGAATTTCCGACAATTGCAACATTTCCAATAAACTGAAGTCCATCGAGAGAACCGCTTTCAAATCCTAATACTACACTATTATTCAATTTAATATTATCAATTAACAAACCAGATGGAACCGCATTATCAGTCTCGTTTATTACTCCACCTCCAACAAACACGGTTCCGGTCTGCGAAAATGTGAACGATGCGTTTCCTGCTTGATGAAGAAGCAGCCCAAGACCAGTCAATACCGGACCATCAACGGCTGAATCTGTATTTGCCAATTGAACCACGTTCCCATCGTTTAATAATGGAATAAATCTTTCTGCTTCATTGGGGAAGAAAAAGAAATCGTCTGCACCACCAAATGGTTCATCAATTCCTGGGTCCAGAAAAACGTTGAAGGAATCAAAACCAGCACCAAACGGGTTAAAATAATTATAATCCCAATACGGATCGAAATAGTCTCCGCCTACAGTGTAGAAACCATCATCGAAACCAACTTCTGGTGTGTCAAAATATACTTCCGTTTGATATTCGCCAGTACCCCAATAATCATCATAATACACTGTTGCTAACGGCTCGGGTCCCCAACCTCCGAAATCCGCCTGGGGTCCGAATTCGTCGAATTCTCCTTCAGGGCCGAATTCGCCGTACTCTCCCTCAGGACCGAACTCACCAAAATCACCTTCTGGTCCGAATTCTTTGAACTCTCCTTCAGGCCCCCACTGGCCGGGTTCCTCTGGCCCAAACTCGTCAGGCCCTCCCGGACCAAAATCACCAGGCCCATCAGGAACCAACCCCTCTGTCCCTTCAAAACCGGCTAAACTCAGCTCTTGGGAAAAAGCGGCGTCAAAGAAATCTTCATCAAACTCTTCCCCATAAATCTCTATAGCTAAATCCTTAGCCGCACCTTCAGCCGCACCGGCAGCGTTGTCCAGGCTTTGTCCTTCGGCAATTGCAGACTCGAACGCGTCCCATGCTGCATCGTAAACTGCATCTTCACCGGCAGACCCGTCAGGGCCGAATTCTCCGCCAACTTCTGGTCCGAACTCGCCCTCGGGTCCAGGGCCCTCTTCAGACCCAACCTCTACCTCGGGTTCGAAACCCTCTTCCGGTCCAAACTCGCTTTCGGGCCCAAAACCCTCTTCAGGCCCAAACTCACCTTCGGGTTCGAATTGGTCCTCAGATTCAAACCCCTCTTCGGGTGCTAACTCGTCCCCAGTCTCAAAGTCATCTTCAATAATTTCGCTTTCTAGAGGCACTTCAGTACTATTTTCCACTCCCTCTGAAGCAGCAGTTTGTGTTTCAGCGGTTGTTTCATTATTACCGCCGGCTGCAGGCGCGTCATTGTCTCTGCCGCCATCGTTCTCTCTATTCGTTGATGCGTTGTCGGACGCCGTGGAGTTCGACAATATGTTGCTCACGGCACCATAAAGACTCCCAGCCTGGGATGAGGATAGAGTAATTGCTGGCGCTGGTGCTTCAAAGACACTTGAGACTGCCGTTGTTTGAAACGCCGTATTTAGAGTAACTGAAGATGTTTGCGTGCTAACTGTAACCGAACCTGTAACGTTGTCTGTGCCAGGATCTGGCATCACCGTTATAGTGTTCAAATCACCTTCTGCCGCCGCCTTGCCTGCCACGCGAGTTCCTCTAATTCCTAGTGTGGCTACTGGCGTTCGAACTTCCATATCATCAGGATTATTGGCTGCAATTTCTCCGCTAACGAAAACAAACACGCCCTGCACCACAGTGAAGGAAGATGAGCCTTCAAGTGAGGTGGCATCAAAGATCAATTCGTCGAGAACCATTCGGCCCTCTTCGCCAAGTGAAAACTCAGTTTCGTCGATGAAAAGCAC
>CAZUXZ010000245.1:0-13929 GCA_964624055.1 uncultured Rhizobiaceae bacterium | reverse complement strand
TGTATATATTCGACCTTACCCGACGCGCTATCACGATAAATCAGTGTGCCGTTTGCGATCGACATAGCATCCAGACTGAAGGCGGTAAGCTCATCTTCTCCCGCTTTGCTCCCTGCCCAGGCGGTTGTTCCACCGGGTCCTTCATCGACGGGTTCAAATTTCCAATTTTCTCTTCCATCCTCGAGTCGCTCCAGTTCGATCACTGGGTCGATTAGCTTCAGGCTAGAGAGCTGAAAGTCGCCGGATAGTAGGGGGCCGAGTGCGAGTTTCAGGTCGAGTGCGCGAAGTCGTACCATATCGCTGTTCGTGGCGCCCTCGACATTGGCAAATCGAACATCCGAAATGCGCAGCTTGGGAGTCGGTAAAATGGCGATGTCGATATTTCCGTCGATCGCCAGGCTGCGCCCAGTTAGCGCCTCGACACGCTCGGAAATCTCCGGCTTGTAGCTTTCCCAGTCCATCACGCTCGGTGCCACGAAGGCGGCGATTACTAGCAGCAGGATGAGGGCGAGCATGCCATAGAGAATTTTCATCATGGGCATTTCGCCATCATGCGGGAAACGCTGTTATCTTCAGGTTTCATTTGAGGTAGGCTACATTGCCACACCGGTTGGAGTGAAGCGTTGCAGGAGGGTCTGAATCCGTAACCCAAGGAAAGTCGAGAGCAATGGCCGAGATCACGAATCTCAAAGAGTATCGCAAGCAGCGGAAAATAGAGGAAAAGCGTAAGACTGGTTCGCAGAATAGGAAGCGCAAGGGCCGCACTAAAATGGGCCGTCTGGCGGATAAGATCATTTCGGAGCGTCGAGAACTGGAATTGGACGGAAAAAAATTTATTGACCGGGCCCGCTTGCGTGACAAAGAACCGGATTAGATCGCGCGAGATGACGCCCGGTCGCTAATTGATGTAGGGCTGAAGATAAAGCCGTATACCCTGCTCTTGGCTGGCGTTGAAATCGTTCATCAGCACCATCGTCAAATCATTATAGATTTCATCCCGTTCATTGAGCGTGATGTCTTCCGGTGTAGTTCGTGAGCGCTCCGCTTCCGTGCTTGTATGGGCCTCCATCGTGCCGCTCTGATCGATTATTTCGATACGCACTTGAAGTCGAGCGTTAACCCTTTCAGCTTGCTCCGTGGTGAACCAGCCTTCCAGATCTTCATTGATCTCCAATTCCTCAACCACAGCGCTGGCGTCCTCGACGATGATGCGCATCACATCCGTGCCGCCCACCGCTTGCAGTCGGTCGTCACTCCAGCGTTTGAGCGCTTGGACTATGGGGACGGGGAAGAGGTGCTCGACATGAGGGGGCTGCAGGGGCGATACGAATTTTTCGATGAACTCGATTCGCGCCACGGTAAAATACAGGCTCGGCATATGCTTGTAGGAAAGCTCGGGAATTGGTGGACGTGACACGGTGGTCGCGCAACCACCTACGGTGAGAATACCGACCAACGCAATCGCAAGGCTCCAAAATCTCACATAGTTGCGCCGCCTTATCATCTTCGGTGTCCCGCTAGACTTGCCGGTTTGAAGCTCGTGGGAGCATCTATTTTCATGCTGCATATTATGCCGCATAAATGGCATCCAATTCCAATTCTCCGAACGATTCGGATTTATTGCAGAACTGGCAAGTGACGATCACGCGCCTGTCGACCGTCAATTCCACTATTTCTTCCCGTGGCAACGCCTTGATCGTCGCTTCCACCCGATTCCGCGAGCAGCGGCAGCCAAAGGCGAGCGGGCGCGGCAAATGGGCGCGCACGGATTCTTCTTGAAATAGGCGTAACAAAAGCTGGTCCGAGGCAAGTGCCGGGTCAAGCAGTTCACCAGCTGTCACGCTGCACATCAGGATCACCGCTCGGCGCCAGTCTTCCTGAATTTCCTGATCCTCAAGCCGGGCGCCTGGCGTTTCAAGCCAGGTTTCGCACCCGAGCGGTCGCTTGTTACCACCGTGGGCAGGTTCGCGCTGGAGCATCAGTGCGCCGGCGCGCCAGCAGCCGTCAATGCAGTCTGCTTCGAGTTGGATCGCCGTGGCAATTTGTTCGGACTGGCGAAAATAATTATGGGCGCAGTCGCTCAAAGACGCGCCTTCGAGAGGTACGATGCCCTGGTAGCGGTCTATCTCGAGCCTCTGGTCGACGGTAAAGGCCAGATGGCCGGAACCGAGAAGACGCGGCACGGAACTGTCTTCGTCTTCCGTCGGCAGGGCGGCGAGGGCATTCGCATCAAAATCGGCATAGCCGCGCAACGCGCCGGCGCTGGTGACATCTGCTACCATCATGCGGAGCAACCCGTCGCTTTTCGTCTGCACCGTAAACACACCATCATATTTTATGGTGCTCGAAAGGAGCGCGGCAAGGGCGATCAATTCGCTGAGAAGGCGTGATATCGGCTGGGGATAGTCATGCTGCGTCAGGATCGTGTCGAGGGCGCGTCCCAGGCGCACCTGCCGACCGCGCACACCGGCGGTGTCTAGTCGAAAAGTGCGGACAAAATCGTCGCTGACAGCGTTGTCTCTCATACCTCTCCCGCCAAGCACCAAAGTAGGATCGCTTTCTGAGCGTGTAATCTGTTTTCCGCCTCGTCAAACACTCTGGAGCAATCGCTATCCATCACCCCTTCGCTTACCTCGAAGCCGCGCTTGGCCGGTAGGCAATGGAGAAAGATGGCTCCATCGGCGGCTTTCGCCATGACCATCTCATTGACTTGATAGCCGCGCAAATTTTCTACCTTCTGGGTGCCGGCGTCGTCGCTCATGGAAATCCAAGTGTCAGTAACAATGCAGTCGGCACCTTCTGCTGCGTAGCTAACATCTTCCGTCACTTCCACATCGCCGCCCCGCGTACGGGCCCAGTCGAGATATATCGTTTCCGGCGCATAGACCTCGGGGCAGGCAAGGCGAAGCGAGAAATCAAACTGCGCTGCCGCCTGAATCCAAGTCGCTGCCATATTGTTGCCGTCTCCCAGCCAGGCGACGCGGCGGCCAGAAATGGGACCGCAATGCTCCTCGAATGTGAGAATGTCGGCCATCAATTGGCAAGGGTGAGTGCGGTCCGTTAGGCCGTTGACTATGGGCACATCGGAATTTTCCACCAGCTGCAAAAGCGACTCGTGGTGTTTAGTGCGCAGCAGCACGCCATCGACATAGCGGGATAACACCCGCGCGGTATCGCCAATGGTCTCTCCACGGCCAAGCTGCAATTCGTCCGGCGAGAGCGCAACGGAACGGCCGCCGAGCTCGTTCATTGCGACATCGAAGGAAATTCGCGTACGCGTAGAGGGCGTTTCAAAAATCATCGCCAGCGTCTTGCCGGCGAGCAGACTCTGCCCCGCCGCTGGGTCGCGCTTCAAGGCTCTGGCGCGCTCGATCATGTGGCGAAGTGTCGCGGGCTCGAACTCTTCAAGCCCGATAAAATGGCGGATGTCGCTCACGATTCGATTACGGCGCTGGCGCGCTCCACGGCTGCGCACGCTTCGTCGATCTCCGCTTCGTCAATGATCAGCGGCGGCAACAGGCGCAGCACATTGCCGTCAGCGACGACGCTGAGCAAACCCTCCTCGCGTAGGGCGGTCATGAAATCAATATTTGATTTGGTGCATTGCAAACCGATCATCAGGCCGGTGCCACGCACTTCCGAAAAAACACGTTTGTTGCCGATCAGCGCTTCGAGACGTTTGCGTAGCTTGGCGCCCACTTGCTCAACATGGGCTAGGAAGCCCGGTACCAGCATTTCGTCGAGCACCGCATTGGCGACTGTGGTAGCGAGCGGATTGCCGCCGAAAGTGGTGCCGTGTTTGCCTGGAACGAGGGTTTCTGCGACCGCCTCGGTGGCGAGCACCGCGCCGATAGGAAAGCCGTTGCCGAGCGCCTTGGCGGCAGTCAGGATATCCGGTGCGACGCCGGACCATTCATATGCCCAGAGCTTACCGGTGCGCCCCATGCCGCATTGGATTTCGTCATAAATCAGCAGTATTCCCTGCGCATCGCATAGCGCGCGCAAGTTCTTGAGGAAGTCTGCGTTGGCAACATGAATGCCGCCTTCGCCCTGCACTGGCTCGACTAATATAGCCGCCGTCGCTGGACCGACCGCTGCCTTTGCCGCATCGAGATCGTTGAGCGCGACTTGATCGAAACCGTCAACCCGAGGGCCGAAGCCGTCAAGATGTTTGGCTTGGCCACCGGCAGAAATTGTGGCGAGGGTGCGGCCATGAAAGGCATTGGCGAAAGTCAGCACTCGGTAGCGTTCCTCATCGCCGTGGGTCGAATGAAAAATACGTGCCATTTTGAGCGCTGCTTCCACAGCCTCCCCACCAGAGTTGCAGAAGAACGCCTTATCAGCGAATGAGTTGGCAGTCAGGCGTTCTGCAAGCTGAGCTTGGGGCTCAATATTATAGAGATTGGAAACGTGCCAAACCTTGTCGGCCTGCTCCTTCAGCGCATTCGTGACGCGCACATTAGAATGTCCCAGGCTGGTGACACCGATACCGCAGGCAAAATCAAGATATTGCTTGCCGCCCTCGGCAATCAAATGGGAGCCTTCGCCCTTCTCGAAAGCGATATCAATACGGGCGTAATTTTGCACCAAAGCGGATACCACGGTTTTCTCCTCGCTCTTGGCAAACGGTTTCTTAGAGTTTCCGACGTAAAGCAGGGAATATCGGGCGGCGTGCACCGGAAGTCAACGGACCCTAGGTTTATGGCTTGAGACGGTAGCCCTTGGTCAGAATTCTGAGGCATATCAACCACATAACGGCAACACAGCCGAGCACTACGGCGGTCCCAATGGCGAGCGAGCCGTCCGCATGGCCGATCATGCCGTAGCGGAAGCCGTCGATCAGATAAAAGAAGGGGTTGAACTTACTCGCCGTGAAGAGCGGTTCGGGTAGGCGCTCAATGGAATAGAAGGTGCCGGAGAGAAAGGCGAGAGGTGTTACGACGAAATTTGTTACAGCGGCTAATTGGTCAAATTTCTCCGCCCAGATCGCTGTCAGCAGACCCAGAAGGGCAAGCATCAGCGAGGCGGCGACCGCGTGCAACAATATAAAGCCAAGGTGATGCACATCAAGTTCGACGAAGATCAGCATAACCATCGATAGCACTAGCGCGACCGAGAGGCCTCGCGTCACGCCGCCGAAGGCGAAACCAACCAGTAACTCGCCCGGGCTTAAGGGCGGCATTAGCACGTCGACTATATTGCCCTGGACTTTAGAGATCATCAGTGAGGAGGAGGAGTTGGCGAAGGCATTCTGCATCATCGCCATGACGATCAAACCAGGCGCCATGAATTCGAGAAAGCTGACTCCGCCAATCTCATGCACTGAACGGCCAATTGCTAGCGTGAAGACAGCGAGAAACAGCATCGAAGTGACCGTCGGTGCCACGATGGTTTGCAACCAGACCTTGATAAAGCGTCGGCATTCCTTGCCGTAAAGCGTACCCAGGCCGACCCAGTTAACTGCGCCGATACGTCGCTCGGGTGGTAAATGCCGGCTATTGTCGACCAAAGGCCTTGCGCTCCGTCACATGCCTTCGCCGCCGCCGTCATCATCGCCAGCGGCAGTTGGTTTTTTTACCGTCTTAGGCGCCGCCTTATGCGTCGTGACGGGGGTGGAGGGCGGCGGCGTTTCTCTTTTGTCACCCTCTAGGCTGATATGGGCGGGTGGAGCTAGGCGTTGCTTATCTTCGCCGAAAAAGATCGTCTGGTGCGGGAACGGTATCTCAATGCCGCGCGCGTCAAATGCCTCTTTGAGACGGCGGTTGTATTCGCGCCCGAGCCCCCATTGTTTGCCTGCCGCGGTCTTGATGCGGGCGCGCACGATCACCGCGGAATCGCCGAAGCTGTCGAGACCCATGATCTCGATTGGTTCCAGAATATCGTCGCCGATCTCGCCATCGCTGCGCATTTCCTCACCAACCTCGCGCATGACCGCGGCGACCTCGTCGTAATTCTCTCGATAGGCGACGCCTGCATCGATCAAATAGTAGGAAAATTCCTTGGTCATGTTGGTGACCGTTGAGGTCGCGCTGAAAGGGATGGTGTGGACATTGCCACGCACGTCGCGTAGCCGAATGGAGCGTATCGAGATGGTTTCGACAACGCCGGAGGCGCCACCGATGCTGACTACGTCGCCCACCGCCAGGCTATTCTCAAACAGAATAAAGACGCCGGTGATCACATCCTTGACCAGAGTCTGAGCGCCGAAGCCAATGGCTAGACCGATTACGCCAACGCCGGCGAGGATCGGCGTTACGTCGATGCCGATTTCGGAGAGAATCATGAGCACTGCGACCACGCCGATGACGATCCGGAGCGCGTTGCGCGCCAGTGGCAACAGTGTAAGTGCCCGTTGGCTGCGTTCCTTATGCTGGCCTTCCGCGTCCGTCGCAGTGAGATACCGGTCGATTACTGAACTCAGAATTTCCCAAATTGCCAGCGCGGCCAGGCCAATAGCGATGATTACCGCGAGGCGGCCGACTATTATTCCGCCGGTTTCCGTCGCGAGCCAGGTGAAAACATCGAGGTTCCAAGATTCGGCTATCATGATGATCGCCAGCGCCATCACCATAAGTTGTATGATGGTGCGCGCAACCGGCAGATACTGGTTGATCCGTTCCTGCATGCCGGGGTAGCGCTCGGATACCTCAGGGCGAAGGCGGAAGCCGCGGTTGACCGCTTTCTGGATGCCGATTAGAGCGAAGCCCATGGCCCATATAATGGCGATGCTCGCGGCCGAGCTTTTGAGGAAGAACAGGAAGCCATTGAGTCCCTGCGCGGCGGCAAGCATGCCACCTGCGAGCACATACATGATCGCGAGCACATGCCAGAAATCAGCGACTCGGTAGGCGACGATGAAGAAGGCCCGCCAGTGTTTGCGCTCGCCGCCTGAGCGGATCCAATGGGCGAAGGTGAGGCGATTCTGCAGGATGAGTGAGATCAGGAGCGCCACTACGATAATGCCTAACAACTTCACCAGCGCTTGGTAGCCGACATTGGGAAGACCGAGAAGTAGCGCTGCCTGGCAGATGAAGTAGCCATAGACGGCAATGTTGATCAGGCGGCGCCACCAAATAACACAATACATCGCCGTCCGGTCACTAATCGTTGCCATACGCAGATTCGGCGTATAGGGCGCGAGGCCCTGATAGGCTGCCGCCTTGAGGAAGACGGCGACGACATGGGCGTTGATCGCCGACAGCGCCACTAGGCGCACCACCTCATGGGGGTCGAGAACCGTCAGTAGGCCGTAGCCCGCGCCGGCAAAACCAAGTGCCGGTACCACACGAAGGAGGTTATAGGCCAGGAGCATGAAAGGCTGGAGCCAGGCCTTGGGGCGTGGGGCTCTCTCAAAGAACTTGCGCGGCCGGCGTAGACCGAAGGAGACGATGAAGGCGGCAATGATACCGCCGCCGATCACCACCGCCATTTTCCACACCATTTCTACCCAGATCTTGCGCGATTCCTTCTCTGCCCATTCGTCGCTGAACCATCGTGCCGCCTCGGGTATATCGGCAATACCCTTCGCGAATTTGAGCAGCTCATCTCCGACATGGGAGAGACCGTCAGAAATATTTTTAAGCGCCGAGGCACCGGCGCTAGTACTCGTGTCATCGCCGTTGAGCGCCTGTTTTGCTGCAAGGAGCGCCTTGAGTTCAGAGACGAATCGCTCACGTTCACCAGAATCTTCGAGCGTCTGGACTAATTCTTTGATTTTGTTCTCGCTGATACCCCGATCGCTATCGGAATCCTGCGCCAAAACGGGCGTGGTCACGGCCAGCAACAGGCAGAGTAGAAATGCGATCATCGCGCAAAACGCGCCTCTGCGGCCGTAAGGGAGAGTCTGCTGCGCCATTACTGTTCAATGCCGAGCACGCGTGGGGCGCGTCGGTTTCTGCTAAATTCAAAACACATTTTGCGCAAACAAACCCCGCCCGGCGAAGTTTTTCAACAATTTCCTTGATTTACACGCAGTCTGGACAGCTTTTAGCTCGCATGACAGATTGGTTGCAGAAAGAAACTAGGCCCGTAAAAGGCATTGATTATGAACGTTACCATCTATCACAACCCGCGGTGTTCAAAATCGCGCCAGACCCTGCAATTGATACGCGACAAGGGCGTCGAGCCCGATATCGTGGAATATCTGAAGGCCCCTCCGAGCGCGGCAGAGATCAAAAAGATACTTGGCCTTCTCGACATGGTGCCGCGCGAACTTATGCGCAAAAAAGAAGCGCCCTATTGCGAGCGCGGCCTTGCCGACGAGAGCTTGTCGGATGCGTCTCTGATCGCTGCGATGCATGCCTATCCGGTGCTGATTGAGCGGCCTATCGTAGTCAAGGGCAAGAGGGCGGTGCTCGGGCGTCCGCCGGAAAACGTGTTTGACCTGATTTAAAGACCATGAACTTCGCTCCCGGCATCGTTTTTCACCCCGACTACACGGTGCCGCTGCCGCCGGGCCACCGCTTCCCCATTGGCAAGTTCGGCCGTATAAGGGAATTGCTCTTGGCAGACGGTGCGGTTCAGGCACACGCGCTGCGCCAACCTGAACCGGTCAGTGATGCCGAGCTCGGTCTTGCCCATGACGCCGATTACGTCCGCACCATAGTCACCTTGGCTCTCGATAAGAAAGCGGAGCGCCGTCTTGGTCTGCCGCTTTCGGCGGCGCTGGTCAGGCGCGGGCGTGCCGCTGTCGGCGGTACCGTGCTAACTGCGCGTCTTGCCCTTGAAGAGGGCCTTGCTTGCAATATCGCTGGCGGTAGCCATCATGCCTTTCCAGGTCATGGCGCCGGGTTCTGCATCTTCAACGATGTGGCTGTGGCGATAGCCATATTGCGGCGCGAGGGCGCTTTCAAACGCGCGCTGGTGATCGATTGCGACGTCCATCAGGGTGACGGCACGGCAGCGTTTTTCAAGAATGACCCCGACATCTTCACTTTCTCAGTTCATTGCGATGCTAATTATCCTCCGGCCAAGGAAGTTAGCGATCTTGATATAGGTGTACCAATGGGGACTGGTGACGCGGTCTATCTATCGGTGATCAAGAGCCATGTGGCGCCGCTCCTCGACAAGGTCCGACCTGATATTGTGTTTTACAATGGCGGCGTCGATCCGCATGTCGACGACAAGTTGGGTAAGCTTGCGCTGAGCGATCGGGGCTTGCACGCGCGCGACGATCACGTCATCGATTGCTGTCTTCGGCGTGGCGTGCCGCTCGCCTGCGTCGTTGGTGGCGGCTATGCCGACGATCTCGATATTCTTGCGCGCCGCCATGGCACTCTGCATCGTGCTGCCACGGCTGCCTTCGCGGCTCGGCACGGCACGCCCATGACGGAACGGAAGGAGACGATATGAAAGCGGCGGTGATTCACCACTACGGCGAGGGTTTTGACACCATCAAATACGAAGATGTTCAGACTCCTGTGCCGGGAGGCGGCGAGCTGCTGATTAAAGTGTATGCCAACGCGGTCAATCATTGTGATACGGATTTGCGCAAGGGTCTGTTCGGCGTCGCCAGCGAGATGCCCCATGTCATGGGTGTTGATGCGGTGGGCGAGGTGGTGCATGTCGGGGAAGGGGTAAAAAAGTTCAAACCCGGTGACCGCGTCGCGCCGCATTTCATGCTGACCTGCGGCATTTGCCGCAATTGTCTCGACGGCAAAGAGAATCTCTGCACTCATGCCGATGTGCTCGGCGTCACCGTGTGGGGTGGTTATGGCGAGTATCTCAAATGTGGCCAGAATCATGTCGTACGAATCCCAGACGGGCTCAACTGGGTCGACGCGGTAGCCGGCCAAATTCCCTTTGCTACAGCCTGGGAAGCGCTTGTCGAGGTTGCCCATATCCGTGCCGGCGAAGATGTGCTGGTGACCGCAGCGGGCGGCGGTGTAGGCTCGGCAGCCGTGCAGATCGCCAAGCTCGCCGGCGCGCGGGTGATCGCAGCGGCGGGCGATGATGGCAAGCTTGAACGTGCCCGCGCACTCGGCGCCGAAGAGGTGATAAATTACGAGAAGGAGAATATCGGCGATGCTGCCCGCGCGCTGACGGCTGGGCGCGGCGTCGATCTTTGCCTCGAGATGATCGGTGGGCGGATACTCGCCGAATCCATCGATGCCCTGGCGGCAGGGGCGCGCTTGGCGACCATTGGCGCCCATGGCGGCGAGCAGGTTGAGCTCGATTTCGTCGAATTTTTCCGTAAACACATCACCGTCCATGGTTGCGGCCGATCAACCAAGGCCCAGGTGGCGCGTGTGCTTGATCTGATGGCCGAGGGCAAGATCGCCCCGGTGGTGCACAAAACCTTCGGCCTCGACGAGGCGGCAGCCGCCCATGAATTGATGGAAAGCCGCAACTTCTTCGGGCGCATGGTGCTGATGCGTTAGACCTAACCGACACCCCTAACGGTGTGCCAGCGTGTCTTGCAATGATGTGCGCAGTGTTATCGATTAATCAACGTTTGTAAGAGATTCTGAAGTGATGACGATCACATGACGGATACGCCTGATGCCCTCAAATTGGCGTCGCTGACCGATGGCGTCGAATGGGGCGACCGCGTCAATACTTGGAAAGGCTATCTCGGAAAGGATGCGCCGGGATGAGGCTCGCTTCGCTTAAAGAAGGTGGGCCGGATGGCAACCTGATTTTAGTCAACCGGACGCTTACACGTGCCGTCTCTGCGGCGTCTCTGGCGCCGAGCCTGCGCGCAGCGCTCGACGATTGGGAAAATGTAGAGTCAGGGCTACGTGCGCTTGCGGCGGAATTGGAGGTTAGCAGTAAGGTACCGGGCATCCCGCTCAATTTTGCCAAATTGACGGCGCCATTGCCGCGCGCCGCTCAGTTCCTGGATGCGAGCGGTTATCTCAATCATATTGAGCTTGCCCGCCGTGCCCGCGGCGATAGTCTCCCCGAGACCCTGGAGACAGATCCACTGATGTATCAGGGCGCCTCCGAACCCCTCGGCGGGCCACGCGACCCGATTTTGGCGACGGATGAATCCTGGGGAATCGATTTTGAGGCTGAATCGGCGATTATCACCGGTTCGGTGGCGATGGGAGCGACCCCCGAAGAAGCTGCCGAAAGCATCCGCTTGATCATGTTGATCAACGATGTTTCGGCGCGCCGCCTGGTGCAGGCGGAGCTGGAAAAGGGCTTCGGTTTTATTCATGGCAAGCCGCCCACAGCGTGCTCTGCCGTGGCCGTGACGCCGGATGAGCTAGACGGCTTCTGGGACGGTGCGCGCCTCTATGGCCGTATTAAGAGCATACTCAATGGTGAGTTGATCGGTGATCCGGATTGTGGCACTGAGATGCATTTCAGCTATCCTGAACTTATCGCTCATGCCGCCAAGACGCGCCCGCGCGGCGCCGGCACGATCCTGGGCTCGGGAACGGGCTCCAACAGCGATCGTGCGCGCGGCTCGTCCTGCCTTCTGGAGCGACGAATGATCGAGAAAGTTGACAAACTCGACCGGCACACCGAATTGATGCGCTTCGGCGATATCATTGAGATCGATATGACGGACGCGGAAGGCCAAAGCGTCTTTGGCGCCATCAAACAGCGCATGGAGCAGATGTAAGCAAGTCGCGCGCGAGGTATTCAAAAAGGAATTAACGGCAAGGGGAGACGGCAAATGAGCATCAAGATTGGTGCGCGTCGGTAATGAGACCATCAAGCCGCTCGGCGTTGCGACCGATAATGAATGAGGAAAACTGAGCAATGAACAGAGATACGACTTCGGTCCTGCCTTTTGAAGAGGCGCATTGGGATCTGACGCCTGGCCGCACGGTTCTCGTCATCATTGACCCGCAGAACGATTTTCTTCATTCGGAGGGCTGGTATGCTGAGAAGGACATCGACATCAGCCATATGCAGCGCATCATCGAACCGCTCAAGCAGTTGATTGATGACTGCCGCGCCAAGAACATCCCCATCGTCTGGACCCAACACGGCACCCGCGGCCTTAAGGATGGTGGCCCGTTTATGCGACTGCGGCCTTTCCTCGCCGAGGGTGGCTTGCGCCAGGGCACCTGGGGTTATGAGGTGTTCGAGGAACTTGGATCGCGGCCAGAGGACTGGTATATCGAGAAGACACGGCTCAGCGCCTTCTATCATACTAACCTTGAAAGCGTACTGCGCATGCTCAACGCGGATACGGTGCTCTATACTGGCGTCCTTACCAATCAATGCGTCGCCGCGACCTCAAAGGATTCGACCTTCCGCGATTTTAAGTCAATCGTCGTCGAGGAATGCACCGGCACGACCTTTCCCCATCTTCACGATCCGACTATTGAGATGATGCGGGTCGGCTGGGCCGAGGTGCGCGACCTAGAATCGACGCTCAGCGAAATTCGTCAGCTAGCGCCTGCTGGTTGAGCTGGATCATGGCGCGGGAACTTCCCGGCGAGGCCGAGGGCGTTATCATTGGCGGCGGGGTGATCGGCTGCTCGATCGCCTATCACCTGACTAAACTCGGTATCTCCGAGACAGTGCTCCTGGAGCGTCGCCAACTCACCTGTGGCACCACCTGGCACGCCGCAGGGCTGGTCGGTCAGCTGCGCGACTCGAACCGCATGACCCAGCTTGCCAAATACACCGCCGCGCTCTATCGCGGTCTCGAGGAAGAGACCGGCCAGGCGACCGGCTTCAAGCAGCGTGGCTCGATCTCGCTTGCCACCCATGAGGGCCGCTTCGAGGAACTCAAGCGCAACGCCTCCATGGCCAAGGTGTTCAATCTTCAGGTGGATGTGCTGAGCCCGGAAGAGGTCAAGGAGCGCTACCCACTGATCAATGTCGACGACGTGGTTGGTGGGGTAGCGATCCCCTCCGACGGCCAGGCCAATGCCATCGATATCACGCAAGCGTTGGCCAAGGGCGCGCGCAGCCGGGGTGCCGTCATTTTTGAGGACACGAAAGTGACGGAAATCCTGCATGATGGCGAGCGGGTGACTGGCGTGCGCGCTGGCCACGAGGTCATCAGAGCCAATGTAGTGGTGCTCTCCGCCGGTATGTGGACGCGCGACCTTGCGGCCTCCATCGGCGTCCGTGTACCGCTTCATGCCTGTGAGCATTTTTATATCGTCACCGAGCCGTTAGACGCGTTTACCTCTGATCTGCCGGTGCTGCGCGATTATGATTCTTGCGCTTACTACAAAGAAGATGCTGGTAAGCTGCTGGTTGGCGCCTTTGAGCCCAAGGCCAAGCCCTGGGGTATGGATGGCATCCCCGAGAATTTCTGCTTCGATGAGCTGCCCGAGGATTTCGAGCATTTTGAGCCTATTCTCCAGCGCGCTATTGAGCGCTTGCCGGCGCTCAACGATGTTGGCATCCAGACTTTCTTTTGTGGCCCGGAGAGCTTCACGCCGGATGTGCGTTACCATCTTGGTGAAGCGCCAGAGCTTCGCAACTGCTACGTTGCCGCCGGTTTCAACTCGATCGGCCTACAATCCGCTGGCGGCGCCGGCATGGTGATGGCGGAATGGATCCGTGACCGCCGACCACCGGTTGATCTATGGGAAGTAGACGTACGGCGCAATCTCCCGTTCCAGAGTAACCGGCGTTACCTGCAGGAGCGTGTGAGTGAATCTCTTGGTCTGCTCTACGCCATGCACTGGCCGTTTCACCAGAAAGAGACGTCACGCGGCGTTCGCTGCTCCCCGGTGCATGATCGACTTGTTGAGCAAGGTGCTTGCCATGGCGTTGCGTTCGGCTGGGAGCGACCTAACTGGTACGCCTTACCGGGCAGTAAGCCGAAATACGAATATCGCTATGGCCGTCAGAACTGGTTCGAATCGTCGGCGGACGAGCACCACGCGGTACGCGAAGGCGTTGGACTTCTGGATCAAAGCTCTTTCGCCAAGTTTCGCGTGCAGGGCCGGGATGCCGTGCGCGTGCTCAACCAGGTCTGCGCCAATGATGTGGCAATGGAACCGGGGC
>CAZUXZ010000244.1:0-33060 GCA_964624055.1 uncultured Rhizobiaceae bacterium | reverse complement strand
CGTCAAAACGGCAGATACTGATGCGTCCGGCCGCGATTTGGGGGTAGGCGGTGGCAGAACAACCGTTTCCGTTGGTGCCGCCAGTGAGGCAGCTTGCAAAGAAGTCCGCAAAAAGCTTTTCACAATTGCTAGCCAACTTTTACAAACCGAGACAGATAATCTGGTTTTGTCCAAAGGCCGTGTCGAAGTAAGGGGAATGTCAGGTTCTGGCATGCCTATCCAAGCTTTAGTCGCACAAGCTGAAACAGATTTTGGACCGGTTTCAGGGTCAGGCTCATTTACTAATCCGGGCACTCCGGCATTACCTGGTTGTGCCGCCGGACACTTTATTGATGCGATTGATTTGCCGGTACACGCTGTCCATGATTGCGAACTCGCAATTGACCCAGAAACCGGCCACATTGAAATTCTTTCGTACAGAGTTGTTCAGGATGTAGGCTTGGCACTCAATCCGCGCGCCATTCATGGGCAAATACAGGGCGGGGTTGTTCAGGGTTTGGGCTATGCATTGCAAGAAGAAATTTCGATTAATGAAAACGGCGCGTTCGCTCAGAAGGGTTTTGAAACTTATCGTATACCAACTGCTCTGGACGCTCTGCCAATTGAATTTGTGTTGCACGAAGGTGCACCATCTTGTGGCCCGCTTGGAGTTAAAGGAGCGGGTGAAATTCCAATTCTCAATGTCGGTGCTGCAGTAGCTTGCGCGGTTGCGAACGCTACGGGTCAGCCAGTTCATCAGCTTCCCCTTAATCCCCCAAGAGTACTTCAAATCATTGACGGAAAAGACACGCCTCTAAACTTCCCTCACATAAGTCCTGTCTGGGAAGACAATACTATTGGCTTTTCTTGATCACATCAGTTGTGTGGTGCAAAAAAGTTTGGCTACTTCATCGACTATTTCAACATGCGTATTGAGCTTCATACATTAGAAGAGCGCGCAACGGTGGCGCGTGCAGAGCAACATCGGTGCGGCGGGATCAGGTTAATGCGTTGCTTTAAGGTTAAGGCCGTTTGCGGGGCGTTTGTGGCCTCAGCGCCTAACCTGGACCTTTGATTTGGCCTCTCGTTTGCGGATGGAGCGCGTGTATTCGCTCTGTCACTGTGACACCAGTAGGACATCGTTACATTTTACATCAGAGCATTTTGGTTAAGCCATTGAGAGCGCTGGTGGAGCCGAGGGGAATCGAACCCCTGACCTTCGCATTGCGAACGCGACGCTCTCCCATCTGAGCTACGGCCCCGTCAGCAGTCCGGACGCGCGGGCGGTAGTGGCCAGCGTACGGCAGATAATGTGGGTGGAATTGTGGTACTGTCAAGCGATGCCGCACCCGGAGTGGCGGTTTTTGGAAGAGCTGGCCCTGGATGCACATTTCGATATACTTGCCGCCAATCCAGGCCAAGGCCCTTCCGTACGGACGCAAAAACATTTCGAAAGAAATCCATGAACGCCGACCCCTTCGCAGAATTGATCCACACTGTTTTTACGATCTATATCTTTATCTTACTTGCCTCGGTGATCGCCTCCTGGCTGGTCACGTTTAATATCCTGAACACGCAAAATCAGTTCATCTATACCGTCCTCGGCTTCCTCTACCGCGTCACTGAGCCGGTGCTGAGGCAGATTCGTCGCATCATTCCGCCAATCGGTGGCTTCGACCTGTCGCCGATGATCCTGATCATACTGTTATATTTTGTCCGCGACCTCATCGTCGACAATATTCGCTGAGGTATCCCCCAATGGGTGGGAGCATCATCCCCTGCAGGATCAACGTGACGGGCGCAAGGGTCGCCCTCCTCCTAACGCCGAAAGCCAGGCAGAGGTGCTTTCGCAGCATTCCTTCGGATCCAGCGGGGGATAGCTATTTTAAGGCAGGGGTTTCAGCACCCGCGAAGGGCAACAAAACCAATAAGGCGTTTACCAAACTGCTGGCGTGCGAACTCGGCCCGCGGGCAAATGCCATACGCGTTGCATCCGGGGGCCAAGCACGGCAAAAATTGACCCAGATTGCCGGCAATCCAGTGCAAATCAAGAAACGTCTCAAATTCTTTCGTGGAGATTTATCATGAGCAACTCAATAAAAATTGATGGTAAGGCCTTCGCCGCAAATCTGCGCGCCGAGATCGGCCGCAAGGTAGCCCTGCTGAAGGACAAACACTGCCTAACACCGGGGCTATCGGTGGTTCTCGTAGGTGAGGATCCGGCAAGTGAGGTCTATGTCCGCAACAAGGGCAAAGCGACGGTCGAGGCGGGAATGAATTCCAACACCTACACCATGGCGGAGAATGCTACCCATAATGAGGTGATGGCCAAGGTCGAGGAGCTCAACGCCGATCCGGCAGTGCATGGAATTCTCGTGCAACTCCCCCTGCCCGAGCAGGTGAACGAGGACGCGATTATCAACGCAATCCATCCCGCTAAGGATGTCGACGGATTCCATACCCTCAATGTCGGACGCCTGAATTCTGGCCAAGACGCTATGGTGCCATGTACACCGGTAGGCTGCATGGTGATGCTCAAGGAGGTCGTTGGTGATCTCACCGGCAAGCAGGCCATCGTCGTCGGGCGCTCTAATATTGTTGGCAAGCCAATGGCGGCGCTCCTACTGAAAGAACATTGTACGGTCACCATCGCTCATTCGCGGACCCAAGATCTTGCAGCGGAATGTCGCCGTGCCGATATTGTCATCGCCGCTGTGGGCCGACCGCGCATGGTAAAGGGCGATTGGATCAAGCCGGGCGCGACAGTAATTGATGTCGGCATTAACCGCATTGAGGATACCAACACAAAATCAGGCTCGCGGCTCGTAGGCGATGTCGATTTCGACGAGGCAGTCAAGGTCGCCGGGGCAATCACCCCGGTGCCAGGCGGCGTCGGCCCGATGACCATCGCCTGTCTCCTCAAGAATACACTCACCGCCGCCTGCCGCCAGGCGCAGGTGCCCGAGCCAAATTAAGGCAAGTGCGCAAAAGGGCATGAAGGGACATCTCTGGGGCCTAATGGCCATGCTGGCGGTATTCATCAGGCCCATACCCTGCTCTTTGCCGGGCTTGCGAGCCGCGTTGATCGATTAGTTGCTGTCGATGGCCCGAAAGCACGGTGAGAAGACGAAAACGTGGAACAAAATAGCGGCAACGACCTCGGCGCTAACGTTCATCGCCGCGTTAAAGTGCGGTGCCACATCAAATCTCAAGTAAATCGAAATTCGCTGAGTCATCAAGGGGTCACGCTCTATCTAGTGATCCTCTTCGTTCACGATCATGTCGTCGACCTGAGCGCCCCGCCGCTCTGACTATTTATTGCGTAGCCGCAAGCGTAGCGCGTTCAGCTTGATGAAGCCTTCCGCGTCACGCTGGTCATAGACTGTATCGGCCTCAAAAGTGGCGTGGTCCTCGCTATAGAGACTAGTCGGCGATTTACGCCCTTCGACGATGACATTTCCCTTGTAGAGCTTGAGGCGCACTGCACCGGTAACCAATTTCTGGCTCTCGTCGATGGCGGCCTGGATCATTTCACGCTCAGGCGAAAACCAGAAGCCGTTATAGATGAGCTCGGCATAGCGCGGCATCAGCTCATCTTTAAGATGTGAGGCGCCGCGATCTAGGCAGAGCGATTCTATAGCGCGGTGTGCGAGCAGTAGGATGGTGCCGCCGGGCGTTTCGTAAACACCGCGCGATTTCATACCAACGAAGCGGTTCTCAACAATGTCCACCCGGCCGATGCCGTTGGTACCAGCCAGTTCGTTAAGGCGCGTCAAGAGAGCCGCCGGGCTCAGTGCCTCGCCGTCGACCGCCACCGCATCGCCGGCCTCGAAATCGATTTCCACCAGGGTAGGCTTGTCAGGCGCCAACTCGGGCGCGACAGAGCGGGTGAACATTTCCTCGTTCGGACCAACCCAGGGATCTTCTAACGCCTTTCCCTCGTATGAGATATGTAAGAGATTAGCATCAGTCGAATAGGGCGCCGCGCCGCGCTTGTCGAGGGGAATATCCAGTCGATGCCGTTCAGCATAGCGGACCAGATCCTCGCGCGAGGCCATGTCCCATTCACGCCAGGGGGCGATGATGCGGATCTCTGGATCCAGGGCGTAATAGCCGATTTCAAAGCGTACCTGGTCATTTCCCTTGCCGGTCGCGCCATGGGCAACTGCGTCCGCGCCAACCTGACGAGCGATCTCGATTTGGCGCTTCGCTATCAGCGGGCGCGCGATCGAGGTGCCGAGCAGATAAACGCCTTCATAGAGCGCATTGGCACGGAACATCGGGTAGACATAATCGCGCACGAATTCCTCGCGCAGATCCTCGATAAAAATTTCTGTCACCCCTAGGGCCTCTGCCTTTGCCCGCGCCGACTCTAGCTCCTCGCCCTGACCGAGATCGGCGGTGAAGGTTACGACTTCGCAACGATAAACCTCCTGCAGCCAACGCAGGATGATCGAGGTATCGAGTCCACCAGAATAGGCGAGGACTGTTTTCTTGATTGGCTTCTCGGTATCGTTGTTCATGATGTTTTGCCGTAGAGGGGAGAATGGGCGCGCAGTATAGGCATAGCCTCGCGTGCAGCAATAAGTGGGTTATTTTTTTCGCCGCCGGCGCTTGCTGCGCGTCTTGCTACCATGGTGCGGATGCGGGTCGGCGCGGCGGAGGGAATTGTCGGAGGGCGCGGCGGCAGGCGGCTCGTTTCTCACGCGCCGATAGCGGTTGTCCAGCGCTGTCGGG
Source organism: uncultured Rhizobiaceae bacterium (assembly GCA_964624055.1). GTDB lineage: Bacteria > Pseudomonadota > Alphaproteobacteria > UBA828 > UBA828 > PTKB01. Next base: position 28,344 of record CAZUXZ010000244.1, on the reverse strand, counting down.
TCCACTTCAAAACTCGGCCAGCTAATGAAGGCAAATACCCAGATCATCACCGCGGGAATTATATAGGGCGCCATCAAGATGATCGGGCTGTTGGCGGCGCTGGCAAGATAGGTTATCGCCAGTGAGAGAACCAATAGATACGCCCACCAACCATTAAATCCTGCCTTGCCGAGAATTTTCCAATAACACCAGATCGTAATAGCGAGCATGATCAGGTTGAGAAACCCGTGCATGAGTGGCATGGCGGATCTCCTATCGGCCGAAGGGATGATTCGGCCAGCGGCTAAAGGCCATCAGATAAGCCGTAATAGGGGGGCCTATAATAGGAATGAACACCAACAAAGCGGGCCAGAGAGGCAGACCAGCGCGAAGGCAAATGCGACTCAGGGGATAGATTACGACGAGAGCGAAAATTTCCGACGCAATGATAAGAAAAACGGGATGCATAGGACCTCAGGACAGAGCTGCCCGGACAGCTTTCGCCGGGCTGGGAGAAATGGAACGTGCAGAGCGCGACGCACGCACGCTGTCGGAGCGGAGCTGACCGCAAGCGGCGAGAATATCTCTCCCACGCGGCGTGCGCACCGGAGAGGAATAGCCAGCTGCGTTGACGATAGCGGCAAACTTGGCGATGGCGTCCGGCGTCGACCATTCGTAAGGTGCGTCGGGCCATGCGTTGAACGGGATGAGGTTGATCTTGGCAGGAATACCTGCAATCAAGCGCACTAGGGCACTGGCGTCCCTCGGCGAATCGTTGATGCCCTTCAGCATGACATATTCGAAGGTGATGCGCCTTGCGTTAGACGCGCCGGGATAGCGCCGACAGGCGTCCAGTAATTGCGCTAGCGGATATTTTCGGTTGATCGGCATCAATTCGTCGCGCAATTCATCTGTCACCGCATGTAACGAAATTGCCAGTCCGACACCGAGCTCGACGCCGCAACGCTCGATCATTGGAGCCACGCCAGCTGTTGAGAGGGTGATGCGCCGACGCGAGATCGAAAGCCCCTCTTCGTCCATGGCGATGCGTATCGCCTTGGCCACATTGTCGTAGTTAAAGAGCGGCTCTCCCATACCCATCATGACGATATTGGAGATCAGTCGCCCGCCCCTCGGAGAGGGCCATTCGCCGTAACTGTCGCGTGCTACCAAGAACTGAGAAACGATCTCGCGCGCACTCAAATTGCGCACCAAGCGCTGGGTGCCCGTATAGCAGAAGCGGCAGGTGAGCGTACAGCCAACTTGCGACGAAATGCAGAGCGCGCCGCGGTCCGCCTCTGGGATAAAGACGCTTTCAGCCTCCTGGCTGTCGGTGAATTTGAGCAACCACTTGCGGGTGCCGTCCTCGGAGCACTGCTCCCGAGAAATTTTGGGACGCTCCAGCGTATAAACTGAAGCCAACGCTTCGCGCAGCGCGCCATTGAGGCTGGTCATCTCGGCAAACTCCGTCGCGCCGTGGTGATAAATCCAATGCCACAGCTGCTTAGCGCGCATCTTAGCGGCCTTGGGCGGCTCACCGATCCCGACGACAGCCTGTGCCAATTCCGTCCGATCCATACCGATCAGGTTTGTGTGCGTGTTAGTGGCGAATTGAGTAGTCTCGTTCATACCGACGATATACGTGCCCGCGCCAGCAAATTCCAGAACCCTGATTCGGCGCTTAAGACTAGGGACAGGCTTTGACAATCGCCTTATGGGTCTTGATAAAGCCCTTCAGAGAATAGGTATCAAGCGAATAGGTGTCCTTGCGCGAGGTGCCGCGCACGGTGAGCTTATTGCCGCGGCGCATTGCCTTGACTACCGCCTTATCCTCTTTCGCATCATCAGACCAAGCATGTTCGTTCTTGACGTAGATTCCGAACTCGAATTTGCGGCCATCAATGTTAAGTTTGATTTTGGACTTTTCCTTGTAAGGGTAGCCGGATGTGACGCTTACCTCCTCGACCATCTCGACCCCCCGGCGCCGTGTAACCATAATGTGGGGATCGCCCCGCTTCTTGAAATTGCCTGATCCCTGAGTGGGTTGAGAATACATATAGCAGGTGAGCTTGCCGCCTTCTTTAAATGAATAGGCTGACCAGGCACCGTTCTTGACCAACTTTTTCGGCTCTGAAGCGTTAACGCCAGACCCGTCTTCCACCAGGAGCAGGCCACAAACAAAAGCCGAAATAAGAAAGCAAAGCTTCAAGAATCGCACGAACATGGTGTTAGGATATCCATATCGCTGGTCGGGTTCCAGGGCATTTTCCATCACAATGATTAATAGAAGGTTACTGGGATTTCGGCTGTCGCCTGATTGGCTCTCCAAACACATGCGGTAGCCGGAGAGTAGGCACAGCGCGCGGATTTACTGGTCGCTCGCCAAATCGGCCAAGGGTTAACATTCGATCATACATGACGATCGCCCCGGCAACGCCGAGATTGATTGAGAAGCGCGCTGGAATACGAACCAAATGATCGCAACGCGCAACCAAACCCGGAGACAACGAACCGCGCTCCGGTCCGAGCACATACGCGGCGTTCAGAGGATGGGGAAAGGATGGAAGTTCCACGGCTTCTTCCATCAGTTCGACGCCGACCAGGGCGCAGCCCTTGGGCAGCAGCATCTCCTCAACACTAGAAAATTGATAAAATGGTACATGTTCGGGCGTCTTCGCCGTATCTGAGCCGGCTCCGTCATAATCGGCTGCGATGGTGAAGAGAAAATCCGCGCCAAAGGCATGGGCCGAACGCATTAGATTGCCTACATTGAACGGCTTACTGACGCCTTCAATACCGAAGCCGAAATATCCGCGCATGATGTCCGCCATGAACCCTCTACCAATACGCTACGCTAGTCTTAAATTTGCAGTTCATAAGACCACAAAACAAGTTGTCTCATCGAAATTTCAGGCGAATCCAGTATGAACGACCTGATGGCTGCAAAAAGAAACAGGGCAACAAAAATGGACACGGGCACCGCACTTTAGGAACAATACGAGTCCAATACCTACCGGTCATGCGACTCGGTGGACGAAGCAAAACAGCTTGCCACTAGCTCGCTAAGCAACTTGGCAAACATTAAGAATTATGTGATCTGCGTACTCGTTGCCGAAAAGCGCGTCTTTCGCGTGCTCATCGCTGGCGGGGAGAACGGGGACCATGGTCTTTGGTCGCCTGGGACAAGCCGGGACTTTTAAGAAGCAATCCCTCCACTAGCTTCTGGTCGGGGGAAACGCCTGATAGACTAGTCATGCTAGTACTCGTTCCAATCCGCAATAATATAAAGCAGATAACCTCTCCGCCGGTCTGCCTAACCCGCCGGACATGGTCCTCGACTTCAACGGAATGGAATGACACCTGCCACTTTCTAAACTTGCGACGGCTATCGCTGCCCAGATCGATGGCGGACGCGGTCTCAATAAAATCCGCCGCAATCTGGGCAAAACGACCTGAAAAAACTCGCCGTCTGCGTTTACCCGCCAATTCAAGACCAATTTTACGAGGCTTAACGGCATCAACGCGACGCTATTGCACTAGGCCGCAACTGTTGCGCAAGGAGGCGTGCGGGTTCATATACACCCAATCGATGGCAGCTAGGGGCGGAACCTGATCGAATGAACAAGAGCGGGCGGCAAGGAGACATCATTGACCGGAGCGCATTCAATGCCGCGCTTACCGCTACTTCGTGGCGTTCCAGAAGCGCAGATGCCCGAGCCGAGGCACTTGTGCTCGGAAAGCAATATCTTTCGGTCGGCCGTGCCGAATTGGAAAAGCGGCTCGCGAATGGAGCACGCGGCGGCGCCCTCGTTTCCGGATACACATTTTTGATCGACGAAATTCTAGGCGCGTTGCATGAACATGCGGCGAAGCGTCTTTTCGCCGTACCCAACCCTACAAGTGGCGACCGTCTCGCTTTTATTGCCGTGGGTGGCTACGGTCGCGCCGAACTGTCGCCGTATTCTGATATTGATCTGTTGTTTCTACACCCGTGGAAACTTACCGCGCGGAGCGAGCAGGTTGTTGAATATGTGCTCTATATGCTTTGGGACATGGGCTTCAAGGTAGGCCATGCGACCCGCTCGATTGCCGACTGCCTGGCTCGCGCGAAGGGCGACATGACCATTCGCACAAGCATTCTCGAATCGCGCTTTCTCTGGGGCGACGAAGCACTGTTCCAGAGCTTGCGCCAACGCTTCTGGGATGAAATCGTACCCGGCAGCGAGGGGGAATTCGTCGCCGCCAAGCTGGGCGAGCGCGATGCGCGCCATCAGCGCACCGGCGATTCGCGCTATCTGCTCGAGCCTAATATCAAAGACGGAAAAGGCGGTCTGCGCGACCTCCATACCCTGTTCTGGATTGCCAAATATCTCTATCAAGTGGAACGCTTTGCCGACCTGGTGAATCGCGGCCTGATCACCAACAAGGAACGCCTCCGGTTCGCCCGTGCCGAAGGGTTTTTATGGAAGGTGCGGGCGCACCTCCACCTTACGGCGGGACTCGCAGACGACCGGCTGACGTTCGACCTTCAGCCGGAAATCGCGCGCCGCATGGGCTATGGCGACCGCGACGGCAATCTCGCCGTAGAGCGCTTTATGAAGCATTACTTTCTGGTTGCAAAATCAGTGGGCGGGTTAACGCGTGTGCTTTGCGCAGCGCTCGAATCTGACCGTCTTGAAGAGGCTCCCCGTCGGGCTGGCGCAGGCGGACCAGCGCCAGCGGCAGACGGGATGCACACCGAAGGCGGTCGCCTGACGGTCGCCGACGAAGAGGCGTTCGACGAAAGGCCATTACGCCTGATCAAGCTTTTTCGGATGGCGCAGACTGGTGGCCTCGACATCCACCCACGAACTCTCCGCCTGGTTCATCAGCGTTTGCAACTGATCGACCGTCGTCTGCGAGCAAATGACGAAGCCAACCATCTGTTCATGGCGCTCTTGAGCGATACGCAAGCACCCGAGCAGGCACTCCGAAAAATGAATGAGGCCGGCGTGCTCGGGCGCTTTATTCCCGAATTTGGCCGCATCGTAGGGCAGACCCAGTTAGACATGTATCACGTTTATACGGTGGACGAGCATACGCTACGCGCCATCGGTATCCTTTCACAGATTGAGCGCGGAGAGTTGAAGGAAGATCTACCGCTGGCGACCCAAATCGCTCCCAAGATTCTATCGCGCGAAGTGCTCTATCTCGCGCTCTTCCTGCATGATCTGGCAAAGGGAGGGCAGAACAACCACTCTGAGACAGGTGCGCGCTATGCCCAAAAACTTGGCCCCCGGCTCGGCCTTTCGGCAGAGGAGACCGAACAAACCGCTTGGCTAGTGCGAAATCATCTGGTCTTCAGCGACACTGCCTTCAAGCGAGACGTTAACGCTCCGCAGACATTGGCCGATTTCATCGCCAAGGTGCAATCGGTCGAACGTCTCCGTCTGCTGCTAGTCCTCACCGTCGCCGATATCCGCGCGGTCGGGCCAGGGCGATGGAACGCATGGAAAGGCACGCTTTTGCGTGAGCTCTATCACCGCGCCGAAGAGGTTATGACCGGTGGCCATGAAGCGGAAGGCAAGGCCCAGCGGGTCAACGCTGCGAAGAATGCCCTGCTCCTGGAGCTGAATAATTGGCTCGGCAAAGACATAAGCGATTTTACCGAGCGACTCTACCCACCTTATTGGCTCGCCTTCAACACCGCCACCCATGCCCGCCACGCCCGTCTAGTGCGGGACGCCGATTTGAGCTCCGCACTTCTCGAGCTCGATATGCGCATCGACGAAAAGCGTGCGGCAACTGAGATCACTCTCTATGCAAAGGACCAACCGGGTATGTTTGCAGCCGTCGCCGGCGCCTTGGCCACCTCCGGGGCTAGCATCGTCGATGCCAAGGTTTTCACCACGTCGGATGGTATGGCGCTCGACGGGTTTTGGGTGCAGGACACCACGGGCGGCCCGTTCAACGATGAGGATAAGCTCGCCCGCACCCTCGACCTCCTAAAACAGGCGCTTGCCGGCGGCGGTAATTTGGATCGTGCCCTGCAAGACAAATGTGAACCGTCTGGGCGAAAGCGCGCCGCCCACGTAACTTCACGGGTTCTGGTAGATAACCGCGCCAGCACTCAGCACACGGTGGTCGAGATCAACGGACGCGACCGGCCTGGTCTGCTCTATGATATCGGCTGCGCCCTGACCCAACTCGGCCTTTCGATCGTCACAGCGCATATTTCTACCTATGGCGCCCAGGCGGTGGATGTTTTTTACGTCAAGGATCGTTACGGCTTTCAGGTGACAAAGAGCGCGGAAATCGAGCGTGTTCGCACACGACTTATCGCCGCTCTGAATGAGCCGAAGCGCGGGGTTGCGCTGGCTGATATTACGGTGGCGGCGGAATGAAGATGATCCAACTGCGCCGCGCACAGCGCCACCGGAGCAATTAGAGCGCGCAACGATGGCTTTGGGACGTTGGGTCGCGACAGTCGGGGGTTACACGCTAGGCTCCCGACTGCTCGGCTTTATCCGCGACATTCTAATAGCCGCGATCCTTGGAGCCGGGCCCGTGTCCGACGCCTTTTTTGTCGCCTTTAAGCTACCCAACTTTCTACGCCGCTTGTTCGCCGAAGGCGCCTTCAATGCGGCCTTTGTGCCGCTCTTCGGCGGAGAGTTAGAACAGAACGGTCGAGAAGCGGCGAAGGCCTTCGCCGAAGAGGTGCTGACAGTACTCCTTTGCGTGTTGCTACTGCTCGTGGTGGTAGCGCAAATCATCATGCCCTTTCTGATGTATGTGCTTGCACCAGGATTTGCCGATGATCCGGAAAAATTCGATCTTACGGTGCAGCTCACCCGAATTGCGTTTCCCTACATACTGTTCATTTCACTGGTCTCGCTCCTAGGCGGCGTGCTCAATTCACTCTATCGCTTCGCTGCCGCGGCGGCGACGCCGATCATCCTCAATCTTTGTTTGATCGGCGCTCTGCTCGGTCTCTCGCACTGGACGGCAACGCCGGGTCATGCGCTGGCGATCGGCGTCTCCGGCGCCGGCGTGCTGCAATTTGCCTGGCTCATTATTGCCCTGCGCCGCGCCGGCATCGCTCTCCGTTTGCTGCGTCCGCGCCTCACACCACGCGTCAAGCACATGTTGGTCATCATCGCACCAGCAGCGCTTGGTGCAGGTGTCGCCCAGGTAAATCTGGTGGTCGACGTCATAATCGCCTCACTGTTGCCAGAAGGCGCAGTGTCGTTTCTTTACTATGCCGACCGGGTTAACCAATTACCGCTCGGCGTAATTGGCGTCGCCGTGGGCACAGCGTTGTTACCTCTACTCTCGCGACAGCTTCGCGCGGCGGAAGACGAAGCAGCCGGCGCGAGCCAAAACCGAGCGATTGAGGGCGCTTTACTTTTGACGTTGCCAGCGGCAGCGGGACTAATGATCATCGCAAATTCGGTGATTTCGGTGCTCTTTGAGCGCGGCAATTTTACCCCTGTCGCAACCGCCGCTTCGGCCGACGCGCTAATCGCCTATGCCGCCGGCCTCCCTGCCTTCGTCATGATCAAGGTGCTATTACCAGGCTATTTCGCGCGCCAGGACACCAAAACGCCAGTGCGAATTGCTGTTGCTTGCCTTGTGATTAATGTCGGCTTCAACCTTGCCTTGATGGAACCGCTTGGTCATGTTGGAATCGCACTGGCGACGACACTTTCGGGCTGGCTTAACGCGGGTCTGCTGGCGCGTGGGCTAAACAGACGCGGTTATTTCACGGCGGATAAGCGTTTGCGCCGCCGTCTACCGCGCATGCTGCTTGCCACTGCGACGATGACCGCGGCACTCTGGGCAGTGTCTCGGGCACTCTCCGGGCCGATCAGCGATTCACTGGGCAGCGGTGTAGGCAGCCTGATAGCCTTAATTGTTACTGGTATTCTGATCTACGGTGGTATCGCTCTTTTGTTCGATGCAACCCGCTTATCAGACCTCAAGGGGTTTTGGCAAAACCGCAGGAGCAGTGGCGGCAAGAATGGAGACGGTTGACCGACCCGGAACAGCGCGCCATAACACCGCCGCCTTCAAGCGTCCGGACTCGCGCGCCCGGTCGCCCGTAAATCCTGATTCCCTAACGGCGGTATTACAGCCCTTGCGGAGCTTGGCGTCATGAATCGAATCTTCTCCGGTGTACAACCCACCGGAAATCTACATCTCGGCAATTACCTTGGCGCGATCAAGAATTGGGTTAAGATGCAGGATGATTTCGACTGCATTTATTGCATTGTCGACCTACATGCCATCACCGTGCCGCAGGACCCAGCCGAGTTAAAAGCAAATACACGTGAGGTAACCGCCGGTTTAGTTGCTGCCGGAATCGACCCCAATCGCTCGATCATCTTCAACCAGAGCCAAATTGCTGCCCATTCGGAGCTTGCTTGGATCCTAAATTGCTTTACACCTCTCGGCTGGCTCAACCGCATGACACAGTTCAAGGAGAAAGCCGGCAAGAAGCGCGACAATGCGGTGCTCGGCCTGTATAGCTATCCAGTGCTAATGGCGGCGGACATTCTCCTCTACCACGCCACCCATGTGCCTGTGGGCGAAGACCAAAAGCAGCACTTAGAGCTCTCACGCGATATCGCCGGAACCTTCAACCGCATCTATGATCAGGACTATTTCCCCCTGCCGGAACCGATGATATTGGGCCAGGCGACTCGGGTGATGAGTCTGCGCGACGGGCGCTCGAAAATGAGTAAGTCGGATGCATCGGAAAATTCGCGCATCAATTTAACAGACAACGCCGAGACCATTCAGCGCAAAATTCGCCGCGCCAAGACAGATTCCGAACCAGCCATAAGTTATGACCTGCTAAATCGCCCCGAAGCAGCGAACCTACTTGGTATCTACGCCGCCCTCGCCGATGAAAGCGTGGAAACAGCTACAGCGCGCTATGCCGACAAAGGCTTTGCCGTTTTCAAGAACGATCTAGCAGATCTAGCTGCCGCCAAGCTTGAGCCGATCGCCGCCGAAATGAATCGCCTGATCAGCTCTAGTGATTTTATCGACGAAATTCTGCGAGACGGCGCCGAGCGCGCTGCAGCGATCGCCGAGCCCAACTTGCAAGGTATTAAGGAAATCGTCGGTCTGCTGCGCCCCTGAAGCAGAATATATTTATCTTGCGCTGAAGGGTCCGCAAGCGCGATACACGACGCAAGCCTCGAAAGGGCGGCGTTGATGGAAATCTATCTTCCGATTGCGGAAATCTCGACGAACGTATTTTTGCTGCTCAGCCTTGGCGGAGCAATTGGCTTTCTGTCCGGTATGTTCGGGGTCGGCGGCGGATTTCTAATGACCCCGCTGCTCATTTTTCTCGGTGTGCCACCGACCGTCGCTGTGGGCACCGGCACCACTCTAATCGTCGCCTCCTCGGTCTCGGGCGTGATGGCTCATTGGCGACGCGGCAATGTCGATTTCCATATGGGCTGGCTATTGTTCGGCGGTGGTATCGTTGGCTCCTGGCTCGGCGTTTGGCTTTTTAAGTCACTGCGCGAGGCCGGTCAGATTGATCTCGTCATTTCGCTTTTTTATGTTGTGTTTCTTGCCATCGTCGGCACTCTGATGGGCTTCGAAAGCGCGCGCGCGACACTCCGGCAAAATGCACGGCGGCGGCGCAAGGCGCATCAGCACAATTGGTTTCACGGTCTGCCGCTGAAGATGCGCTTTCGCCGCTCAAAGCTCTACGTTAGCGCGCTACCTCCGGTGTTCGTGGGTTTTCTGATGGGCCTGCTCGCCGCCTTCATGGGGGTTGGTGGCGGATTTATCATGTTACCAGTGATGATTTATCTCATTGGCATGCCGACCAGCGTAGTGGTAGGAACCTCGCTATTCGGCATCGTCGTGATCAGCACAGTCTCCTCCCTCGCACACGCGGTACAGAACCACAATGTCGATATCATCCTCGCACTCTTGCTCGCGGTCGGAGCGGTGATTGGTGCGCAATATGGCACCCGGGTCGGGTTTCGAATCCAGGGCGAGTATTTGCGAGGCCTACTGGCGATCATGGTCCTCGCCGTCAGCGGGCGGCTGCTTTACGGCCTAGTAGCGCGACCCGACGATCTTTTTAGCGCGACCTCCATGGTGTTGCGCTGATGTTACGTCGGATCCTTTTCGCCGCCGCTATCCTGGCCCTGCCGGCGCCAATCATTCTTGCGACCTCGCCGCTCAAGGCGAACGATCATCCGCTGCTGGTCGATCTATTGCCAAAGAAAATTGAGGTCGATTCGGGCTTCACCGGAAGCACGGTCATTCTTTACGGAGTAAAAACGCTGTCCGGCGATATTATAGTTACCTTGCGCGGTCCAGAAGCGCCGGTGGTGGTGCGGCGCAAGCGTCAGGTGGCAGGTATTTGGATCAACCAAGATGCCGTGGCCTTTCGCGATGTGCCGCAATTTTATGCGATCGCCGCCTCCCGCCCGATCGAGGAAATTATGGACCTGGGAGCACTCGACCGCAATCAGATCGGCACCGAACATATTCTTCTCAACACGGTATGGACACGTACCGAGGATGAGGTCGACAATTTCCGCGATGCGCTACGGCGCGATCGGGTACGCGAAGAAATGTACAAGCCAGAGATCGGCAACATCGTGCTGATAGGCGACAGTCTTTTTCGGGCTACATTGACTCTACCGGCAAGTGTGCCAACGGGGGAATATATCGCGGAAACGATTCTCGTGCATAACACCGAGGTACGAAGCCGGCTAAAATCCCGCCTGACGGTGGAAAAATCAGGCTTGTCGGCCAAGATTTTCAATTTCGCCAAGAATGAAGGCGTGCTTTACGGTCTAATTGCCATTGCCGCAGCGCTGGTGGCAGGATGGATTGGCGGTGTCGCCTTTCGAAAAATTTGACGATCCAGTGAGGTTGCCGTGAACGAATCCGGAAAACAGCGAACCAGGGCGCATATCGCGGGCCAGATCACGTTTTTGGTTTGCGTGGCGCATGACAAACATTCCGCAGTGGCCGCGCGCTTCGCAGCTCTGCGTGCACAGAACTCCGGTGGTGGCGTAGCGCTTCTCCATGTTACACAACCGCCGGAGTTTCAACATTGGGCAGCGGTCGGCGAGCGAATGCGTGAGGAAACCCTTGATGAAGCCGAAACGCTTTTGGAAAAAATGGCTCACGAGGTGGAGATTATTCTCGGCGCAAAGCCATCGCGCCACATCCGCGAAGGCAGTATTGGTGAGGAGATACTCGCCCATATTGAAGAGAGTGAAACGATCGACCTTTTAGTAGTCGGCGCAGCACCGCCTGATGACGGACATGGCTCCCTCATCTCCTGGCTGGCAGGTCAACTTGCGGGGCGACTTAATATTCCACTGGTGGTTGTGCCCGGGAATCTCAGCGATCAACAACTTCGCGACCTGACTTGACCCGGCAAGTTTTCGACAATGAATAGGCAAAATTAGGTCGTTAAAAGAACCCAACGGATAAGGCTTAAAATGCCAACCCAGGGAAAATGGCAATTGCCTCAAATTGTCAGAAATCCCTAACCATATATTTACCTTACCAACCAATGGCTTCCCCGCGAGACTTGATATCTTGGTCTGTCTGTCCCACATTCCCGGTACAAATTTGAGCGGCCTGACAAAGGCTGCCAGCAACTACAGGCAGAAAAAGAAATGTTCATTCAGACTGAACAGACCCCTAATCCGGCCACTTTGAAGTTCTTACCGGGACGGACGGTACTGGCCGAGGGAACGATTGACATCCGTAACGTAGAGGAAGCCGAGCGCTCTCCTTTAGCGTCGCGCCTGTTTCTAGTCGATGACGTCGTCGGGGTGTTTTTCGGTAACGATTTCGTAACCATCACCAAATCCGAGGATGCCGACTGGCAGATTCTCAAGCCAGTCATTCTCGGCGTTCTAATGGAACATTTCGTGTCGGGCCAGCCGGTTATGGCCGAAGCGGCAGAGGTGGGCGGAGTCCATGCTGATCACGGCGAGAACGGTGCGGACGCGGAAATAATCGGACAAATTAAAGAACTGCTGGATACCCGTGTACGTCCAGCCGTCGCTATGGACGGCGGTGACATCGTTTATCGGGGCTTTCAGAATGGCATTGTGATGTTGCAGATGCAGGGCGCTTGTCAGGGATGCCCGAGTTCGACCGCGACTTTGAAAATGGGCATTGAAAATATGCTGCGACATTACATCCCCGAAGTCATTGAGGTGCGCGCGGTCTGATCACCGACGGGTTCGGATAATGGCGAGTGCCGATTGACGAATTGAATGAGGGAGAGACTGTGCAGGACAAGACCGTGACAGAGAGCTGCGGCGAGATCAGCGAGGCGCAAGTCTTGCCCTGGGCCAACGTGCCTTTGTTTAAGCCGGCGGTTGCCGTCTTAACGTGCGCTGTGATCGCAGTCGGGGTGTTGGCGCTGGTCAGTCCGTTGAGAGAGCGGAGTGCAGAATTTGCGGTCGATAAGCCCAAGGTGCAGTTTGAGAGACTGACGTTACGACCTGAATTTCTTGCTATAGCTCCCCGACCAGTGGACAAAGAAACATCCGCTCCATCGGTCTTCGCAAACAGTACGGTTACCCGGCGTTCCGACGCTGAGCCGGCGACGACGGAATTGCGTTTTACCAAACAGAAAGTGGCGATCTACAACAGATTTTTCGGGGCACGGCCCACTGGATTTGCGGAAAAGTTTGCTGAGGTATCTTTTGAGTATCCTAATAATGTAAGCTTGGCAGCGACATCCTCGGCGGTGTTTAATTCTTCGACTGTGTTTGAAAGCGCTGCCGGCAGCTATGGCTTCTTGCCACCCCCCACCAAGCCGCGTCTGGTTAAAAATTCGGCGGCAACGGTGGCAATACTATTGCCGCTTCCTAAGCCAGCGCTGAAGCCTTCCCTCTCTGGCGTGATGTCAACTGTCGCGGCATTAGACGCCCATTTCGATCGCCTTGATTACGATTTGGCAGATATAGATATACGGGAGCCAGGCAGTCACGTTCCGCGTGTTTATCTAGAAAAGCTGCCGGAAGATATAGCCGAAGAAACATCGGTGACGTTGCGCAAGCGGGTCTTCATCAAGACGATTTTGCCAGTTGTGCTGCGCGTCAATGAGGATATTTTGGCGACACGGAAGAAGCTGCAAAAACTCCGCGACATTCTCGATAGCGGTGTGTCCTTGACTGATGAGCAGCGCGATTGGCTTTATCAAATGGCCAATCGTTATGAAACGAACCCCTACGATTGGGATGTGTTTATGGCGCGAGTCGACATTGTGCCGCCCTCACTGGCCATTGCCCAAGCAGCAGAAGAATCTGGTTGGGGAACCTCGCGCTTCGCCCGAGAAGGCAATGCGCTGTTCGGCCAATATACTTTTTCGGCGTCAAACGGAATGTTGCCAGAAGAGCGTGCCAACGGGCGTCGCCATCTCATTCGCGTCTATGAGAACTTGATTGAAGGCGTGCGCTCATACATCCACAATCTAAATTATCATCTCGCCTATAAGGAGTTCCGTGCTGCACGGAAATGGCTGCGCAATCACGACAACCCAATAGATGGCCATACCCTGGCGGGCGAATTGATAAGATATTCGGAGCGCGGCATAGCCTATGTTAAAACTCTTAGGCGCATCATGCACGTCAACGAACTTTTGCCGCTCGACCACGCCCGCCTTCATGAAGACCGCTGGACTCGGTACAACACCACACGGAACGACTGGCAATCCTAAAACGAATCTAAACCGTATTCACACGGTTTATCGGGTCTCAAAGCGAATTTGAAAAGCCGTGACCCGCTCTACGGAACCAAAAATTGTAGGCCGAACCAGCGCCAGCGCCGATCCGGTCCAGGCATGGTGCAATTGACTCGATTGCGGCCACGCACGAAAGGCTCGGACATGCGTAGCTCAACTCGGCGTTCGCCGAGAATTTCTAGCTGCACCGACCCGATGCCCGACACGTAGCAGACAAGCTTATCAACCTCGTCGATCGATTCGTCGACAGTGAAGCCAATATGCGGCGGATTGGTGGTCAGGATCGACTCCGCAGGAGTGACATCCCTCACTGGGATAGGCAGCGTGTCGATAATCAACCGGAAGCGCTTTTCATCGCCATAGGTTTCGTTTAGCGAAAATCGCGGTAGGGTAAAACGATCCGCACCCTTGCCTGCAACACCCGAATTCTGCCCGAATGCAGCCTCAAACCCGAGTTCCTCGATAAGATCGCGCAGCGCCAGGTCATATTCACCGTATGGATAGGCGAAGAGGCGAGGCATAAAGCCAAGCTCCTTCTGAAATCTCTCCTGCGCTCCCATCACGTCGCGCCGTGCAGCCTCCGGGCCATCCTTCCACATATGGCCATGGGCCGAACCGTGATTACCGATCGTCACACCCGCGTCCACCAGAATTCGAATTTCATCCCAGCTCATGGAACTGGATCGCCGCTGGTCGACCGCGTCGGTGGAAACGAACAGTGTGAATGGGAATCCCGCCTCGCGTAGGCGCGGCCAGGCAGCGTGAAAGACCGATTTTGCCGCGTCGTCAATGGTGATGCCGATGGCTTTGTCTGGCAGCGGCTGCCCGGCGCCGAGCGCCGCGACAATATGTGGCACCGGAAGCACCGTGTAGCCACCGGTCTGGAGATGAGCGAGGTGGGCCTCAAACTGCTCAAGGGTTATGTTGGTCGACGGCCGATTAGTCTCTCCAAATCGATGATATTGAATGATTACGGCCGAATCCGCGGCCAAAGCCGATGCAGGAACAGTGCTCGCTACACCGATCACTAGTGCTGCCAGCCATCGCTTTACGCGCCGCCCAAGAAATTTCATTTTCGCCTTCATCACTGCTCCAACATCATTCCCGTGCTTGCGGCGCTGTCCCACAACAACGGGTAACGCCTTGGGTTATAGAGTTGATAGTGCCACCATTCGTTTAAATAATGGTCCCATCCGGCACTGGACATCAATCCAAGCAATAAATAGCGATTACGGCGAGTTTCGGGAGTGAGTCTCGGGCAATTGTGAAACGCGAGCTCGCTGAAATCGTCAAACTTGGTGCCCATTTCGAGGGGCGTTCCATCGGCACGCATCAAGGTGAGATCGATGGCGACACCGCGAGAATGCGGCGACCCTCGCCGAGGATCGGCAAGAAAATCGGGATCCGGATTATGATTCCATAATTTCCATTGCGCTTCTACGGGGCGATAGGCGTCGAATACGCGAAACTTCAGACCAAGCTCGGCAGCAAGTTTGATGGCACGGGTTAAAGCTGCCGCCGCATCGGCATGCAGCCAACAAGCCGCTTTTCGGTAAATTGCCCGACCAGTAAAATTATCGTCGGTCGCGTAGGCAAGCGCGAGGTCGACATCAAATTCAGGTGAAGATATTCGCTTCAAACTCATGCTTTCTTAGGCGCCGGGCGATGCGCCGATTCCATTAAATATTAGCAATAACTGCCCGACATGCTGCGAAAACAGCGCCATATTGCCGGGCTGACCTGGGGGATGATAGTGGTAATTTAGCACACAATTCAATTTCGCAACTTCCCCGCATCAATTCGACTATATTTCTATTGGACATCAGTAGCGAGCAAATCAAATGAAGCTTTTAGCTCTCGATACTGCCACAACAGCCTGTTCCGTCGCGTGCTGGTCGAGTGGTTCTATCATTGCGGGACGGGAAGAATTAGCAAACCGTCGCCAAGCAGAAATCCTGATGCCCATGGTGAATGCGGTAATGGGAGAGGCAGACTTCGATTATGCCAACCTCGACCTAATCGCTGTAACCATCGGGCCGGGCTCATTCACCGGAGTGCGTATAGGCCTTGCAACGGCGCGTGGCTTGGCGTTAGCGAGTAATGTGCCACTGGTTGGCATCACTACCCTGGAAGCGCTTGCCGCCGCACCCACACCAGACGAGCAGCAGGGACGGGTTATCCTCTCCACGCTTGATGCACGGCGCGATCAAGTATATGGGCAGTTCTTCCAGGAAGATGGCCAAGCCGTCGGTGCGCCCTTTGCTACTGCCGCAAAAACCCTTCCAGACCGCCTCATGCAAACCTTAGGCGAGAGACCACCTCTCCTGTTGATCGGCAGCGGCGCGGATATCGCGGCTAAAATCTTGGATACCTGCGGCCAGGATTACCTGAAATCGGCAAGCCCACCACACCCACAAGCAGCAACCATCGCCACCCATATTGCCAGAAGCGGACACGACATTACCGCCATCAAACCCGTGGCGCCGCTTTACTTGCGTGACCCAGGTATCGGTCCTATCAAATAATATAGGCCAGGTAAGCGATGGAATCTCCAACACCCGATCCAGTTCAAATTGAATTGATGAAAAGCTACGACCTTCCAGGCGTAGCGGCGCTCCATGCAACCTGCTTCGAAGATTCTTGGCACGCCGAACTGCTCAGCAAAATTCTCTCGGCACCGGGTACATTTGGTTTGTTTTGCCGACCGCGCGGTAAGACCATAGGCTTCATAATCTGCAGCTCAAGCGGCCAGGAGGGAGAAATCCTATCCCTGGCTGTCGCGCCCGCCGTTCGGCGAAATGGATTGGGCGGCGTCCTGCTTGACGCCGCCAAGACGCATGCCATAACCCAAGAAATTGATGCGCTTTTCCTTGAAGTCGCAGAGGACAATATGGCTGCTCGCCGCCTATATGAAAATTCGGGATTTGAAGTTATCGGCCGCCGCCCGCACTATTATCGACGGCGCTACGGACCGAACGTAGACGCTTTGACCCAGCGTTGTAGGCTTATGTCGCCCAGCCTATGATAAAGGCAATTAAGTATACACACATCAACTCAGAGGCGCATTTCTTACCTAAAAGATTACTATTATCTGAATGAATTATTCAGAATTTATAGAATTTAATATATAAAATACAAATAATATACGGACTATTATTGACCTGAAAACAAAACTTTTTCCTCGCAGATAGTGAATAACAGTGTAACCTCAGAATCTTTACCGGGTTTCATTAAGAATGTTCCCGTATCACCTTGTGTAGTATTGGCAGAGTGCAATAACCGCTTCGACGCATCAAAAGCCCTTGAAGTTCCGATCAACCGGTCGGTAATAGACGATTATCCGACCAATCAATAAGACGGCATAAAGCTAAAGATACTACGTCGCCATCTTATGGCACCCGAAAGATATCACGCCCGCTGGGGACTGCCGTCGGATTACCCGGTGGTTGCGCAAACCTACGTCCCTAAACACAGCAAATTGGCCAAGAAACTGTAACTTGGAAACTAAATCTAGCTAGCGCTGTTACCCCGGGATCATTCCAATTTCACCGCCAAACATCAGCACGCATGGACGCGGCTCGCCATGGGGCTATAATGGCAGACGAGGCGAGCACGAGGAGTAACGGGGAAATGACTTCAAACCCTAATCTAGGCCGGACAAACTTAGAACAAAAATGTATCGAGCTTGGCTTGAAAATGACCGACCAACGCCGCGTAATCGCACAGGTTTTGTCGGAAGCGGATGATCATCCTAACGTCGAGATCGTGTATGAACGCGCTAATGCAATCGACGACCGCATCAGTCTAGCAACGGTTTATCGGACATTGCGCCTCTTTGAGGAGGTCGACATTCTCGAACGGCACGATTTCGGCGATGGCCGCGCGCGCTATGAACAAGCCGACCAAGACCATCACGACCATTTGATCGACGTGAAGAGCGGCAAGGTGATCGAGTTTCAAAACCGTGAAATTGAGCAGCTACAAGCAGCGGTCGCTGAAAAACTGGGTTACAAGCTAGTCGGCCACCGCCTAGAGCTCTATGCAGTTCCCCTTGGCACGAGGCCAAAGGACGAGGATATATAAATTCGTGGGTGACCAAGATTTCATGTCGGGGATCAATGCGGGCAGCCTTACTGTCCGCCTGGCAGATGGTGAGTCCGACATAGATGCTGCTCAATCGCTACGCTATCGTGTGTTCTATGAAGAAATGACCGCGCAGCCAAGCGATGAAATGGCGTCGAAAAAACGGGATTTCGACCGGTTCGACGTATATTGCGACCACCTCCTAGTGATAGACAGAGACCGCCGCGCAGGCAGCGAGCAAGTTGTCGGAACCTATCGCCTCCTCCGCCGTTCGGTGGCCGATTGTCACGGCGGTTTCTACTCCCCGTGGGAATATAATATCGACCGAGTTCTTATGAATCCTGGCGAGCTTCTCGAACTTGGACGATCCTGCGTGGAAGAACGCTATCGCAACCGCGCCACCATGACTCTCTTATGGCGTGGCGTCGCCGCTTATGTGATGCATTACGAAGTCCCGCTCATGTTCGGGTGCGCCAGTTTCCAAGGCATTGATCCGAATGCCCATACATTGACGCTCTCCTATCTTTATCATTTCCACATGGCACCGGAAGAAATGCGCCCGGTGGCTCAGCCGGAGCATTTCGTTGAGATGAACAGAATGGCGAAGGAGGAGATCAACACTCACGCCGCAATTCGCGCAATCCCACCGCTGATCAAAGGCTATTTACGGCTCAACGGTTTCGTAGGAGACGGCGCCGTGATTGACCCGCAATGGAACAGCGTCGATGTGAGCATCGTTGTCAAGACTGACCTCGTCACACGCAAATATAGAGATAAGCTTACATGACCGCTCTTTTCACCGCGATTCGCTTTGTCGGTTGGACGGCAGCCCTTTTGCCGGTTCAGCTGATTCTCGTCGGACTAAATCTTCCGATGTCGAAACGTCTACCGATGATTTGGCATCGCGGTGTCTGCCGGCTACTCGCCTTCCGCATCGAGCAATATGGCAATATCGCGCGCAAGGGGTCGACGCTGTTCGTCTGCAACCACAACTCTTATCTAGATATTTCGGTACTGGGAGCGATGCTTCCAGCCTCCTTCGTCGCCAAGGCCGAGGTTCGCAACTGGCCCTTATTTGGCCTCCTGGCGCGCCTACAACGGACCGTGTTCATCCAGCGCCGAGTAAGCCGCACCGCGGAGCATCGTGACAAAATGGTCCAGCGCCTCAAAATTGGAGACAATTTAATCCTCTTCCCGGAGGGCACCAGCAGCGCCGGAAACCGGGTGCTACCATTTAAAAGCGCATTTTTTGGAGTCGCCGAGCGGGACATCAACGGAAAACAACCCATGGTTCAGCCGGTATCGGTATCCTAAGTTCGACTCGACGGCATACCGATTGGACGCGGTTACCGACCCTATTTTGCTTGGTATGGCGACATGGAACTGGCTAGCCATTTGTGGAACGTGTTCGGCCTCGGACAAACCACGGTGGCGGTTGAGTTTCATGAGCCCATCTCCATTGCCGATTTCCCGTCACGCAAGGAATTGGCCACCCACTGCCACCAAGTAATAGCGAACGGTGTCTCAAACGGCATTCACGGGCGCCTAAACAAACCCGCCAAACCCGCTTGGTGGGCCTCCAAACCAGCCTAACGAGTGCTCCGATGCCAATGACCCCGGCTTGACAGCATTTGGCCGGGTGCTAGATTCGTAGCTAAGAAATGCGAACACTCAATCAACATTGAATTTTTGCCTGTTGCAGCGCGCCTGATCGTATAGCGTGGCGATCGGCAGTGGTTAACGGTTTGAGGAAAAAACTCTACGTTAAAACTTATGGCTGCCAGATGAACGTCTACGACTCCGCCCGCATGACGGATGTCCTGGCGGCGCATGGCTATGCAGAGGTGAATACGCCGGAAGATGCGGACCTGGTGATTCTCAACACCTGCCACATCCGTGAGAAGGCTGCAGAAAAACTCTATTCCGAACTGGGCAGACTTAATCGATTCAAACAGGCGCGTAGGCGCAAGGGTAAGGGGATGATGCTCGCCGTCGGCGGTTGCGTCGGCCAAGCGGAAGGTGAGGAACTGCTTTGCCGCTCCCCCTTCGTCGATCTCGTGATGGGACCCCAAAACTATCACCGTCTGCCCGAATTGTTGCGCCGTGCCGAGGCCGAAGCAGTGGTAGAAATCGAGTTTCCGGCGGAAAGCAAGTTTGACTATCTGCCGGAGACAGGTGGTAATTCCGATTCGGAAACCAGCGTCTCCGCATTTCTCACTATTCAGGAGGGCTGCGACAGATTCTGCACATTCTGTGTCGTGCCTTATACGCGCGGTGCAGAATATTCACGGCCTGTGGGCGATATCGAGCGCGAGGCGCACCGGCTAGTAGGCCAAGGCGTGCGCGAAATCACGCTCCTCGGGCAAAATGTCAACGCCTATCATGGGGAGAACGGCGATAAAGAGCTGTCGCTCGCCGGCCTGATCCGCAAATTGGCCGAAATGGAAGGTCTTGAGCGGCTGCGTTACACAACTTCTCATCCGCGCGATCTAAGCAAAGATTTGATCACCGCCCACGGCGATGTGCCCAACCTCATGCCGTTTCTGCACCTTCCGGTGCAGTCTGGGTCCGATCGTATTCTCAAGGCAATGAACCGCCAACACACCGCCAATGATTATTGTCATCTGGTCAGCGATTTGCGCGCGGCACGTCCCGACATCGCCTTATCGAGCGACTTTATCGTTGGCTTCCCCGGTGAAAGCGATACCGAGTTTGAGGACACCCTGGCACTCGCGGAGAAGATCGGCTACGCCCAAGCCTATTCCTTCAAATACAGCCCGCGACCAGGCACGCCAGCAGCAGAACGCGAAGACCAGGTGCCGGAAGTTATAAAAAGCGCGCGGCTCGCCGCCTTGCAATCCGTGCTCGCCCGTTCGCAAGCCGCCTTCAATTCTACCATGATCGGCCGTACCTTGCCGGTGCTATTCGAAAAACCTGGCCGGCATGCTAACCAGATGCTGGGCCGCTCACCCTACGGCCAATGGGTGCATGCCAATTTGTCAGCGGATTTCCGCGGCCGCACTTCGGATATCTTCGTCACCGAAGCGCATACCAACAGCCTAGCGGGGCAGCCGGCCCGGGAGCCGACGGCGCCCACGACGCCGAGCAGCTCGCTGGTTGCGGCACCGGAAAGGGAGTAATCTGCTTGAGTCATAGCCCTGTCATGGAAACGACCGACCCTGATAAAACGAGCGCCCAGACTCATATGCGTTTCGACGAAAACGCACTGCTGGCGATGCTGTTTGGTGAGCATGACCGCAACATTGCCCAAATTGAGCATAAGCTCGGTGTCATGATTAGCTCGCGCGGTAATGAGCTAGAAATATCCGGCCCTAGCGAACCGGTGCATTTGGCAAAAGCCGTCCTCAATGATTTATACGGTCGGCTCAAACAGGGACACGCGTTGGATAGCAGCGAAATCGATGGCGCAATCCGCATGGCCGGCACACGGGCTCCGGGTGGCGGAATAGACATCGACAACACACCAAGCGCTGCCTCCGAGCCGATCCAGACACGCAAACGCCCAGTTGCACCGCGCTCGCCGCGCCAAGTCGACTATATCGACGCCCTGCGCAGCCACGAACTGGTGTTCGGCCTCGGTCCGGCGGGAACCGGCAAAACTTACCTTGCCGTCGCCGTCGCGGTGTCGATGTATCTAACCGGCCAAGTCGACCGCATCATACTGTCTCGCCCGGCAGTCGAAGCAGGCGAGCGGCTTGGCTTCCTGCCTGGAGACATAAAGGAGAAGGTCGACCCCTATCTCCGACCGCTCTACGACGCACTCAACGATATGATGCCTACCGATGCAGTGCTGAAACGACTGGAATCTGGTGACATTGAAATTGCACCGCTCGCTTTCATGCGGGGGCGTACGCTCTCCAATGCTATTGTCATTCTTGACGAAGCTCAAAATACCACACCGGTTCAAATAAAAATGTTTCTAACCCGCCTCGGGGAACATTCCCGCATGGTGGTGACGGGCGATCTGTCGCAGGTCGACCTACCTCCCGGATCGCGGTCCGGGCTGGCCGAAGCGGTGGAGACCCTGGAGAATATGAAAGGCGCCGCATTTATTCGATTCACGAATGAGGATGTGGTGCGTAACCCGTTGGTGACGCGCATTGTCCGCGCATATGAAAAACGCGAGAAGAGGGCGCGTGCTGCGACCAGTGCGGGAGGCCATAAATGACCGACAGTTCCGACAGCTTGGCTCAACGTAGTCTCGAGTCAGAGCGCAAATTGCTCTCGGCATCAGCGATCCGAGCCCTGGCAGAGGAGCACTGGAATGTCGCGCGCCCGTTGCTCGATTGGCCGCTCCTTGTTCTATTTGTAATCGCCATGACGGCCCTTTTTGCGCCCTTCGGCTCATCGGATCTACCAATACCAGCACTAGGTAGCATTGCCCAAGACACCATTCGGGCGGATCGCGGTCTGGAAGTCGCCGATCCCGAAGAGACCGAGCTTCGACGCACCCAAGCGGTGGCGGCGGTGTATCCTAGTTTCGATTACGATGCCGAATTTCTTTTTGACCGACGCAACAATGCGCTGGCCGCAATCGAAAACGTTAAGGCGCGCGCTATTCAGGGCGAAGTGCCCATCGACCAGCGGCTCGCCTCGTTCGAAGCCGAATTGGGACTGCCGGTAAATGCTGGGGTGTTTCAACTCCTGGAGGGCCTTCCTGACATCGAAGACGCTGGCGCCGCCCTTGCCTTTTTCTTGGCACTCCCAGCCGAGCGGATGGTTATGGCGGACCGCGCCATGCTGCCGGAACGGGGGGCGATCGAACTTCGCCGCGTCGGCGGCGAAGAAAGTACCAACCTCTATCATTTTGATGCCATTATCGATGTCGCAGGAGCCTGGCGGATGATGCGAGCGAAAGCCGGCGAAGCGCCCTATGGCTCAGCGCGGAGCTTGCGCACTTGGATTTTGGAAACTGGCCTAGCGTTGACC
Organism: uncultured Rhizobiaceae bacterium; assembly: GCA_964624055.1. Lineage (GTDB taxonomy): Bacteria > Pseudomonadota > Alphaproteobacteria > UBA828 > UBA828 > PTKB01. The sequence goes on along the minus strand of CAZUXZ010000244.1, from coordinate 5,600 downwards.
GACCAGAATATTGTCTACAACACGGAAGCTACCCAGCAGGCTAGAAATGCGGCGCTAGCCTCGGTCAAGGAAGCGACGATGCATATTGGCCGCGGCGAAGTGATCGTCCGCGAAGGCGACCGTGTGACGGTCCGCGCAAGGGCGCGCCTGATGGCACTAAACGACGCACGGCAAGGCGGACTCGGCTGGGTCGACAGCGTCGCTTTTGCGGTTTTCCTCGCTGGGCTCGTCGGGTTAGGCGCTTTCTTCTTCCGTTCCGGCAAACAGCCGCTCCACTTCACCCGCAAGAACGGCTATATCACCCTAGCCGCGATCACTATCACCGGCCTACTCGCTATCGGCGCGCTTTATGCCGGTCGCGGCATTGCTGAAGGGATCGGCATCGAACTCCCCGCCGCGGCTTTTCTGAGCCCCGTCGCGCTATCGGCGGTGATTATTTCGATCTTCGTCAATGCGCGGGTCAGCCTGATGGTTGGCGTGATTCTTTCTCTCCTCGTCACCTATCATGCCGACGGCGATATCTGGCTAGCCGCCTTTTACCTTATCGGCGTGCTGGTGGCCGGTATCGGCGCACGACGTTGCCGCCACCGCAAGGATCTGTTGATGGTCGGTGCCGCGGTGGCCGCGGTGCAGACGGCGACGGTTCCGCTGGTGCTAATTCTCGGTGGTGGCAGCGTCTATTCTGAAATTCCCATCGTGCTCGCCTTCGCCATCGTTTCCGGCGGTCTAGTCGCCGCCTTCGCCATGCTGCTGCTTCCACTCTTCGAATATGTCTTCAACGAAGTCACCGATGTGCGCTTGATGGAGCTTGCCACCGGCGACCATCCCCTGTTGAAGCAACTCGCCCTAAATTCGCCGGGCACCTATCATCATTCGGTCATGATCGCCAACCTCTCCGAGGCGGCGGCTGAGGCGATTGGCGCCAATACGCTCAAATGCCGTGTCATGGCGCTTTATCACGATATCGGTAAATCCGTGCGCCCGGTCTACTTCGCTGAGAATCAGCGCGAAGGAAATATCCATGACCGCCTACCGCCAGAATTATCGGCGCGTATCATTTTCGCCCATATCACCGAGGGCATTGAGCTGGCGCGCGCTTATCATCTCGGCCGCCCGGTGATCGAAGCGGTGACCCAACATCAGGGCACTACCCTGTTGCGCATCTTTCACCAACGCGCTTTAGAACGGGCGCCGGCGGGGGGGCGCGCCGTTAAAGAGTCGGATTATAGATATCCGGGCCCAAAACCAATGACACGCGAATCCGGCATTCTCATGCTCGGTGATTCCGTGGAGGCCGCAACCCGCGCACTTGACGACCCAAGCCCTACGGAACTGCGCGATCGGGTAGGTAAGATCATTGCCGAAAAAATGATGGACGGACAACTCGCAGACTGCCCGCTTACCATAGCTGATTTGACCCGCATTGAAGAGGCTTTCGTCCGTGTTCTGGTGATGGGCGTCTATCACAGCCGAATTGAATATCCTGCAACCAATCTGCGACAAACTGCCGAGAGCGGCAAGGAGAACAATAAGGACAAAAATGGAGATCGGGATTCAAATTCGCCACGCGGCATGGCGAACCGCGCTTCCTGAGGCTCAGCGCGTGACTCGAAAGGCTGCCAAAGCTGCGCTTGCCATGGAACCGTATTCGAAGATCGGTGAGCTTACCATCGTGCTGGCAGATGACGCCATGTTACACACGCTTAACTACGATTATCGCGGCATCGACAAAGCGACCAATGTGCTCGCTTTTGCCTATGGCGACGACGGGGAACGCGCCACGCTCGGCGATGTGATAATCTCACTCGAAAGAACCGCCTCAGAAGCAAAAAAGGCCGGGTGCGGTCTAAGCGACCATTTGAGTCATTTGGTAATCCATGGCGTGCTCCACTTGTTGGGTTATGATCATGGCAATGACGACGATGCCGAGACCATGGAAGCGCTCGAGACACGCGCGCTCGCCACAATAGGAATCGACGACCCCTACGCGCCTGTCCAGTGCAGTGGAGTGCAATGAGCAATAACGACAAAGCTCTACCGATAACCGAGGCGGATACGCCCGGTGAAAAGAACCACCCCGAACCTTCATTGGTACGTTCCCTCAGCGGTTGGCTGTTGCGCGCCTTCGGCCGCAATGGCGATTCGACATGGCAGGAATCCCTAGGGGAATTGATCGAAGAAGAGGAAGACATCTCCGAACAGATCACGCCGGAAGAGCGCGACCTCCTGATGAACCTGCTGCGTCTCGGCCACCTCAGCGCCGAGGACGCTATGGTACCCCGGCCTGATATCGTCGCAGTGGAGGAAAGTGCCACCCTCGCGGACATCATCGAAGCGATCAAGGAAAGCGGCCATTCGCGTATGCCAGTCTTCCGCGAGACATTGGATGAGATCGTCGGCATGGTGCATATCCGAGATGTTTTGGCGCTGTGGAACGATGTGGCGCAGTTCCGCCTACAAAATATTGTCCGGCCGGTTCTGTTCGTGCCGCAATCCATGCCGGTGGTAGACCTCCTCGCCAAAATGCGAACCAGCCGCCTCCATATGGCAATCATCGTCGATGAATATGGCGGCACCGACGGCCTCGTAACCATTGAAGACTTGGTCGAGGAAATCGTCGGTGAGATTGAGGATGAACATGACCAATTGCCGACGCCGAGCTTAAGCCAGACCGACGATGGCAGCGTCGAGGCCGACGCGCGGACAGAAATCGAAGCCTTGGAGATGCATTTTTCTGTCACGCTCAGAGAAAGTGAACTCGATGAAGATATTGAGACTGTAGGCGGTCTCGTCTCGCGCCTTGCCGGCCGCGTACCCCTGAAACATGACCGGCTGAGCCACCCTTCGGGACTCTCCTTTGAAATCATTGATGCCGATCCAAGACGGGTCAAGCGGGTACGTGTCAGTACGGCGGCAACGTCGGACGAAATCGGCACAAAGTGAGCCCACCCAGCACCGTCAGCGCGGAGTCGCGTTACAAGTTCGGTTTTTTTGCACATCTCTCAAATTGCGCTGCGTCGCTGAGCGGCTGGCGCCGCTCGCTACTTAGTTTTTGTTTAGGCGTCGCGGCCGCCGGCGCTCTACCACCGGCTCATGGGCTACCGCTACTGATTCCGGCCTTTGCCGGGCTGTTATGGCTGATAACAGCAGCACGTTCGCCCTGGCGTGCCACGCTTTCCGGCTGGTGGTTCGGTTTCGGTCATTTTCTCGCCGCCTTTTATTGGGTTGGTGCGGCACTAATGACGGACCCAGACAAGTTCACCTATTTGTCCGTGCCCGCAGTGATTTGCCTCGCCGCCGGGTTGGCTCTGTTCCCTGCTCTCGCCGCCCTCGCCGTTTCCGTCAGCCGCCAAAGCGGTTTTGCCCGCATACTTCTGTTTGCCGTCGCCTGGACCGCAACGGAATGGCTTCGCGGAACCATATTGAGCGGCTTTCCGATGAATTTGATCGGTACAGCCTGGACCGTCTCTGAGGGGATGATCCAGATGGCTGCGGTAACCGGTGCTTATGGCCTCAGCTTTATGACGATACTTGCAGCGGGCACGTTTTCGCTGCTCGCAGAACCTCTACGAGGAGGCATAGTAGCGAGAAATTGGCGCGCGCCCGTAGCGATGATCATTGTTCTAGCCAGCATTTGGTTCGGCGGAACGATTCGTCTAGCGTTGCAAAATCCGCCCCCTGTGGCTGGTGTCGATCTATTGATCGTTCAACCCAATATTCCTCAGGAACTCAAATGGCGCGGTGATACTCGTAAGGCCTCACTGGAAAAGCATATGCAGATGACGCTCGCGAGCAAGTACGACAGCGTCAGCCATATAATCTGGCCGGAGACAGCGGTGCCATACAATCTCAGTCAGGATCCGGGCCTGGCGGATTGGCTTTCCACCGCCGTGCCCAAGAACGGACTACTCATAACCGGTGCGATTCGTCGCAAAGGCGAAGAAGGATCGCTCCGGTTGTGGAACAGCCTGCATGCCGTGGACAGTAACGGTCTGTTGCGACTTACCTACGACAAACATCATTTGGTTCCTTTCGGTGAATATATGCCACTCAGGAACATCATGAGCTTCGCCAAACTAACCTATGGCGATGTCGATTTTTCCTCGGGCCCCGGAGCACAGACTCTGGAGGTTCCTGGTCTGCCGCCGGTCAGCCCGCTGATCTGCTATGAGGCAATCTTTCCTGGGCGTGTCGTTTCCAGCGAGACGAGGCCAGGCTGGATTCTTAACATCACCAATGACGGCTGGTTCGGAAACACCGCCGGCCCTTACCAACACCTACAGGCAGCCCGTCTGCGCGCTGTGGAAGAGGGCCTTCCGCTAGTGCGCGCCGCCAATACAGGAATCTCCGCTGTCGTGGACCCGCTCGGCCGCTATGTCGGACGACTATCTTTGGGGACGGAAGGGGTTCTAAATGCTCCACTGCCCAGCGCAATCGGGCGCACGCCCTATGCAGTGATGGGCGATGGAACGATGATAATCATGTTTCTTATTTCAATGGGCCTCGTAATTTTTCGAGGAAGTCGTGCAAAAAGCTCCATAAACTCTTTCAAAAATAGACTAATTAAGTGATGCTTTTGCTATTAATAGTTGAAAAAAACAACCGGTTTTTGATACGGTAAAGTTCAATAAGTTAAGAAAATATTTTTCTAAAGGGCTCGTTAAAAATTACTTTTGCTTTAAATGAAAACTACTTCTCGGCACTCCGTCAAGTCGATTGATTCTAATATAGAGAACTCATGGCACTTCACCCAAACCCGATAGACGTGCACGTTGGAAAACGTTTGCGCATACGCCGTACATTGCTTGGAATGAGCCAAGAAAGGCTCGGAAAAGCGATAAATTTAACTTTCCAACAAGTACAAAAATACGAACGCGGGACGAACCGCATTGGGTCCAGCAGATTGTATCAATTGTCGCAAGTTCTCGATATTCCAGTTTCTTATTTTTTTGATGACTTGCCGCCTGACATTGTTGGCACAAAGACGCCAAGCCTAGCTGACGCCAATTTTGCCTCCTTTGACAGGGACCCTCTGGTTAAACGGGAAACGCTCGAACTGGTGCGAGCATATTATAGGATCACGGATCCAAGCGTACGCAAAAAAGTCTTTGAACTAGTCAAGGCGATCGCCAAACCCGCTGCTGGCGGAGAGAGCGAGAAAACCGACTAACAGGCGGGTCATGAGTACCCTCCATTATCAAGGTCGGGCAAAGCGCTTGACCATAAGCCTAAAGATTGACACAAAACGGTGCAGCGAAAACGACGCGCCACGTTTGCGCTTGGAGATGTTTCGGCTGGATTAGAGCCAATATTTAGGGGGGGCGATTTCTTGACTCTGTCCAATTTTCTCTTTACCAGCGAATCCGTTTCGGAAGGCCATCCAGATAAGGTATGCGACCGCATTTCGGATGCTATCGTCGATACCTTTTTGGCGGTAGAACCCGAAGCGCGCGTAGCGGGTGAAACTCTGGTAACGACGAATCGCATCGTGCTGGCCGGGGAAGCGCGCGGCCCCGAATCAATTACCCATGACATGATGGGAGATGTTGCCCGGGATGCAGTGCGCCAGATCGGTTATGAGCAGGACGGATTTCACTGGG
>CAZUXZ010000243.1:0-42724 GCA_964624055.1 uncultured Rhizobiaceae bacterium | reverse complement strand
CGACGGAATAATAATAATGGTAGTAACCGCCGCCATTGGCACAGCTGCCCATGTTAATTACATATCGAGGCTCCGGCATCTGGTCATAGACTTTGCGAAAAGCTGGCGCCATCTTGTTGCATAATGTTCCTGCAACGATCATCACATCTGACTGGCGCGGACTGGCGCGCGGGATCATGCCCAAACGGTCGATATCGTAACGGGCAGCGATCACCTGCATAAACTCAACGCCACAACAGGCAAGGCCGAAGCTCATCGGCCAGAGGGATCCCGTACGCGCCCAATTGATCAGCCGGTCTAGTTTGGCAACGACGAAACCCTTATCGCCCAATTCGTCCGTGACAACCTTGACCGCCGCGTTTTGCACTTCTCCGGGTGGTATCGGCGCGCCGGGCGAATTCGCTAATTTTCGGTCACTCAATCCCATTCCAAGGCCCCCTTTTTCCATTCGTATATAAAACCGATGGTCAAGATGCCCAGGAAAACTACCATCGACCAAAAGCCGTAAAGTCCAATCTCACCGAAGGAAACCGCCCAGGGAAAGAGAAAAGCCACCTCCAGATCGAAAATGATGAAGAGAATGGCAACGAGATAGAACCTGACGTCGAACCGCCCGCGGGCATCGTCGAACGCATCAAAGCCGCACTCATAGGCGGACACCTTGTCCGGATCTGGGTTTTGCGGTGCAGCGATATAGGAAGCCGCTACCGCGCCAATAGAAATCACCCCGGCAATGACCAGGAAAATCAATATCGGTAGATATTCCATTAGAAACGATAGAGACGCGATCATGAGGCGGTGCCATCATCCATATTCTTCACTTCGCCTTCATATCCTCAATGAAATCGCACAGAAACAAAGGCACCAACCATGGTTCACAGCTCTTCCAGCAACCGATGCCGGGTACCCGATTGGGTTGGCGGGAGTGACGGGACTTGAACCCGCGGCCTCCGGCGTGACAGGCCGGCGCTCTAACCAAACTGAGCTACACCCCCAGATCTCAAGAAACCTTCAAAAAGTCGCAGATAACCGGGCGTTTTGTCTTAATGCACACCATGCTATCGGTCAAGTTAAATGCCATCGCCTAGTCTTAATTCAATATTTGTTTCTTTTTCACACTCGTTGATAATCGTGTACTTGTGGTTCGTAAGCCATTGAAAATTTTTGGTATAAAAATACCAAAATAGTCTACGATTTGAGACTGGAAGCTATTTCTTAAGGAGTGAGAGGTTGGCGCTCAAACTAAACTAAGCTACCTCCCTCAAAAAAACCGAGGAAAGTCGCTAAAAATACGCGCCGAACTGGACGGTTTTGTTTAATGCACAACGCAAGCCTGGTCGGGGCGACTGCCACATAGATGAAGCCCTTTGTGACTCCGCTATGGTGGGCGATGACGGGTTCGAACCGCCGACCTTCTCGGTGTAAACGAGACGCTCTCCCAACTGAGCTAATCGCCCCCGCACAGAAGAAGCTGACAGGATAGCACCGAATTCGCAGTCGGCGTTGGTTCTTTTGAAGTCAAAGATAAAAGTGCGGTTTTATCTAAATAAAACGACAGACGCCGGCCCATAATTAGCCGGCGTCTGTTTATTCTCTCAACTAGGCTTTAGTTGACGGCGTCCTTTAGAGCCTTGCCGGCCTTGAATTTCGGCTGATTGGAAGCCGGAATATTGATGGCCTCGCCGGTCCGTGGATTACGTCCGGTCGTCGCCTTCCTTTTGACGACACTAAAGGAACCAAATCCCACCAGGCGCACTTCTTCGCCGCCCTTCAGAGAATTAGTGATCGAATCGAAAACCCCGTCCACCGCACGTGCGGCATCGGCATTTGACATGTCCGTCGCGTCAGCGACTGATTTTACCAGGTCATTTTTGTTCACTCGCAGCCCCCATCATCAATCGTGGAAAAATAGCTCAGCGCTTTCATGCTTCAAATACTTTTACAACGCGGCCGAGTGTAGAGCGCAAATTTTTGTAACGTCAACGCCGCAACATCCCAAAAGTCAAAGAATCCGTGCATTACAGGAGGATGGCGGAGGTCCACCAGGGAGCGTTGATCTTTCAAAAAATGGAGTTTGGGCGCTTTATCGAGTCGCGACTGCGACTCGCAGTCTCTATTTAATGGGTAACAACTCCGTCAGCATCAGCTTTTTCATCAGAGGAACCGGAGACAGACTTTTCAACTTCTTCGTCTTCATCCCACTCGATTGCCACGATCGGTTTGACAAGAGCATGCTTGACGACCTCGTCCACAGTTTCTACTGAGATGATGTTAAGGTTCTTTTTCACATTGTCCGGAATTTCCGCCAAATCCTTTTCGTTCTCACGCGGAATTAGAACTGTTTGCACACCGCCTCGAAGAGCAGCAAGCAGCTTTTCTTTCAAGCCGCCGATTGGCAATACACGCCCTCGCAATGTGATCTCGCCTGTCATAGCGATGCTTTTGCTGATCGGAATTCCGGTAAGTACCGAAATGATTGAGGTCGCCATCGCGACGCCTGCCGACGGGCCATCTTTGGGTGTGGCGCCCTCGGGGATGTGAACATGAATGTCACGCTTGCCGAAAACTGTCGGCTTAACGCCAAACTCAACCGCGCGGGACTTAACATAGCTCTCCGCCGCTTGCACAGATTCGCGCATAACATCGCCAAGCTTTCCGGTTGACGTTACCTTGCCCTTACCCGGCAGCAACACTGCTTCTATGGTTAGTAGTTCACCGCCCACTTCGGTCCAAGCCAGGCCGGTAGTCACGCCGACCAGGTCTTCCAATTCGGCCTCGCCGTAACGGTACTTCTTGACGCCGGCATATTTCTCGAGATTGCGCTTGGTCACGCGCACCCGAGCGACACCCTTGGAGACGATTTCCCGCGTCGCCTTGCGCGTGAGGCGCGCAATTTCTCTCTCGAGGTTCCTGACACCCGCTTCACGTGTGAAATACCTGATAAGATCAAGCAATGCTTCGGCAGATATCGCCCACTCATCCTTTTTGAGGCTGTGCTCGCTCATCTGTTTTGGGATTAGGTGGCGGCGCGCAATCTGAATTTTTTCATCCTCGGTGTAGCCTGGTAAACGGATGATCTCCATACGATCAAGCAACGCCGGCGCCATGCGGAGCGTGTTTGCCGTCGTGATGAACATGACGTCAGAGAGATCGTAATCGACCTCAAGGTAGTGGTCATTGAAGGTAGAATTCTGTTCGGGATCAAGCACCTCAAGTAGTGCCGAAGAGGGATCGCCGCGAAAATCGGCGCCCATCTTGTCGACTTCATCAAGCAGAAACAGCGGATTAGAAGATTTCGCCTTTTTCATCGACTGAATGATTTTACCAGGCATCGAACCGATATAGGTTCGGCGATGACCACGAATTTCTGCTTCGTCGCGCACGCCGCCGAGCGAAAAACGAACGAAATTTCGCCCCGTGGCCCGCGCTACCGATTTGCCCAGAGAAGTTTTACCTACACCTGGCGGGCCGACAAGACAAAGGATCGGCCCCTTCAACTTCTTCGTGCGCTGCTGTACCGCGAGATATTCAAGGATGCGTTCCTTAACCAGTGTCAGCGCATAATGATCCTCGTTGAGAATCTTTTCCGCGTGATTGACATCCTTGTTGATCCGAGTGCGTTTCTTCCACGGAATGTTGAGCATCCAATCAAGATAGTTGCGCACCACCGTGGCTTCCGCCGACATCGGTGACATGGTGCGAAGCTTCTTAATTTCCGATTCAGCCTTTTCGCGCGCTTCCTTATTGAGTTTGGTGTTTTTGATGCGCTCTTCGTACTCAGCTGCTTCATCGCGACCGTCTTCGCCTTCGCCAAGCTCCTTCTGGATCGCTTTCATCTGCTCGTTGAGATAATATTCCCGCTGGGTTTTCTCCATCTGGCGCTTAACCCGACTGCGAATCTTCTTCTCGACCTGCAGGATGCCAATCTCACCTTCCATGAGGCCACAAACACGCTCCATCCTTTCGATGAGCGAGGCAACCTCAAGCAGTTCCTGCTTCTCTTCCAGTTTGATCGAAAGGTGCGAAGCGATAGTGTCGCAAAGCTTCGCCGGGTCGTCGATCTGGTTAACGGAAACAAGCACTTCCGGCGGAACCTTTTTGTTCAATTTGACATACTGTTCGAACTGCGCGAGCACCGAGCGGGACATGGCCTCGACTTCCTGAGAATTACCTTCGTCGCTGGCCATATGCTCAGCTCGCGCCTGGAAGAATTCCTCATTGTCGAAAAATTCGATGACGCGCGCGCGCGCACCGCCCTCCACGAGCACCTTTACGGTACCGTCAGGCAGTTTAAGCAATTGCAGGACCGTACCGATGGTACCTACGCTGTGAATGTCGTCAGTGGTCGGGTCGTCCTGGGAGGCATTTTTCTGGGCGATAAGAAGGATCTGTTTATCGTCCTTCATGACATCTTCGAGTGCGCGTACAGACTTCTCACGGCCTACGAAAAGCGGCACAATCATGTGCGGAAAGACGACGATATCCCGCAAAGGTAACACCGGATAGCTCTGAGGTTCGATCGCTTCCTGCATCGGATTCTTTCAACTCTAGTTCAATTCGTGCGCCGTCCCTTTGGGGTAACGCGTATCATTAACGTGGGAACCCTGACTAATCCGGTCAAGTCCCCCACACAATTTGACCGAACCAATCTAAGACGCCGAAGAACTGGCGTCTTCCGTTCGGTCCGCGTAGATCAACAATGGGGATGAGCCTCCTTCAACAACTTCACGATTGATTACCACTTCTTCAACCGTATCGTAATTGGGCAGGTCGAACATAGAATCAAGTAATATACCCTCCAAAATGGAGCGTAGACCGCGCGCGCCAGTCTTGCGAGCAATCGCCTTCCGCGCGATAGCACTCAGCGCATCGTCGGCAAAGGTCAATTCCACATCTTCCATGTCGAACAACTTTTGATACTGCTTAACCAAAGCATTCTTCGGCGCAGCTAAAATCTCGATCAACGCCGCCTCGTCCAGATCCTCGAGTGTAGCGATAACCGGTAAACGGCCGACAAATTCCGGAATCAGACCGAACTTCAGCAAATCCTCCGGTTCAATCTCACGCAAGATTTCACCTGTCTTGCGCTCTTCAGGGGCGCGCACATCGGCACCGAAACCGATCGAGGTGCCGCGGCCGCGCTGAGCGATAATTTTCTCCAAACCGGCGAACGCTCCGCCACAAATAAAAAGGATGTTGGTGGTATCTACTTGCAGGAACTCTTGTTGTGGATGCTTGCGGCCACCCTGTGGCGGCACCGAAGCAACGGTACCTTCCATGATCTTTAGTAGCGCCTGCTGTACGCCTTCACCGGAAACGTCGCGCGTAATCGAGGGGTTGTCCGACTTACGTGCTATCTTGTCGACTTCGTCTAGATAGACGATGCCGCGCTGCGCGCGCTCAACATTATAATCAGCCGACTGCAAGAGCTTCAGAATGATGTTCTCCACATCCTCGCCCACATAACCAGCCTCGGTAAGGGTTGTGGCATCGGCCATAGTAAAGGGCACGTCAAGAATACGGGCGAGTGTCTGGGCAAGCAGAGTTTTGCCGCAACCGGTGGGACCAATAAGCAGGATATTCGATTTCGCTAGCTCGACCTCGTTGCTTGTGCCGCCATGGGCAAGCCGTTTGTAGTGATTATGTACGGCCACCGATAGCACTCGCTTGGCATGATCCTGCCCAATCACATAATCCTGCAGCACTTCACAAATTTCCAAGGGCGTAGGCACCCCATCGCGGCTCTTAACACGGGAGCTCTTGTGCTCCTCACGGATAATATCCATGCAGAGCTCGACACACTCGTCGCAAATAAAGACGGTGGGGCCGGCAATGAGTTTGCGCACCTCATGCTGGCTTTTTCCGCAAAAAGAGCAGTAGAGCGTATTTTTCGAGTCGTTGCCGCTGGACTTGTTCATGCCCACTCCAGTTACCAGCGCCCCTGCTGACGCTGCTCACCTCGGCTGGCTCGGCAAAATAAAGCAGCGCCATTCCGCGATGTCCGTTTATCTGATTTGAGAGTCGCACCAGGTGGTGCTATTTGTCTAGCCCAATTTATTGCGACTGCGGTCTCGTCAACAGCCGATATAAGTTGCCGCCTCCTTGACTATAAAAAAGTTAAGCTGGACTATCTTCCGCCTGATCATCCGATTCATCGGTAACAACTCGGTGAACTACAACATCGTCAACGATACCGAATTTTTTGGCTTCATCGGGCGTCAAAAACTTATCTCTCTCAAGGTTTTCCTCAATAGTTTCAATATTTTGAGATGTATGCTTCACGTAGATTTCATTTAACCTGCGGCGTAGATCAAGGATTTCTTTGGCGTGAATCTCGATATCGGTGGCCTGCCCCTGAAACCCGCCGGAAGGCTGATGCAGCATGATTCTCGAATTGGGTAGTGCAAAACGTTGGCCTTTGGTACCGGCTGCTAGCAAGAGCGAGCCCATGGAAGCAGCCTGACCAATGCATAGGGTCGCTACGGCCGGACGGATATATTGAATTGTGTCGTAAATCGCCAAACCGGAAGTTACCAGTCCACCTGGCGAATTAATATAAATCGAAATGTCCTTGTTCGGGTTTTCCGATTCGAGGAATAGGAGTTGTGCTGTAATCAAGCTCGATACGTCGTCCTGAACTGCGCCGGTGAGAAAAATTATACGCTCCTTTAGAAGGCGCGAGAAAATGTCGTATGAGCGTTCGCCCCGATTGGTCTGTTCGACTACCATAGGGACCAAGGTATTCGCATAAGTATCGATAATATCGGCCATGGCCGCACTGTCTCCTTGGAGGCTTCGGAATCGGAATTTTTGTAAGTACTCGGCTATTTGTCTTTCGGTTCGTTTTTTGCGGCCTTGCCCGCCGGCTTCTTAGCTTTTGATCCGCCTTCCGCACTTTTGCTTTTGCTCTTCGCCACGGTCCTCTTTTTCGGCGCCTTCTCGCCATCACCCTCTTTCTTCGCGGCAGGCTTTTTTGTATTCTTTTTCTTTGCCGCGGATTTGCCCTCCTTCTTCTCTTTCGCCTCTTCATCGATATCGCGGAATAATTCTTCCGCATCGACCACGCTTTCCTTGATGTTTACCAATTCGGTTAGGAAAGCGACGACTTTGTCCTCAAATACGGGTGCGCGGAACCGTTCCAGCGCATTTGGGTTGGAGCGGTAAAATTCCAGAACCTGCTGTGGCTGCGAAAAGCCACGCGCGGATTCAAGCGCGGCATTGAGAAGGTCATCGCGCTCGATAGAGATTTCGTTTTGGCGACCGATTTCCGAGAGCAACAACCCTAGTCGGACGCGGCGTTCGGCAATTTGGCGATATTCTTTTTTCGCCTCGTCCTCACTTTGCTCCGTAGCTTCTTCGAAGGTTGATTTTGATTTTTCTATATCCTGAGTTAGTTGAGTCCAAATGGCTTCAAACTCCTGATCTATCATCCCACTCGGGACTTCGAACGAATAGCGATCCGCGAGATTATCTAAAAGGGTGCGTTTCAGCTTTGCCTTAGACGCTTCGTCAAACTGTTGTTTAAGGCTATTGCGCACCATGTCCGTCAAGGCGGCAAGATCGTCGAGCCCTTGACGCTTTGCCATCTCGTCATCGACCTCGGTTTCGATACGTTCACGCACTTCCTTGACGTCGACCTCGAACACCGCTGGCTTACCTGCTGCTTCCTCCTGCGGATAATCTTTCGGGAAATCGATATTGACCTGCTTGTGTTCGCCCGCCTTGATACCGAGCAGTTGGTCTTCGAAGCCAGGAATAAACGTGCCGCTCCCGAGTTCAATTTCAAAATCTTCCGCTGAAGTGCCGTCCAGTTCTACATCCTCAATGGTGCCCTTGAAATCGATCAGCAGCCCATCACCCTTTTCTGCGCCGCGACCATCTTTTATAGCCTTGAATTGCTTATCTGCATCGGCAATGCGCTTGAGTCCCTCATCGACCTTTTCGTCATCCACCTCGCACAACAAACGGGTGAGCGAAATTTCTGAAAAATTGCCCAGTTTAATTTCGGGGAGAATTTCGAGATCTAAGGTGTATTCCAGATCACTGCCATCACTGTAATCGCCAATCTCTATTTTTGGCTGCATGGCAGGGCGCAATTCCCTCTCTTCTATCGCCTTTTGCGAACTGGTCTGGATGGTGCGCTCCAAAACCTCTCCCATGACAGCCGCACGGTATTGTCGACGGATAATGGAGAGTGGCACCTTGCCCGGGCGGAACCCTTTCATCTTCACTGTCTTGCTCAACTCGACTAACCGTTCTTCAATCTCCGCCTCCAGTTCGGATGACGGTACCACGATCTTTAGTCCCCGTTTCAGCCCCTCCGAGAGGGTCTCACTCACCTGCATGATTCACCGTTCTTCGCTATTCAATCTGTTCGGTTGATACCAATCGTCCCGTTTAATCATCAATTCAACCGATCCATTCGCTCGTGTGAAGAAGTGGTGCGGGCGAAGGGACTCGAACCCCCACGGTTTTCACCACGTGGTCCTAAACCACGCGCGTCTACCAATTCCGCCACGCCCGCGCGTGTTCACCTCATGGCGATTGACAAAATTCCGTGTATCGGCCGCCCCGCCGGGAGCCATATAGCATAAGAAACACCCCGAAAGGCAATAACTAGTACGAAGTACCGCTTTCATCTTTCAAGCCGCAATGAGAGGTATTTGAGCGCGTATGACGCAATAATACGCCGTTCCCCCTTCGGCATCCAGGGACAGATAGGTAGGCCCAAAATGAATCGCCCGTTCGCCGAGATTTTTCCGCCACCCTTTTCGAAGCAAGCCGTAATTTGAAATTCGACTCGCTCCGTAACCCGAGGCGGTAGAAATGAACTCACCGTTCCGGTAAGGGCCACTCGCGAGGTGTCCGGCATATCGTGCCATGTATTACGCAAGTCCGCCATATTGCCGTGCATCAGGTCGACCGACGAGGTCTGGATCGTCATGATCCACACGCCCCTTTCACAGCCAATTGCTTTAGCAACTTAAGCTCGTTGGGCAAAAGGTCCGCCAGATCTTCGGCTATGAGACCGGGACCAAACTGGCTCGCCGACGCGCCATGTAGCCATGTACCTGCGCAAGCGGCGTCGAAAGCACTCATGCCTTGAGCCAAAAGTCCCAGAATGAAACCTGCCAAAACATCGCCTGCCCCTGCTGTCGCCAATTCAGCGGGCGCATTGGTGTTAATCACAGCTCGGCCGTCGGGCGCGGCAATCACAGAATCACCCCCCTTATAGACGATGACCGCGCCGCATTGGCGCGCAGCTATTCGAGCGCGCTCCACCTTACCGCAAGCGCCATTCTCGTCCTTGCTTAATCCAAATAGTCGGTTAAATTCACCCTCGTGTGGAGTTAATACTGTTTCTGAACTAATTCTTTCAAATAACTGCATTGGTACATTTTTAAAAGAAGTAAGTGCATCTGCATCCAGCACGCAGGACCGCTTTGCCGCGAGAATTGCCAAAACCCGCGCGGCAGTCTCGGCACCGACACCGCAGCCCGGCCCGATCAGAATGGCGTTCTTGCGTTCGTCTTGCAATTGTGCATCAAGATTTTCGAGCGGCGCCAGCATCACGGCGGTTAATTGCGCGCTGTAAACCTCGAGCGCCGAACGCGGAGCAACTAGGGTAACTAGCCCCGAACCGATTCTGAGTGCACCGCGCGCGGCTAGACGAGCAGCGCCGGATGCGGAGCGTCCGCCACCGATTACCAGAGCGTGGCCCCTGTCATATTTATGTCCTTCGGGACTCGGCCAGGGATAGTTTCGCAACCATGCCGAGGGGCTGTTTTCGTGCAAAACAACGTTCAGTCTATCTACCGCAGAATCGGGAATACCGATATCAACACATATGACCTTACCGGCACAGGAGCGACCAGGTAGGAGGAGATGGCCTGGTTTGTATCGGCAAAAAGTAATAGTCAACAGCGCCCGAGGGGCCGCTACGAGGATGCCGCCGCTATCGCCATGCACGCCGCTCGGCACATCGACCGCCACGCAGGGTGTACCACGGGCGTTGATTGCCTCGACCACATCGCGCACAACACCATCGAGGGCCCGGCCAAGGCCAGCACCGAACAAGGCATCGATCACGAGTTCGGCGTCATCGATGGACTCGGTGTTCAGCTCTTCGATCTCGCCCTGCCACATATTTGCTGCGATGGCGGCAGCTCCCGTTAGCCGATTTATCGATCCCAACAGCGCCAAACGAACCTGCCAACCCGCATCTCGCAGTAAACGGGCGACGACAAATCCGTCGCCTCCATTGTTCCCCGGGCCACATAGCACGGATACCGAACAAGGCTGCCAGCGCTTGCGAATTTCGCGGGCAATAGCTTGGCCAGCATTCTCCATCAATTGTATTCCCGGCTTCCCTGCTTCTATGGCGGCGGAATCGGCAGCGTACATTTGTGCGATGGACAGGAGTTCGTGTTTGCTCATAGCGTCGTGTATGGTTGTTACGAAGCGGTAGCCGGCGTTGCGTTTCCATTGCGGTATAGATCAACGCTACGCACCTGCTCAAACTCAAAAATGTTCTTGTGGCGAGCTTGTTCGAACAGCTCCTTGACGAAATTGATATCCATATCCTCGATATTGATCCCGGCTTTATCGTTCGACAAGATCACTTTTAAGAATGCATCGAAGTCCGCAAATTGCAGCCTCAAGTTATAGCGAATTTGCCTCGCCGAAGCGAAAATATCCTGCAATATCTCACGGAACGTTTTCTGCACCCTCGCTGCTGCGGTCGTAAAAAAAACGCAGCATGTCGTCGGCTTCGAGATGGCGTAAGAAGTTTGGCAAGACTACGCAGCCAGCGTTGCCATCGTTTTCCGAAAACTTTTGCGCTGACCTCTCGACGAGGAAAACACCCGCGGAATTACTGAGAACCTGGTTCTCCTGTGTCTGCACCGGATTTGAATTTATCGCTATAACTGCCAATCCGTGCTTTGGCAAAGCGAAGAACACAGCACTGTCGACACGGGTGATACGCTACACATTTGGCGGACATAAGCACTCCAACGATCCTATATTATTGCCGAACTGATGATGCCCCGGCCACATTTACAAACCACCGTTAACCAATCAAAACGCACCCCTACGCCTCATTCGCTATCATAGATAAGTTATAATATTGGCGTCTCTGAACGAAAATTCGCATCCATGGCAAAACACGAAGTTAATTCTCCCGAGTTGCCCAGCTTCCTCGAAATTCATAGCCGACGTTTGCGCCGGTGGATCCAGAGCACCAAAAAAGTCGAAAAAACAAAAGCTCGGATTAGGGCGATTGCTAGACGCGAACGCAACTACGGTCGCACGCCTGCAACCAGCGAAGCGCCGCTCGGTATCCAAGTAGTAGGACGGCGCAGCGAAGACGATGCAACCGCGCATGCCGTGGGCATCGGCATGGGAATGGCTAGCGGCATCTTGAATGTGCTAAACTCACTTCAGGAATATTTCTTGTCGTCGAAACAGAAAACTACCTGGCCTAAAAACTGCAATGGATAAATTCGCACTCGCCCACGCCTCCGGTGCTGATTGGATGTCGACCGCCGAGCAGTGTCTCGCAAAATTGAAGCGCCCTAAACGACGGACCGGCTACAAGCAGCTCGGTCTTCTCTATCTAACCGATAATCTCGCGGCCGACACCCAGGACGTCCTCGCCTTCCTACGCTTACGGACAGGTGTTCACGATTGGGTCGGAAGCGTCGGAATGGGAATTTGTGCCACAGGCCGTGAATATTTCGATGAACCAGCACTCGCCATTCTGATTACGGAGATGCCAGAAAACAGTTACCGCCTACTGGAAAACGCCAAAACCTCAAATGCGCTCACTGATGAGATTGTCGGCTGGGCGAGCCAACAGGAAAGCTGTTTTGCAATCGTCCACGCGGACCCGCGTAACGGAGCCATTCCGGACGTTATTGAAGGTCTCGCCGATCAGCTGAACGGGTTTCTCGTCGGTGGCCTGACATCCTCCCGTGGTCCTCTCTCACAGATCTCCAGGGAAGTTTGCGATGGCGGCGTATCCGGTGTGGTGTTGGCCGAAAATGTACCTGTGTCCACGGCGCTCAGCCAAAGCTGCATGCCGATCGGATCACGCCACCAGATTACCGCTTGTGATGAAAACGTCTTGATTGAGCTAGACGGCCGCCCGGCCCTTGAAGTCTTCAAGGAGGATATTGGCGAGTTACTCGCTCGCGATTTGCAACGAGTCGCCGGGTATATATTCGCCGCCCTACCCATTGCGAATTCTGATACTGGCGATTATCTAGTTCGCAACCTCGAGGGTATCGATGTCGAACGGAAATTGTTGGCTATCGGTGAGATTGTCGAGACCGGTCAGTCGATCCAATTCTGCCGCCGGGATGCGGACGCAGCGGAATCTGACCTAGTGCGCATGCTGGACGACCTTAAGAAGCGAACCGATGCGTCGCCCAAGGGCGCGGTCTATTTTACCTGCCTCGCACGCGGCCCCAATATGTTCGGCGATGCCTCGCAGGAGCTTAAAATCATTGAACGCGAATTGGGCGACGTGCCTTTGGTTGGATTTTTCTGCAATGGTGAAATATCGCACCGACGACTCTATACCTATACCGGTGTGCTGACCTTGTTCACCTAGACCAGGGCCGCCAAACAAAATTGCCGTAAGGAACTGATCGCTACAATCCCAGAGCGAATGGCATTCGTGAATATCGCCTCGGTAGAATTTGATTGGCGTGTCGTATTATCCCTAAATCATACAGATTTCTACCACCTGCTGGATCGCCTCAATCCAGAGATCAGCGACGTCATAGGCTGCGCCCAGTTCGTATTTTACTATAACAAAATCTCTTTCACTGACCGTCGTCCCGCTTAGGTCTCACGGGCTCACGCAAGAAGTCGGGAAAATGATCTCCCATCCCAATCACTTTGTCACCATCATCCCATTTACCCTGGCCATTATTATCGGAAGTTTCCGACCTCTTGGGACGCTTGCGGACTGGTCCCGCTTTACGGTCTCGGCGCGCTGGCGTTATTGCAGCAGCGTCTTTATTTGATTTTGAGCGACTGCCGCCGTGTCTCTCACCACTCTCGGCCGTCTCACCTTTGCCCGACGCTGTCAGATTCGTGGCCTTTTCGGTCGAATCGTCATTTCCGTTAAGCAGCTGGATCGGCACATCAACCTTGATCAGCTTAAGAATTGCGTCAACATATTTGGCGTCTTCTGATGTCACCAGAGTGATCGCCCTGCCCTCACGGCCAGCGCGACCAGTGCGGCCGATGCGGTGCACATACGATTCCGCGTTGTTTGGGACATCGAAATTAAAGACATGTGTGACGCCCTCAATATCCAGCCCACGCCCCGCAACATCGCTGCACACTAGCAGCTTAATGTCTCCCGCCTTATAGGCCGCAAGAGTTTCGGTACGGCGATGCTGCGCCATGTCGCCATGGAGTTCTTCGGCCTCGAAGCCATGACGCTTTAAAGAGTTTCGTAAAATGGTAATGTCTTTTTTACGATTGCAGAATACAAGCGCGCTTTGTACGTCCTCTCCCGCCATCACCTTGCGCAGCGCCGCGCGCTTTTCCTTAGGATTCTTCGGCACAGAGATCATACTGTGCTTTACCCCTTTGGCGATCGAAGCCGGCGGCGCGACACTGATCTCCTTCGGATTAATTAGAAAATCATCGGCTAGCGCGCGAATTTCAACACCCATGGTCGCAGAGAAAAACAACGTCTGACGAATTCGAGGCAATAAATCGACAATGCGCCGGACATCAGGAATAAATCCCATGTCAAGCATGCGGTCGGCTTCATCGATTACCAGGATCTTGATGCCGCCCAACATGACCTTACCGCGCTCAAACATATCGATGAGGCGACCCGGAGTTGCAATGATCGCATCCGGGTCCTTGGCGAGAGCGCGATCCTGGTCTGGCATCGATTCCCCGCCTATCAATACCGCCTGGCCGAGCCCGTGAAATTTGTTGTAGGTGGAAAAATTGTCAGAGATTTGCAGCGCCAATTCCCGCGTCGGTGACAGAATTAGCGCGCGCGGCATTCGCGCCCGGGCGCGTCCCTCGGATAGGATATCAATGATGGGCAGCGAAAAAGAAGCGGTCTTGCCGGTGCCGGTCTGCGCGCAGCCGAGCAAATCCCGTCCCATGAGAACAAATGGTATCGATTTTTCCTGGATTGGCGTCGGCTTCTTATAACCGGCGTCCCCAACCGCCTTCAATAGTTCAGCGCTCAGACCCAAATCGTCAAAACTTGGAGAATCTTGTGTCACCGTTGCTCAGCGCTCCGGCCAGCCGGGGGTGAAAGATGCAACAATCAAACCCACCGTGCCGATATTGCACGGCAAGAAAACAAGTGATTTGACGTGTTGATTATTGGGAATAACGCTTAACAATACCTTGCGAGATGATTGTAGACCATTGAGCTCGCCCGTAGCAGCTACTCATAAAGCAGCGCGGCAAGGATTAACCTATATCGTGCTGAAAAGCCAACCCCGATCTGGATTTGTGTCTTTGTCGATGCAGCAAAGATTCCAAACGGGTGCTAAATATCCAAATTTAAAGCGAATCCGGCCTGCTCCCGGATAAAAGCGAAACGCGTTTCGGGCTTACGCCCCATCAAGTTTTCTACCCGTCGCGCGGTTTCCCTTTCCTTGCCCTTTGGGATAGCGACCTTCAGCAAGATACGGTGGTTGATGTTCATGGTAGTTTCACGCAGCTGCGCAGCCGGCATTTCACCCAACCCCTTGAAGCGACTGATCTCAACCTTGCCCCGTCCGTTGAACACATCGCGCATCAATTCGTCGCGATGAGCATCGTCACGCGCATAGACGGTATTGCCGGCCTGAGACAGGCGATATAGCGGCGGCTGGGCGAGAAACAAGTGACCGTTATAAATCAGCTCCGGCATTTCTCTATAAAAATAAGTCATCAGAAGAGACGCGATATGGGCGCCATCAACATCGGCATCTGTCATGATTACAACACGCTCATAGCGCAAGGTGGATTCGTCATAGCGCCCGCGCGTGCCGCACCCAAGCGCCTGGGAAATGTCATTCAATTCCTGATTGGCCTGAAGTTTGTCGCTACTGGCGCTGGCGACGTTGAGGATCTTACCGCGGAGTGGAAGAACAGCCTGCGTTTTCCGATCCCGCGCCTGCTTAGCGGAACCCCCTGCCGAATCGCCCTCGACTAAGAAAAGCTCCGTGCCCCCTGCATCTTTTTCGCTGCAATCAGCCAGTTTGCCGGGCAAGCGGGTTTTACGTGTCGCCGTTTTGCGTTTGACCTCTTTCTCCTTGCGCCGGCGCAAACGCTCTTCGGAGCGTTCCAACGCATAGGCCAACATTAGATTTGCTGCAGCCGGGTCTGCGGAGAGCCAATGGTCGAAGTGATCGCGCAGTACCGCTTCCACGAGACGACTAGCTTCCGAGTTGGTCAGTTTGTCCTTGGTTTGTCCCTGAAACTGCGGGTCTTTGAGGAATACTGAAAGCACCGCGCACGCCGCGCCAGTAACGTCTTCAGCGCTGAGTTGTTGCGCGCGACGGTTGCCGACCAATTCGCCATAAGCTCTCAACCCACGTAGCAACCCCGAGCGAAGACCTGCCTCATGAGTTCCTCCGCCAGGTGTGGCAACGGTGTTACAATGGGATGAAAAGAAACCGTCCTCGTCTTCCGGCCAAGCGATTGCCCATTCAACCCGTCCAGAACCGCCATTGAGCTCCGCTTCGCCGGCAAAAGACCGCTGCGTCACTGTCGCCCGCTTGCCAACTTCCGCCGCGAGAAAATCGCTGAGGCCATGTGGAAAATTAAGAACATTCTTTTCGGGAATGTCTGATTTTAGATCTAACAACTGGGCGGCACAGGACCAACGAATTTCCACACCACGAAAAAGATAGGCTTTGCCGCGTGCCATTCGAAAAACCGTGCTCGGTTTAAATACGGCATCTTCATGAAAAATTTCGGGATCCGGATGAAACGTGACCGAGGTGCCCCGACGATTCTTCACTTCGCCCTTGAATTTCAGTTTTTCTTTGGCGACCCCGCGGGAATATGATTGGCGCCACAATTTCTTGCCGCGCGCTACCTCAACGGTGAGAGTATCGGAAAGTGCGTTGACAACCGAAAGTCCCACGCCATGCAATCCGCCAGAGGTAGCGTAAATTTTGTCGCCAAACTTCCCACCGGAATGCAGAGTTGTCAAAATGACTTCAAGTGCTGACTTATTTTTGAATTTTGGATGCGGATCAACCGGAATGCCCCTGCCATTGTCGCTCACACTGGCAGAACCGTCAGCATTAAGATTCAGTTCGATCCAGCTCGCATGTCCCGCAATTGCCTCGTCCATAGAGTTATCGAGAACCTCGGCCAGAAGATGATGAAGCGCATGTGAGTCTGTCCCGCCCACGTACATTCCGGGACGGCGGCGTACGGGTTCAAGCCCTTCTAGGACCTCAATATCGTCCGCAGTATACTCGCTATTACCATTAGATGTTTCGGCAGCATTTACTTTCTTCCTGCGTGAACTGTTGGCTAGCCGTTTTTTGCCCTTTTTGGCAGATTTGGCATTATTGGCGACGGTCATGTCTATTGCCTCGTCAGTCGCAAAACCGAACAAATCCAGTGCCTTGGACATATAAATTCTCCGCAGAACGACCCCATGTATACGGTATGTCCAGCCGAATTGACAACGAGATATAGTGGTTTCATGGCTAAAATTTGGTCCTTTGCTGCCTTCCGGGCCATTGAAGCAAAGCTTTTCTCATTGTATCCAACAAAAGGCAGACCTTGCCGAAGAGATCTGGTAACCGGTGTCGCGTCCGAAGATTGACGCCAAAAGAGTGACCCTTTTCGGTGGCGTGGGCCTCCAATACGCGCTTTTCCGACATGTCAGACGCATAGATTGAGGCACTTATCACCGAGGCCAATCGCGCGCCGCTAGAACAATTCGATATCGAACCCATTTTTACGCATCTAGTGCAAACCAAAATATTCGAACTATTGGCGATGCAGGTCGGATAGCGGTGATAAGAACCTATTGGCAAGAGCGCATTTGCGACTTACAGCTGTGCTAAGAGATCTCCCGCGATGTGCGTCACTGCGGTTGCCCAGAAGACATCGAACTGTTACGAAACCGTGCCATAAAAAATTTGGCGGACACCGAAGCAAACGAAATATTCTGCCTCTGCATTAAGTGCTAACTGCGCTACTCTCTGTGTGCGGCGCGCGTGACAATGTTATGCGATTAGTGGCTTCCGTGACCATGAGTGGAAAACCAGATCGACCAAGCAACGAAATTTCTCGAGGGTGCCATGCGCCAGGTAATTTGAAATGCCATTAAAGGTTCAAGTATTTTCGGACTATGTCTGCCCATTTTGCTTTCTGGCAGAAGGGCCGTTGAACGAAGCTGTTGCGACGGTGGAGTGTGCGGTCGAATTGGAATGGATGCCTTTCGAACTGCGGCCCTATCCCACGCCGACCCTTAAGCCAGAGGGCGAATATCTACAAACGAATTGGTTGAATTCGGTCTATCCAATGGCCAAGCGCTTGGGCGTGCCAATCGTCCTGCCGCACATCTCGCCCCAGCCCTACACACGGCTTGCCTTCGAGGGCGCCGTAGAGGCGCGCGAGCAAGGCCAAGCCGGTGCCTATAATCACCGCATGTTTACCGCCTTTTTTCAGGACGAGCTGGATATCGGAAATGCCGACGTGTTGAGCGACTGTGCCCAGGAAATCGGTATAGACGAAAAGAAATTTCGCGCCGCGCTAGACAATCGCTCCCACCGTTATACATGTGAAGAACAGATTCGATTTGGGCGCGATATTTTGGCGATTAATTCGGTCCCTACTTTCGTGATTGCAAATCGCATCAGCATCCCTGGCATGGTGCCGAAAGACGTATTGGTGTCTGAATTTCGCAAGCACTCCACCTCGCTTGCCAAATAGAGTGCTCATGTCCGCGCTGCTTGGTTTAGCAGCCTTCGAGGCAAGTAAGACATGCTGACAGGATTGCTCCGCTTACCATCTCCCTACGTGCTAGTCGCCTGTGGCGGCTTGATCCTCTTAATCGGCATGGGTATGCGGAATACGTTCGGCCTGTTCCTCGAACCCATGAGTCTGGATCTCGATTTGCCGCGTCACGTCTATTCCCTCGCCATTGCAATTCAAATGCTCGTGTGGGGTGCAAGCCAACCAATTTTCGGAGGATTGGCGGACCGGTATGGCGCCGGTCGGATCGCAGTGCTGGGCGGCTTTTTCTATGTTGGTGGCCTTTTGCTGATGGCCAACGCTGCAGGCCCCTGGGCGCTGCATGGTGGCGCCGGCGTGCTAGTTGGACTAGGAACTAGCGCAGCAGGATTTGCCGTGGTGCTCGGGCCTGTTGGACGCGCTTTTCCACCAGAAAAGCGCAGCATGGCACTAGGCATTGCGAGCGCCGGCGGGTCATCTGGCCAACTCGTCATGGCGCCAATCTCTGGCGGATTGATCGGCAATATGGGTTGGGTAGGCGCCTTCCTAGTAATGGCGGCAATCGCTGCCTTGATCATACCGCTCGCGCTTGGCGTCAGGGGCAAGAGCGTGGCAGACGCGGTTTCAGCCAACAGCCTAGGAGAGGCGCTAGCCGAAGCATCGCGGCATTCAGGTTTTTGGTTATTGTGTGGCGGATTTTTCGTCTGTGGCTTCCACGTTTCCTTTATTGCAACGCATCTCCCACCTTTCTTGACCGACCACGAAATGCCACGGATGCTCGGCGCAACCGCCATAGCACTGATCGGGCTGTTCAACATACTGGGTACTCTTGCCTCGGGTTGGCTGGGCGGTAAGTTCAGGCAAAAACATGTCCTTAGCTTCTATTACCTTGCAAGAAGCATAGTCATTGGCGGTTTTCTTATATTTCCCGTTACTCAAACTTCAGTTTTGGTATTCGCTGCGTTGATCGGCTTCCTTTGGTTGGGAACCGTTCCTCTTACGAGCGGCCTGGTAGCGCGGATATTTGGCCCGCGATATCTCGGTGCCCTTTATGGAATCGTATTTTTTAGTCACCAGATTGGCGGCTTTCTTGGCGCCTGGCTTGGTGGCTATGTGTTTGATATAACTGGTTCCTATGATTTGGTCTGGATCGTGGCCATGGCTCTCGGCGTTATGGCGGCGATCCTCCATTGGCCTATTGCGGATAGTCCAATCACCCGCGCGCATGGCGCTGCCGCTAGGTCCTGATTGGTTATATAGAGCTCAAATGCGGGGGATTTGAGCCATGCATGCATTCAAAAGATTGGCGGTCCGTTTAGGGCGTGACCAACATGGCGATTAAACTGCGCTGCTCCGACGGCTCTTGATCATATTTCAGAACAAACCAGGATTGTCCTCGATAATGCAATTCCCGAGGACATTACAGCACCGAGCGAAAAGATCTGGCCAAATATTTGCTCGATACTCTAAACAGCCAG
Source organism: uncultured Rhizobiaceae bacterium (assembly GCA_964624055.1). GTDB lineage: Bacteria > Pseudomonadota > Alphaproteobacteria > UBA828 > UBA828 > PTKB01. The sequence goes on along the minus strand of CAZUXZ010000243.1, from coordinate 23,288 downwards.
GATGACTCTTAACTGTGTCGTAAAGACCAATATATTTATCCCTGACCGCGCCCTTTACCACATTAGCGCCAGTGCTTACCCGATTTCTTGGTGAGGATCATCGCGTAGCATCAACAACTCTTGTTTTTGCCATTTTGCTTAGGTCCCGAATGACCAATCGAGATCAATACTATCGCAACGGAACTCATATAGTTTTGCAATCGATTAACGTGATTCATTAATTTTTTGGTTTTAATCTAGGATCCAGCAGGCGACGAAACAAATTTCGAAACCTAGATGTCAGGATGCAATCAAAAATTTGCGAATGTGTTCATACCTGACACCATCCGGCCGTACCGATAAGCTGGAACGTTATGGCCAGTTGCTCTCCATTAAGAACGGGACGCATTATAGTTCCCAACGCCCCAACACACTAGGATCAAGCGAAAATCGTATGCATGGAAACTCATAGGAATTGATTTCCTGCTTCGTCAGAGGCAGAAAAGGGCAGTAGAAAATAACGAAGCACGGCTTGAGACGATGGGCTCTGTTCTACTTCTCGGATTCATGATTGGCCTACGGCATGCGCTGGAAGCCGACCATATCGCTGCCGTCGCCTCCCTTACAACCCGCTCCAAAAGCCTATCCGTCGCGGCTCGCCTCGCTGCCGCCTGGGGCCTCGGTCACACATTGATGCTTTTCACCGTTGGTTCGGTGGTTATCGGCCTAGACTTGGCAATGCCGGAACTGATTGTCCAATACTTGGAATTGGGCGTCGGCGTTATGTTGGTCTGGCTCGGCTATGACGTGCTCCGCCGGCTGATTCGAAAGCGCATCCATTTTCATACCCATCGCCATGCGGGTGGCGTTACACATTTTCACGCCCACTCGCATGCTGGCGAAGGAGATCACCGCCATTCGCCACATGATCATCGTCACTCAAACTTGCGCTCACGCGCCTTCATCGTTGGGCTAGTGCACGGAATGGCCGGCTCGGCAGCACTAATCTTGCTCACCCTCGGAAAATTCGATTCCTTATGGCCGGCATTTCTCTATATGGCGCTGTTCGGGATAGGCACCATGATTGGCATGGCACTACTTTCGATTGCAATCACGCTTCCGCTGCTGCGGCTCTCGAAAAGCCTCACTTGGTTTCACAACGCGCTACACGCGACCACAGGAACGGTGACCGCTGGAGTTGGTGCCTGGCTTATTTACGACATCGGTATAGCTGGTGGACTAATCCTAGGCTAACTTCTTTCAATTTATGACAGGAGCGCATCCTGTATTTTAATAGTAGTTTGCGCTCTTGGTTTGACAATTCGGTGAGCAGTTCTCCATTGGGCCCGGTGTCTACGATGTATTGTTTTTGAGCCATGCGGTAATGGCCCTATTGGCGCTGGCGTTTAGCGTCCAGCGCGGGATTAGCACAATATTGGTCTTGGCCCAGTTTTCGTTGAGGAAGGTTGGGCGTTCGGGGTTAAGGTGTGGTTGGAGCACTTTCCAGCGACGAAGCCGGCGCGCTAAATTGACCTACCCCCGCTTAAGGGTGAAAAGAGTTTTTAACCGTGGCTTCTCACGCCGGGAAAACGTCCACACTGCCTTGTGCCGTACCGTGACAGCCCGTGCCACCAGGTTGTCCTTCAGGCCGAGCGGCGCCATGTGTTGCGTATGCGCAATCCAAGCAACGATAAAAACCCGATGAGGTTAAAGAGCCTGGTCGCGTTAACCGCCCATCTGCACCAGCACAACGCTGCTCATCGCCCAATAGCTCTGTAAACTTTTCACCATCGAAGAAACCGAAAATCTAAAACTTTTATTCACTCAATTATGACGTACGTAAAATTATTTTATTATATTATTATCTAAAAAAAACATTTATTTTAATTATAATAATTCCTAATTTTATCATATATTTTTGATATTAATTTGTTTACTAAAAACTTAATATTTTCCAAAGATTATTCAATTTACGCATCTAGAAATTCGAGTACAATTAGGCAATACTGGTATGATCTCAGAAAACTCCCACAACGCTAGCGTCCTATTCTCCTCATCGGCGTTCGACGACCATCAGGAAGTTATATTTTGCTCCAATAAGAAATGCGGACTTCGCGCCATAATTGCTATTCATAACACAACGCTTGGGCCAGCTCTCGGCGGATGTCGAATGTTCCCCTACGAAAGCGAAATGGACGCGGTGACGGATGTGCTCCTCCTCTCTCGCGCAATGAGTTACAAGAACGCACTTGCGCAATTGTCGATGGGTGGTGGAAAGAGCGTGATTATCGGTGATCCGGAGCAAGACAAAAACGACGCACTGTTTCATGCATTTGGCAGTTTTGTGGAGAAGCTCGACGGTCGCTACATCGTTGCCGAAGATGTCGGTACAACTGTCCAAGATATGACCTTGATTAGAAATCGAACAACCAACGTAATGGGTTTTTCGGCGCAAGAAGGCAGTAGTGGCGACCCGTCACCCGTAACCGCCTACGGCGTATTTTGTGGCATTAAGGCGGCAGTCGAGTTCCGCCTTGATCGTTCAGAACTCGAAGGTTTGCGTATAGCGGTGCAGGGCATCGGTCATGTCGGCTATCAACTTTGCAAATACCTTTACGAAGCCGGTGCCAAATTGTTCGTGTGCGATTTATATCGTGAGGCGGTCGCGCGCGTTGAAACTGAATTCGGCGCCCAAATCGTCGATGGTAGTGACATTTACGGCCAAAACGTTGATGTTTTTGCCCCCTGCGCACTCGGTGCCGAACTAAACGCCCAAACCATTCCGATGCTCAAGGCAACGGTTGTAGCCGGTGCCGCCAACAACCAACTTGAATGTGTCGAAGACGGAGCGAAACTGTCAGCGCGTAAGATATTGTATGCGCCAGATTATGTTATTAACGCGGGCGGCGTAATTAACCTTTCCTATGAACGGGAGAGCGGCTATGAGCGCGATTTAGCAATGGACCATGCCGGACGTATTTACGATGTTGCGTTAGACATATTTAAGCGCGCCCAAAGAGAGAAGCGTCCAACGAGCGATGTCGCCGACGATATGGCCCGGGAACTACTCCGCGCATAGCCTTCGGCGGTTGACGCTGCGCCGGAAGCAAGGCATTTATCCGTCGACGCTATTTCCGACGCAAAATTCCACGAGCATCGAAAAAATATGAAATTTGTCACCTATGAATCGGGCGGCTCAATCGCATTAGGCATCATTGACCCGCCGTTCCGTATGATCCACCGCCTCAAGGAAAGTGAGGCCTTCGGCAATGACATGACGAGGCTGATCGCGAAAAACCCGTCGGGGATCGCCGAACTCAACGTGCAAAGCGATGGCGTATCTCTTGACAGCGTTAAATTACTGGCCCCGATACCACGCCCGGCCAAAAACATATTCTGCGTCGGTAAAAACTATTATGAGCATGCGCAGGAATTCACCCAGAGCGGTTTTGATTCCACGAGCAAACGTGGCGATAACGTGCCTGACGACCCGATTATCTTTACAAAAGCTCCAACAACCGTCACCGGGTCAGGCGAGGACGTACCGTCCCATACCGCGCTCAGTGCACAGCTGGATTATGAGGCTGAGCTTGCTGTCGTGATCGGAACCGGCGGCCGCAATATCAGCAAATCTGAGGCTTACGGGCATGTTTTCGGCTATACGATCATCAATGATGTGACGGCTCGGGAGCTACAGCTCAAGCATCGCCAGTGGTTTATCGGAAAGTCACTCGACGGAACTTGTCCCATGGGGCCGTGGATCGCTACTACGGACGAAATTGAACCAGAGAACCTGGGTATCCGCTGTTGGATCAATGGCGAATTGCGCCAGGAGGCAAATTCACACGACCTCATTTTTGACATACCGACCTTGATTGAAACAATTTCAGCAGGTATCTGCCTAGAGCCTGGTGATATTATTTCTACTGGCACACCCGCTGGTGTCGGCATAGGCTTCGACCCTCCACGCTTTCTTTCATCGGGCGATACCATGAAAATCCAGATCGACGGGCTCGGTACATTGGAAAACACGATTGCCTAACACGAGGGCAAAAATGCGCTAGGGATAGAAAACCAATGATGAGAATCAACAACAAGCTTCTTTCGGTCGAGCAACATGGCGAAGGCGAAGCGATGATAATGGTTCACGGTCTTGGCGGAACGTCCAACGCATGGTATCCGCAGGCGACCCTCCTTTCCCGTTCGTTTCAGGTGATACGACCCGATATGGAAGGGTCCGGACGCTCATCGGCGAAAAGCAAAATTTCAATCGGCACTTTGGTCAAGGACGTGTCGAAGTTGATGGACAAGCTGAATATTAAGTCCGCACACTTTCTTGGCCATTCAATGGGCACCATCGTTTGCCAGCACCTCGCGGCAAACAGTCCGTCTAGGGTGAAAAGCCTGGCGCTGCTTGGGCCCTTGGCCGAGCCACCGCAACCGGCGCGAAGCGCAATTAAAGACCGCGCCAAAGCAGCGCGTACCAATGGCATGACCGGGATTGCCGACACCTTGGTGCAAGTTGCACTCTCCGCCAATTCGCGAGTTCATCAACCTGCCGTCGCTGCTTATGTCCGCGAAATACTCATGGCACAAAACCCTGAGGGCTATGCTCGCACTTGCGAAGCACTTGCGGCTGCGAAATCGACTGACCTCTCGAAGATCAAATGCCCGACATTACTGATCACTGGCGATGAAGACGGCGTGGCCCCGCCCGCAGCCGTGCAAAAGCTATCACGAAAAATCAAGCGTTCTAAATTGCTCGTTTTAGAAGGATGCGGTCACTGGACACCCATCGAGAAGCCTTCAGAGGTTAATGCCGCGCTGATAAATTTCTATTTCGGCTAAACTTTTCATGGCAGGCAAATCGAACGAGGATAATCAAAAAAATGAGGAAGGGGAAGGAGAAGGAGAAGGGCAAAGCCAAGACACGTAGGGCTTCATCAGGGCGGCAATCTGTCACCCTTTATATCTGCCGCTCCTGTGTTTGGAGCGAAGCAAAGCGAGAAAGTGATGGCAAAAGGCAGGGCGAATTTCTTTTTGAGGCCATTAAACAGAAGATTGATCTTGCACCCCTCCCAAAAAATACAGCCCTACGCGCCGTGCACTGCCTGAATGGATGTAAAAGCCCATGCAATGTGGCCTTTCGATCACCGGGAAAGCATGGCCTTCGCTTTAGCCGTCTAACGTCAGAAAGTGCTGGCGATGTGCTGTCGTTGCTCTATTCTTATCGGAACAGTGAGTTTGGCGATTTGCAGGAAACAGAAATGCCGAAGAGCATGCGCGGTAAGTTGACAGTCCGCACCCCACCGTCGCCTATTCGCTCGCGCTAAACCCTGGTCGGATATTTGGTGCATCGCTTCGCCGAAGCCCATTTTCCCGCATCAAACTTGAGACATAACACTCCGGCAATTTGAGCACGACTTTATTGAAGTGAATGTTGCTTAAATTCCGTGCTCTGGAACATCTGGTAGCAGCAATACAACTCAAAGCGTCATTCCCTCGTTTTCGATACTTTAAAAATTCACTTTCCCACCATAGCGTTCAACGTCTCGCTGTAATATTACCTAGCACAGACCAGGTCCAGAAATTGCATTAACATTAGAATTTATGTAGAACGCCTAATAAATTCTATCGCGTCTGATCGGAGAAATACCTATATTTTCGTTGTTAAGAGCACACCAGAATTACTTTTTATCGTGCACAACCCCTATATACACGGGACCACCGTCGGAAGAATTATTTAACCTAGTTCGACATAATGTTTTTCAACATGTACTGGACTAGTTGCTAATCATACACTGCCATATCAACGCAAACACGCCTATCAAACTTCAATGCATGACCGACTTTGAGATTAAGGCGCGCCATTTCGTTTATTTCTACGCATAAACAATGCCGCTCAGATTAGATAAGCTTGAGCTTGAACCATCCCACTTCAAGAGACAATCTTGAATGACATGGTATAATACATTTCAAGAAAATTATTAAGCAGATATTCATGAAATGCACAGGCGCCCAACGGCGCATTTTAAATTTTCAGTTGGTAAAGGAAATAGCTTGATGATTGATTACGACCCGTACTTTGAGGGTGAATATAATCTCAGAATACGCCATCCCGACTACAAGACTTATTTTGAGCGCTATCGCAAGGAAAGCGAAAAGGCTCGCCACGACTTTTCGTGTGAAATCGATTTGCCATATGGCGACGGCCCCAATATGTCTCTTGACATATTTCCTCAGGCTAAAGGTTTAAATCCTGTGTGCCTCTTTATCCATGGGGGCTATTGGCGAGCTATGGACAAAGAATTGTTTTCCTATCCAGCAACCGGACTCAGCGAAACGTCTGTGGTATTCGTCTCCATCAATTATGCTCTGGCACCAGACATTTCTCTCGACGGCATTGTTGAGCAATGCCGAGAATCTGTTCTCTGGATACATCGCAACGCCGCGTTTTATGGCGGTGACCCTAACCGTATACATATCACCGGCCATTCAGCAGGCGGTCATCTTACGGCCATGATGCTATCAACGAATTGGTCTCAACGAGGCGCCGGGAGCCTCAAACTCGCCGGCGGCATCGCTATAAGCGGTATGTTTGATCTCCTGCCGCTCATCAAAACGAGCATCAACGATGATATCAAATTGGACCGCGAAGCAGCCCTCCGCAATAGTCCGATCGAGTTCCTACCTGAGGATTGCCCGCCGCTTATAACTGCAGTAGGAGCCGGTGAAACAAACGAATTTCTCCGCCAATCCCGCGAATATGCTGAGACCTGGAACAGCAAGGGCGGACAAGCGCAATTCATGCCAATTCCCGGTTTACATCATTTCGATGTCGTACTCGAAATGGGTCGCGCGGGCAGTGAACTCAACAACGCAGTCCTCGCTCAAATGGGTGTTTAAACAATAGCCCTGTTGCCATCCAACTTGGTCCGCTATTCGCGCAGCGTCAGTTTTAATTTTCCCAACAAAAACCGGTCCAAACCATTAACCTTGAACTCGCACTAGGACGCACCCAAAAGAGCGACCGGTATTCCGGCACGCACGGGATAGCCGCAAACGGGTCAAGCGCAGGGTTGCAGCGATTTGCCAACTGCTTTATGCGCATCGGGAACATCAATGAGCTGTCTGCAAATAACCTTGGAAAACCGAGTCTACGCTTCCCTGTCTTAGCGCGCTAATCACATCTCAGCCCGCGTCTTCAAATTCATTTGTTGCAACAAAGCGCGCGTCAGCAAGCTGTCCGGTTCCTTAAGTTGATGCGCCATGGTGAAATGGTTGAAGCCTGGCAATTGCAAATTTTTGTGGGGGTAGCCGAGACTAACCCAGAGATTTTCCATAGCTTTCGCCTGGCGGGCATATTCATCGGATTCAATATCGCCCGATACCAGCATAAGCGGAAGCGATACTGGATAAATTTGGTGTAGCGGCGAATTGCGGAGGGCAACGTCTTCGTCCATGCCCACCTTGTCATTCAAGTAACACAGACGTATCGGCTCAAGGTCGTATATACCTGAGATTGAGGCACCGCCTTTCACCAGGCCTACAGGCAGATCGTTCTCTAAGGCGGGCCAGTCAGTGGCCATGAGCATCACGGAAAGATGCCCGCCGGCTGATTGGCCGACGGTATAAATGCGATCACGATTTGCACCAAACTCGCCGGCATTGCGCCAAAACCAGGCAACGGCCGAGCGATTCTGACGCACCATCTCGTCCATGTCATATTCCGGTGCAAGGCCGTAATTGATTACCACCGTGGTCACGCCATTGGGTCGCAACCCCTCGGCGACGAAGCTGTCATCACTTTTATCGAGCGAATACCAATAGCCGCCATGCACCATGACTTGAACCGGCGCGTTGTCTTCTTCTGCCGGGAAAACATCCAGGGTTTCGCATGGCATGTCACCATAGGGAATATTGCAGTGACAGGGCAGTTTCTTCCGCGTCTCCACACTCCACTTTGCCCAATCGGCGAAATAATCGGTGTACTCCGGATAACGCAACCGATTGTTATACTGCTTATCCAGTTCTTCCTGGTTGTAATTCCGATAGACGATTTTTTTGCTCACGCTGCTTCCCTTGCGTAATCTCGCCTTTGCGCCATGCGCGAATGTAATTTTTGCAGTACTCGTCCTTACCGAGCAGCATGTCTTCGGCCAAGCGATAGCCCAAACTGTCGCGATCCGTATCAAATATTTCACTCGGCGAAGAAAGAACTGGGTCGATAATGCCGCCATCGGCACCGGCGGAAACCGCAAGAACGACAAAAGTGTCATTGACAATTTTTCGGCCAGGAATGCCGAACGACACATTGCTCATGCCGCCAGTGATGTGTATTTCACACCCGTATTTGGAGCGCAATTCGCGAATGGCATCAAGACAGTGCAGCCCGAATCCTTTGTCGACGGATATCGGGAAAACTAGCGGGTCGACATAAATATCGCCGAGCGGAAATCCTTTCTCCAAGGCTGCATCAACCATACGCGAGGCATTGTCGACACGCTCCGACGTGCCGGAAGGCATACCGCTTTCACCTGCTGCCGTCACCACTATCTCCGCATTATAGGCAAGCGCAAGATCAAGTGCGTCGAGGCGCTCAAGGGAGGCAGAATTGAGAATCGGACGGGCGTTGGTGTTCTTGTATGTCTCAAGCCCCGCACGAATAACTTCGACATCAGATGAATCGATAGAAATTGGCAAGTCGCTAATTTCCTGTACCGCGGCCACCAGCCACTTCATCGCGTCCCGTTGCTTCTTAGTGTTGAGGGAATATTCGTCAACATTGATATCGAGAAAGGTTGCGCCCGCTCGCTCCTGTCGGATCGCTAGGCTATGCAAATAATCGAGACCGGACTCAGCTTCCCGGTCGCTTCCCTCCATCGCAGCAGTAAGGGCTATTTTCACATGTTTCACCCTCCCCTCGTCAAAATCCTGCGTACTTTTCACGGCTTCTGGAATACTCAAGGTCAGAAGCGAACCATCAGCCGACTCATATTTAATAACATCATCCCCACCTTCCACGGTAATGCTCTTGCCCTTGCGTAGAAGCACCCGGGTGGTGTGAATATTTTCGCCGATGGCGATGTATGAATCAGGAGTGACGGGGTTCGCATGCATAACGTTTTCCTTGTCTTACCTTTTACGCCGCACTCGATTTCTCCGTCGGGTAACGCCTTTGCGAATGTCTTGGATCTTCTTTTTTATTCGCTCGTGCTCCAACGGCTTAGATTCCCATGCACTGCGGTAATCAAAATTTCCGTCATGGCCGCAGCCATGCGGCATATCGTCCGTCGCCGATGGCCTTTGATTTCGGCAACGGAAATCAGCGGTACAATAATCGTTACGATCCCGGTAGGGGCAGCGGACCAGAGATACCGTCTCGGCATGAGACACTATTTCGGAGAACATCTCCGAAATGCGGTCTATACGCTTTTGTACTTCCTTGGGATCCAGTTTTGCCATCTGGCCAAAGGTCCGCTCAGACCCCTTCCTCGGCTAATTTCTTCGCCAAGCTTACGCAGGATAACGCATCCTTACCATAGCCGTCCGCGCCCATATCGTCGGCAAATTCCTGGGTCACCGGGGCGCCACCTACCATAATCATCACCTCAACGCGCAAATCTGCGTCAATCAAAGCCTCAATGGTTTTTCCCATGTTTGGCATTGTGGTGGTCAATAATGCGGACATGCCAAGAATCGAAGCCTGATGTTCCTCCAACGCGTCGATAAATTCGTCTTCCGACGTATCAACGCCAAGATCCACCACCTCGAAACCCGAGCCACGCAACATCATGATGCAAAGGTTTTTTCCAATATCGTGCAGATCGCCTTTAACTGTCCCCATCAACACCTTTGCTACCGGCTCAATACCCGATTCTGACAGGATTGGTTCGATATGTTTCATCCCTGCTTTCATCGCGCGTGCACAAGCGAGAACCTCGGGTACGAAAATAATGGCTTCACGAAACTTGATTCCAACAATGCCCATGCCAGCGATCAGACCGTCATCCATCACCTCAAGCGCATCTGTACCTTCGTCAAGCGCCTTCTTGGTCAGGCGGTCTACCTCTTCATCCTCGCCCTCAATCAATGCCGCTGCAATATCTTGCATGTCGGAACGTACACGGGAGAAGAGTTCAACATTGCGTTTAATTTCCTCAGGTCGCTCTAGAAATTCATCGATTTCCTGACGGATGAATTCGTTCGCAATATCAGAAAGCTCTGCCATGGTTGTCCTGTTTATTCTTATCGGCGTAATTTGTTCGGCGCTTGTTAGGTTTAATGCGTGTGATCGTGTTCGCCGTGCCACTGACGCACAGTTTTAGGAATCTCCCTGAGATTTTCGATCCGCGTCTGCAGTGGGATGGCACATTCGGGACCAATCAACGGCACGCCGACCTCCAGATTGGCAACAACTTCCTTTCTCACGTCTTCAGGATTTTTAGCAAAAAGAGTTTCTGGATTGTTGATATTACCGATAAGGGAAATTCGGTCACAGACGATATCCATAGACTCTTTTGGCGCGTTTTTTGAATCGAAATGGAAGGCGGCCATTCCGGTTTGAGCGATATAGTCCATTCGGTCTACTGTACGACCGCAAATATGCAGAATTAGAGGCACCGGAATCGTATGGACAAACTCAGCGTGCATATCCATCAGAAAGCGTTTGTAATAATCGCCGCTAACCAAGTCGCCGGTGGCATGGTCTGGTAACGTTAAAGCATCCACGCCAGCATCAATCTGCGCCAGCCCGAATTGAACCGTGGCTTCCTTCATACGCTCTAGGCACGCCATGGTCTTACCTGGGTCATCCAGCGACATCAAAAGAAATGGTTCTACACCAAAGCAGTGATAACCGAGGGTCCACGGTCCCATGGTCTTGCCGATTATCGCAACATCATTGCCTAATTCCTTGCGTAGAATGCGGATGGCATCAAGAACACAAACCATATCCGGATGAGTGAGAAAATTGTTCGGGATGACGATATCCTCAACATCCTTCCAGATCGGCTCGCTCATGCGCACGGTCGGCCAATTGTCCTTCTGCTCCCACTGCATTTTACAACCAAGTGCAGATGATTCTTGAATGATCGAAAAAACTGGCATTACGCTGTCGAAACCGAGCTCGGTGTAACTCGTTGCCGCGAGGCGCGCCATCGCCTCGGCGTCTCGGTTGGCACCCGGGAAAGGCGCATTGACCAAGTCCATCAATTCGACTGTGGCGACAGAAGTGGGGTTGCACACCGGTGTGCGGTCCACAGGCTCGCGGCGAAGTGCCGCCAGCACGCGTTCGCGACTGGTCATCTCTTTCACGATTTGAGGTCGGCTTTCCATGATCTCCTCGTCATACGCTTTGTGCGCTGGGCGCGGTTAGGACTCCTTGCTTTGCTGACGAGTCCTGCTCCCGCATCAGCGCACGAACATTGGGCGCACGCACGAGCAGCATGCCAATCAACGAATCATGCGCCGTGCCGCATGAGAATTGCACCTCATCTTCATTTTTTGATTCCGCCATATCACCCAATTTTCGCAGCCCTCCCGCAATTACTTTAACGCGCCTCGTAATAACATCACCATCACACCGAGCAGTAACGCGGTAAACACCGCTTCCGCATGACGTCACCGAATAATCAAAATCAGTTTTCCTATCATGAACGGTCATCGGACGCGCTTCGGGTATTACGTTGGGTATAACTTTGCTCGCTTCAAGGAATAGCCTCCTGCATGCTGTAACGTGGCCATCTCTGCAGTTAAATCTGAGCCGTCCAGCCAGCGTCGTTTCCATTCCGCCCAGGTTCTGCATTGCCCGCATGACAAATCGGACTCGCTCGGCAGTGCCTTTGATGTCGGCATAACTGTGCACGAGAAATTCCGGAATGCCATCCTCCCCCGCCTGTTCATAGAGGCCAAGTGAGATGTCATGGAAATGATTGTCCATGGATACCAGTTCGATACGGCTGCCAATCTCAGCGATATGTGCCATGTCCGTCACATTTCAGGTTTGGAAAATTCAAGCTTTAATTATCACCTACGTCCCGCGAAAGCATCGGAAAATTCCTTATTTTTCGTAAGGACGGTCGAGCGGCCGGGGCGGCAACATTCAATTTGGTTCACACCAATCCTCTCTTAAAAATACCCCTGAAATCATCATCTCTTTTTTTCTCCACCACTCATCTAATCATGATCAACATTATGGAACGCACCCTAGAGCGTGTTACATGGGTTTTCAGGGGGCTCTCCGGCAAGCACACGCACGACCTCCTCGGCGGAGCGCCGGCGCAATTCGGCGAGCGATGCGTCGGAAGAGAAGGCTACATGCGGGGTAACGACTATATCCGGACGAGTGACCAATTTTCTCGGCGGATTTGGCTCGCCTTCCACCACGTCCAGGGCCGCTGCGGCGAGCGGGCCGTTCTCCAATGCCTCTATTAGTGCCATACTATCAACCACAGGGCCCCGGCTGACATTAACCAACAGTGAGCCTTCGCGCATGCGCGAAAGAAAGGCAGAATCCACCAAATGCTCCGTCTCGGAAGTCAGCGGAAGATGCACGAGTATGATATCCGAGCGCGATAACAGTTCATCCAGTTCCGTCATTTTTACGGACCCGGAATAATCAGGCAGCACGACGTCATGAGCGAGAACAGTTAGGCCGATACCGGTCAACTTGCGCGAACTGGCGCGTCCAATACGGCCGAACCCTAATATTCCAACGGTAAGGTCGGAAGCACGTCTCAGGCGCGCAGCGGCAGGATTCCAGGCACCTTCCTTTACCTCGCGATCACACGGTACAACGCCCCTTAGCCACCCCATGATCATGGCGACCGCGTGATCCGAGACCTCCTCAACGCAATAATCAGGTACATTAGCGACCCAGGTTCCCCTCGCGGTCGCAGCTTCAACAGCGATGTTATCCAGACCAACGCCGATGCGTTGCACAATCGCAAGCTTTTCGGGTGATGCAATCGCCGCGGAGGAGACTTCTGCCCAACAGGTCATGATCGCCTCCGGATTGTTTTCGGCGATCAACGCCTCGATTTTCTCAGGCGATGCAGCTTCCGCGGGACCCGCTACCAGGGAGTGCCCCGCGCCCTCAATCACGGCACGCTCAATTTCCAGGTCCGGCCATGCAAAATCGGTCTGAACGACAGTCGCCATCGGTCTTCGCTCCGGTATTTATTATTAATACACAGGATTTTAGCACCAGACGACGGAAAGTTTCTCAAAGCTTAATGCAATGCCAGAGAAAATGGCCTATTCTCTAATCAAATTTAGAGTTATTCAGCGTTTTACAAAGGCAGGCATCAAGTTCAGTTGCGAATAAAGGAGATATACGATGGGTCAAACGTTATTCACCAATGTAAAAATCTTCGATGGCAATGCTAAGAAAACCTATTCCGGCGAAGTGCTGCTTCAGGGCAATTTGATTAAAAAGGTCGTCAAAAGCCCAAAAAAGATTAAAGCAAATGGCGCGGAGGTAATTGACGGTGCTGGCGCTACTTTAATGCCAGGCCTAATAGAGCCACACGCCCATGTCTGTTACGTTGACGGCGTAGCGCTCCCAGAAATCGGCCGCATACCGCCAGAAGATCATATGGTCCTGGCTCTAGATAACGCTCGCGTTATGTTAGATGCTGGTTTTACTGGACTTTTCTCAGCAGCAGGCGTTGGAGAATCGAAACTTCGTATTGAGATAGCTTTGCGTGATGCAATAAACAGCGGAAAGTTTCCTGGCCCCAGACTATTGGCAGCTTCGCCAGAAATAACTTCAACAGCAGGGTTAGGAGATGAACGCAAGCACCATATGTACGAAGAGTCTGTAGGGCTTGTGGCAGATGGTGCAGATGAAGTTCGACGGGCATGCAGAATGTGTGTTCGAGAGGGAGTCGATAACTTAAAGATTAATATTTCCGGTGATGAATTCGTGCGCCAAGGACATGCTCAGCAGCTCACCTACAATGATTCAGAAGTAGCAGCTGCGGTCGAGGTGGCAGAAATGACTGGAGTTAATATCGCCTGCCACGCCCGCGCCGACCAAGCCGTACGCATGGCACTGAAACATGGTATCAGCATCATTTACCATGCGGATTACGCGAACAACAAAACCCTCGACATGCTTGAAGCGAAAAAGAAGGATGTGTTCTTAGCTCCAGCGGTCGGCATAGTATACACGGCAGCTTATGAGGCTAGCGATTGGGGAATCACCACTGAGATAGCAGAGAGTATGAACATGCTATCAAAGTTGGAAAATACCTACAGAGTATACCATGAAGTTCGGAAACGCGGAATTCGAGCGCTTCCAGGTGGTGATTACGGCTTTGCTTTTAACCCGATTGGCACCAATGCTAGGGACCTAGAGCATTTTGTTAACCTGTTCGGCTACTCCCCTTCTGAAGCACTTATCGCAGCGACCAAGTTGGGTGGTGAGCTGATGGGCATGAATCTCGGTCAGGTCAAGGAAGGTTATCTCGCGGATCTCTTGCTGGTCGATGGTGATCCCACCCACGATGTCTCGATCCTGCAGGACCGCGATAGCTTCCTCGCCATTATGAAAGATGGCAGCTTCCACAAAGCACCCGACCAAGATGTTATGGCCGCGAGGCGTCAAGTTGCGGCTCCGGCAGCGGCCGAATAACCAAAGCTGGTCATAGTTGAGCACCGCCATTTCGGTGACGCAAACAGCCCTTTCTCCAAAATTGGAGGAAGGGCTGTTTCTATCTTAATGGAAGTCGCGAGAGGCGATGGCAACCCGGGTTACCGGCGCAGACAATTCGGCCTCACGGCCCAAATCGACTAGACCGTCGAGACGCTCGGAACAATCATCCAAATGGGTGGCAATGATGTGTGTCACCACTCCCTCGCGCTGTAGCCGGCCCGTGCACATAACCAGCCGCGACCCAATCACGGCGCAGCGGTAGCGTTCGAATACATTTTCCCAGATGATCAGATTGGCTATCCCGGTCTCATCTTCCAAGGTCATAAAAATTACGCCCTTGGCAGTACTTGGACGCTGGCGTGCCAGTACCAGCCCAGCGACCGTTACCGGGTGCTCAGCCGCAAGTTCGGTGAGACGCGTGCACGGCACGACGTCGCGCGCTGCCATATCCGGGCGTAGCAATTCAAGCGGATGACAACGTAGCGAGAGACGCAGCGTGGCATAATCTTCCACCACCTGCTCGCCCATGGCCATGGTCGGTAGGCGGATAGCGGGCTCACGCATTTGCGGATGCACACCCTCCTCACCCTCCTCGGCCAGCATGGCGAAGAGCGGCAACGGCGCGTCATGGAGGGTGCGAATATCCCATGCCGCTTGGCGTCGGGAGATGCCCATGGAGCGATAGGCATCGGCGTGCGCGAGTTGCTCCAGTATCGCCTTGGAGAGTCCGGCACGGCGTTGCATGTCGGCGATGCTGCGATAACCATCACCGCGCGCCGCAACGATTCCGGCCGCCACCGTCTCGTGAAAACCCTTGATCTGGCGAAAGCCGAGGCGGAGCGCGCGACCCTTATGACTCGCCGGCGAGGGTTCCAAGGTGCAATCCCATGTGCTGGCATTGACATCAACATCACGCACTTCGACACCATGAGCGTGCGCGTCGCGCACCAATTGCGCCGGGGCATAAAATCCCATCGGCTGGCTGTTGAGGATGGCAGCAGCGAAGGCCGCCGGATAGTGACATTTCAGCCAGGCCGAAACATAGACCAACAGTGCGAAGGAAGCAGCATGCGATTCAGGAAAGCCATAATCGCCGAAGCCTTCAATCTGGCGAAAACAGCTCTTGGCAAACACCTCGTCATAGCCGCGTGCCATCATGCCATTGATCATCTTGTCGTGGAAAGTTTGCACCAGGCCGGTGCGACGGAAGGTCGCCATGGCACGGCGTAGCTTATCCGCTTCCTCTGGCGTGAAGCCGGCGGCGACGATAGAAATCTTCATGGCCTGCTCCTGAAAAAGTGGTACGCCAAGCGTCTTGCCGAGGACCTGTTCCAGCTCGGCCGAGGGAAAAACAGTGCGCTCCCTACCATTTCTGCGGCGCAAATATGGGTGCACCATATCACCCTGAATTGGCCCCGGGCGCACGATGGCGATCTCAATTACGAGATCGTAAAAGACGCGCGGTTTGAGGCGCGGCAGCATCGACATCTGTGCCCGGCTTTCGACCTGGAAAACGCCAACGGAATCCGCCTTGCACAACATGTCATAGACTTCTGAGTCTTCGGCTGGCACATCAGTGAGGGTAAGCGGTCGGCCATGTTCGCGTGCCAGAAAGTCGAGACCCTTGCGGATGCAGCTCAACATACCGAGGCCGAGCACATCAATCTTGAGAATGCCGAGCGCATCAAGGTCATCCTTGTCCCATTCAATATTTGTGCGCTCATCCATTGTCGCATTCATTACTGGCACCATCTCAGAAAGTAGACCTCGGGTGATGACGAAGCCGCCAACATGCTGTGATAAATGGCGGGGAAAGCCGATAAGCTCACGGGTGAGGTGAAGAGCAAGCGCAAGGCGGCGGTCCGCCGGGTCAAGGCCGGCCTCGCGCACCTGTTTCTCCGTATTGCTGCCCCGGCTCCAGCGCCACAGCGCACCTGAGAGCGCACTCACCACATCGCCCGATAGATCGAGCGCCTTACCGACCTCGCGCACCGCGCTCTTTCCGCGGTAGCTGATCACCGTTGCCACGATGCCAGCACGTTCGCGACCGTATTTTTCGTAAATATATTGGATCACCTCCTCGCGCCGCTCATGCTCGAAATCGACATCAATATCCGGTGGCTCATCGCGCGCGGCGCTAACGAAGCGCTCAAACAGCAAATCCATACGGGTGGGATCGACCGCTGTGATATTGAGGCAATAACACACCACCGAATTTGCTGCCGATCCGCGTCCCTGGCAGAGGATGCCGCGATTGCGCGCAAAACGGACAATATCGTGCACTGTGAGAAAATAAGGCGCATAGCCAAGCGAACCGATCAGCGTTAACTCATGTTCGATCTGCGCCCGCACCTTAGTCGGTAAACCATCTGGCCAGCGCGCTTCAGCGCCAAGCCAGGAAAGACACTCCAACTCCTCCTGCGCCGTACGTCCGACGGATACCGACTCAGTCGGGTATTCATAGCGCAGCTCGTCCAAACTGAAACTGCACGCTTCAGCAATTTCCACAGTACGCGCTACGGCGTGCTCCTGACGGGAAAAGAGACGCGCCATCTCTCCGCCGCTTTTCAGATGACGCTCGGCATTGGCATGAAGATACCAGCCTGCATTATCGATGGTGCAATGCTCGCGAATACAGGTCAGCACATCCTGCAGCGCGCGGCGGGATGGCGCATGGGCATGTATGTCGTTGGTAGCAACAAGCGGTGCGCCGCATTGCCGGGCAATCGCCTCAAGATGCACCAGTCGGCGCGCATCGTCGCCACGATAGAGATAATGCGCGGCGAGATAGCAAGGCGCCTCCGAAGCAGCGACGAAGTCGCTAAGCATCGCGGTGAAGGTTTTTTCTTCATACGCGTTATTGGGCGGCAGAGCGATTAAAATCTGCCCACGCGCCTGTTGAAGAACATCTTCCCGGGTGATCAAACATTGCCCCTTAGGAGCACGCCGTTTGCCGAGGGTGAGAAGATTAGATAGGCGACCGTAGGCGGCGCGGTCGGTCGGGAGACACAGAAAACTCGCTCCCGAATGTTCGTCCTCCCACGTCTGTTCGGTCGTGAGATCGAGACGCGCGCCCGGAATGAGACGAATGTTCTCTTCCCGTGCGGCGACATGGGCGCGTACCACGCCGGCCAACGTGTTACGGTCAGTTAGTGCGATTGCTTTATGGCCAAGCTCTGCCGCCCGGGCGATAAGTTCTGCAGGATGTGAAGCACCACGCAAAAAACTGTAATTACTCGTCACCTGCAATTCAGCGTAAGCACTCATACCACTTCATCCGAACAGGCCGTGCAGCCACCAATCGGGAGACGTGCAGGGGCGGTAGGTGGCATCGCGGTAGAGCCAGAATCGTCGCCCCCGGTCATCTTCGACGCGGTAATAATCGCGAATTGAATCCGTTTCTTCACCGAGCGGCGCAGCACCTTCCGCATGCCACCATTCGGCGGCGATGCGCTCCGGTCCCTCAGCCTTAGTTACGCGGTGAACCATGCGCCGCCAGCGGAAAATCATCGGCAGCGCATCGGGCAGCATGGCTACCGCTTCAATTGCCTCCGGGCGCGGCAAAAGGAGAAGCGGGCGCTGTTTAGCAGTAGGCCAATGCGACAATTGTGTAGTCGATACACCTGATATATCCAGCGCAGATGATTTGGATGCCACCGCCGGGCTGGACACAGTCGCGCGCTCAGGCACATGGCTAGGGAAGAGCGCCACATGGTGTATATTGGCCACCCCCAACCGCCCACCCAGGCGGTCGATCAGCTGAGCCACCTCATTGCCGCCCTCCTCCGGTGCAAAAAATTTCTGCCCCTCGGTAGCGATAACAGAATAAGCCATGGCGGAAGATTTTATCTCAAGCGCATGCTGGGTAGGCACGAGCGACTGGCTCAGGCCCGCTGCAAGTTCCACGCTATCAAAACCGAAACCGGCATCCAGCGCATCTAGCGGATCAGCAAAGAGGCGCATCAAATGAGACGGCTCGCGTGACGGAGCACTAGTGCCGACATTGATATATTCTACTTTGCCATCGCTGCGATAAAGGGTGAGTTCCAGCCACCGTGCGCCCTGCCCGTCTGCCTCCAGCACGCCGGCCAATTCACTCAGTAGGCGATGCACTGCAGCGGCGATGGCCTCGCGGCTAACAATTGGCTCGACAAAATTTTGCCGCGCCCGGTGGGGGGTGACGGGGCGGCGCGGCAACAGCGGCTCATCCTTGCGCCCCAACGCCTGATCCAGACGGCGTATTACGCCATCGCCGAAGCGTCGTGCCAAGGCACCGCGTGGAATGCCATAGAGATCGCCTATGGCGCGGAAGCCGAGACGTTCCAAGTCGTCCGCCTCGACCGGCGACAGCCTAAGGCCCTTGAGCGGCAGCTTGGCCAGGGCGGCACGCGTTTGGCCCGACGCAATCACGTGACCACGCTTGGCACGCTCCCATCTTGCCGCACCATAGTGCGCGACAGCCCAAGCTGCTCCCGGCGTATCAGCCATTGCGGCGCGCGCGGTGAAACCGAAACGCACCAGTCGGCACAACATATCGTTCAACAAGGCCGCCTCGCCACCGAACAAGTGGGCGCAGCCGGTAATATCAAGCCACAAACCATGGCTGGCGCCAAGAACGGCATCTGGGCCAGCTGCATCCAACGATACCCATGGTGTCCAACGTCCGCACCAATCGCCGAGCGCTGCCAGCGCCGCCATATCCTCGCTGCCCTCAGCTGGAGCGGTGCAAAGATCCGGAAGGCGTGCCCTGGCGTCGGCCAGCGGCATGCCCGGCGTGATTCCCGCCGCCACTTCCGCCACCCGGTTCGCCGCTGCCACACGCATCACGGAACCACCGCCGTCGCAAACCGTGACTAGCGGTTCAGACCGCCAAGCCGGCTGCCGTCGGCTCAACCGGTCGGTCGCAAAGTGGGGCAGCCACAGTAAAATTACCCGTCTCATGATGCCATTCCACGAGCCATTCGCGCGCTGCCGCAGCACGGCAACGGCGCAACTCGGCATGCCAACGCAGCCGCCCCGGACCGAGCCATCGCTCAGCCGCCACGAGCGATGCTAAACCCGGAACCGGACCGCTTGGCGCCGCGCGCACACGCCAGCGCGACAACGCCGCGCTCGGCTCCTCGACGCTCTCCTCTGGCGGGACGCGCAGGAGGAAACAGCCGATACCGCTTTTCTCCGCCGCGAGCTGCAGACGGCGGCTGGCGGTCAGTCTAACCGGTGTATCTCCCATCTCGCCCACCACGGCAAGAAGGCGCGGGCAGGACAGTCCTTCGCGCATCGCCCAGAGCACATCCTGTCCCCGCTTTGCGTCGAGCAGGATCATGCGCGACGGGTCCAAACCAAATGCGGCCAGGCCCGGCGCATAAATATCACCGGTCTCATAGGATGCACCGAGGCGTCGGCACCACAGCACCGCACCCGGTGCACGGGCAGCGAGACGAGTCAACAAGGCGCTCACAAAGCCAAACGCCGCCGCGTCGCGAACCGATCCGGAAATTTCGTGCAGCGCGCCCGACGCCAAACCGCGCCAAGGCAATGCCTCATCAATCTCTGGCGTACCGAACGGTAACGTGCCCAGCGCCTCGGCCCGCTTTCCCGCCATATTCCCACACCCTGTCTGTTCCAGGGCATCAATGCGCCGGCGCAGTTCGGCCATCCCAGCTACCTTGTCAGTAGCTCGTTGCGACGCTCTGAAAGCAGCACTGGAGGGCGCTGTACGCGGCATCAAAGACAGTCTTTCCTTGGTTCGGACATAGAGTTGTATCGAGCACGGGTTACATCAAATGTTCTGTTTTTGTTCTAACAGAACAAAGTTTCCTGTCAAGGCTGCAGAATGGATCCTAATTGCAAAAGAATCAGGCTTAGCAAGAAAGAGGCGTCTCTCAGGAAACAATATAAAGAAGTGCAAAAAAAATTTACCTTCTTGCTTGCTATCCTTAGTCTCGGGCAATGCCCGGTCATAATAAGCGGCAGGTGCGGCCGGCCGACCAACAGGTCGGCGAACATGCGCCTTAATCCTTAGTGCGAGGCATGTCTATCATACGGGGCGCGTCTTTCTTTGCGTCGAAGCGGTATCCTTTTCGAATCTCGACATTGCGCAGGATAACTTCAAGCGCCGTGATATCGAACGGATCAGGAGTAAGCGGCTCGGCATATTTAGCGCCAAGGCTGTGCAGCATTTCTATCTCGTTAGAAAGCAGTTCCTCTTCAACCTCTACCGCGCGGGACAGCATGGATTGGAATTGTGCGAATGCAACCAGCTTGGCCATGGATCATGCCGCCGAATAGCCGCCATCAATTGCAAGCTCGCTGCCGGTCACGAATTTGCTTTCGTCCGATGCCAGATAAAGCACGCCTGCCGCGATTTCCTCGGGCTCGCCGACCCGCCCGATAGGATGCAGCTTGCCAAGCTCCGACAGGCCTGTCTGGATATTGCCATAATCGCGCCGGCAGGTATCTTCCATCATCGCCGTGTGGATATAGCCAGGATGAATGGAATTGACCCGAATACCGCTGCCATCGCGACCGCATTCGAGGGCGACTGCCTTGCTGAAGAGACGCACCGCACCCTTGGAAGCACAATAGGCCGAAAGCTTTTCCAGTCCGGTCAAACCGAGGATCGAAGAAATATTAATGATCGAGCCGCCGCCGGCACGGCGCATTGCCGGTACCGCATGTTTGGTGCCAAGAAACACTCCGTCGATATTCACCGCCATCACGGCGCGCCAATCCTCGAACGACATTTCATCGACGCTCTCGACAATGGCGATACCGGCATTGTTGACGAGTGTGCTGAGGCGGCCAAATTGTGTTTCGACAACCCCGATACAATGTTTCCAAGACTCCTCCTTCGTCACGTCGAGAGGGACGAAGATCGCCTCGTTGCCAGCGTCTCCCACGCCGGCTGCAACTTCGGCCCCACGGATTTCATCGATATCGGCCACTGCCACCCGCGCACCCTCCGATGCGAGAAGCTGAACGATCGATTCACCGATCCCTGTCGCTGCGCCGCTCACCAAGGCTACTTTTCCCTCAACTCGTCCCGCCACGTTACCGCCCTCCTACAATCATATTGGAGCTTCATCATGTGGTTGCTGATTGCAAACCGCTGGTTCAAAACTCATTCCTACAACAAAAATATTACACGTATCTTCGCGCCTCATGTCATTCCCGATATCCGTTGCAATATGTGGCATATGCGTGACAGCGAGCGCGATCTACTATTCGATTCCGGCATGGGCGCCATCAACCTCAGGAAACATGTCACACTGGTAACGGAAAAACTGTTCTGCTGCGTCGCGAGCAATAGTCATTTCCACCATGCCAGCGGGCATTGGGAGAGCTTCGGACTCGAGCAGATGATCGAGATGATCAACGAATATCTCGTGAGGACACGGCAACTGGCTATCCGGCGAAGAAATAACCAGGCTCAGTCGTCGCCCTTGAGCACGCGGGTAATAGCGCACTCGTCTTCGCGCCACCAGAGAGAGGCAAGGTCCGGCAGGTCGGCGGTCTTGTCCCAAATGCGTGCCTTGACCTCGCCGATATCTGTATCCAGCGTGCGGTCGAGATACTTGCCCTTATAGATGGTCGCACCCGCGCGGCACGGCAAGCGGTTCACCTCCGCCCCAGTCTCGCCGCCCCCATCGGCTCCAGCGAGGCGAATGCGTTCGGCGCGCACCGCAAGACAAACTTCGCTGCCGGCCGCTGGCACATCGCTGCCGCTCCAGATACCAGCGAGGCTGAATTCGCCGATCCTGACACGCGCCCTGTCACCCAATACGCTCTCCAACATGCCATAGAGCAGGTTCTCTACGCCCATAAAATCGGCAACGAATTGGTTGGTCGGCCGGTCGAAGAGGTCAGTCGGTGGCCCCTCTTGAACGACGTCGCCATGCCGCATAAGAATGATACGGTCGCTCATGGTGAGAGCTTCTTCCTGGCTATGGGTGACATAGATAAATGTAAGCCCGAGACGTTCATGCAGGTCTTTTAGCTCGACCTGCATGTCAACACGAAGCTTTTCATCAAGTGCGCCGAGTGGCTCGTCAAGCAGCAAGATGCTGGGTTCAGTAACAATCGCTCGTCCCAGCGCAACACGCTGTCTCTGGCCACCCGATAGTTGATGAACACGCCGATCGTAAAGACCTGAAAGACGCACTAGGTCAAGCGTGTGTTCCGAGGCTTTGCGACGCTCATCTTTACCCAGACCGCGTAAACGTAAGCCGTATTCGATGTTTTGGCCGACACTCATATGTGGGAAGAGTGCATAATGCTGAAACACGGTAGTACAGTTTCGTTTGTTAGCAGGTATATGAGTAACATCCACGCCATCTATAGCAATCCTAGCTACCGCGGTTGGCCTCTCAAGTCCGGCGATAATCCGAAGCAAAGTTGTCTTACCCGAGCCACTCTCGCCAAGCAGGGTAAGGAACTCTCCCCGCTGCGCAGTCACCGAGACATTGTCCAACGCAACGACCTCGCCAAAACAATGAGTGGCGTCAACTACTTCTAGAATGGGCGATTCGCTTTCACCGTTCACTTTGGTTCCCCATTCATTCTGACAATTTCTCCTCGACGCTGTTACGCCTCATTTCTTCTCGCTAAAACCAACCCGAATAGCAATGAAGGTTAAAAATATGCTTGCAAT
>CAZUXZ010000242.1:0-3968 GCA_964624055.1 uncultured Rhizobiaceae bacterium | reverse complement strand
CATCTATGGAAAAAACAATCAAAGTCAGAAACGAACGAACCAACATTCGATCGCATTTTCTCTATTATAATAAATGCATTTAACTTGAGCAGACTGAAATCAATTTATGTCAATTGGTACCAAATCCCCGACGAAGTATCCGCTGATCGGCATTGGCTTGACTCATTGGCAAACCAAAAATTCCACATAGTAGCTAGTGATTTTCCACAGCTAGACAACTATCTAGTATGTTAAAAAGCCGAAGACTCATTTTTTTGCTGGTCTTATTTTTTATTGGATTGAGTACTAAATCTCAACAATATCAGCCCGTTATTGGTAAAATTGATTACAAGTTCCCTGTTCATATCCTCAAATTTGCTGATTATCTATACCAGACAGCGGACCATAAACGGTCAGTTATCGAATATCAGAGATATTTATCCGCTACTGGGTCAACGGGCTTAATAGCCTGTGGGTTTAAGTTAGCCGATAGTTATCGACAGTTAGAAAAGTTGGAGAAGGCGATTGATAATTACAAAAACATTCAGCAAATAGCCACTATCGCTAGTGAGAATTGGTGGCTAGCGCAGTCCGAAATCGGTCAAACCTACTTTCTATTTGGGGACTACTTTCGTTCGATCACAGCCTTTAATAAAATTGCAAACTCTCCTAATAAGTATAGAGCCAAGGGAAAAATCTGGCTTGGTATCAACCAGCTTTTTTTAGGCCAATTTGACTTGGCACAAGAATACTTCTCCTTTACAACTGTTAATTCTAATTCCTCAGACGAAATATTAGACTATTATCAATCGCTGGTTGAAGAAGGGCAAAGGTTACCAACTAAAAGTCCATTTGTAGCAGGAATCTTATCAGCACTTTTGCCTGGAGCAGGCCGAATCTATCTTGGTCGCTTGGGAGATTTTTTCAATACACTACCGACTATTACCGTCATTGGCCTATTGAGCTATAGTGGTTTTCGGCATCAGAAAGAGCGGTCAATCAAAGGTTGGTCGTTCTCAGTAGTTGGTAGTATGTTTTATTTATCTAACATATACGGATCGTGGTTAGGGGCCAAAATCCACAACAGACAGATTAGCAAAGACTTTTTAAGAAAGATTGTGATACCTTTATCGAATTATTAATTTTAATTGCTCAATCAACTTAACTCGACTGGAAAATTGTTTTTTAGTTTTTTTGATAATAATATTTTTGATTCAGGTTAACGATGAAAGTGATGAAAAATAAAAATATACTTGCCTCAGCATCTTCTCTTTGAACTGCCTGCTGTTGATAAATTTAGGGTAAATATCAGTTTATTAACATAGGGTGAAAATTAATAGCGATTACATGGAACCTTCATAACTTGGGCACTTTTTGACCAAGATGCGTAAATACTAACTAATTAATTTTGTAAGTAGGGAGAAATAGAAAATGTTAGCCCCACTAGAAATTACCTTGGAGATGATGCGTGAAAAATTCTATGCGGCGGTCGTATCCGACGCGTTGGATTCATTAGGCTACAAAAAGCAATCTCCACAAGTTCCTTTACTACCTCAAACATCTGAAGGTGTGCTAGTTGGACGTTGTAAAACAACCCTATGGGAGGATATTGATTTCGAAGATCCATCTCCTTATGAGCTAGAGTTGAAAGCAATTGATTCCTGTCAGCTTGATGATGTAATGATTTGTGCAGCCAATGGCTCAACTAATTCAGGGATTTGGGGGGAACTGCTTTCAACTGCATCAAAGAATCGGGGTTGTGTGGGGGCAATCATTCATGGCGCAGTCCGTGACACTGCCAAAATTAAAAGTCTTGGTTTTGCCGTGTATGCGACGAGTCGCTGTGTTTATGATAGTATGAATCGTCAACGTGTTGTCTCAATAGACGAACCCGTCGAAATTGACGGAGTGACGTTTTGTACTGGAGATTTGGTAATAGCCGATAATGATGGAATAGTTGTGGTTCCTAAGAAAATTGAAAGGCAGGTTATTCAGAAAGCTTGGAAAAAATTGCATGATGAAAACATAACTCGCAATGCTATTATCAATGGCATGTTGGCTGCCGATGCTTATAAAAAATATGGTGTCCTATAAACTGGCTGGTAACACAATTCGTGGCTAAACGTAAAAGGATAGCGATCATTGGATTTTTGCATGAGTCCAATACGTTTATTTCATCTCCAACGACTTATCAATCCTTCAAAAATGACTGCCTGTTAGAAGGAAACGATTTTTACCAAGGCATGAGCGGTACTCATCATGAAACATCAGGTTTTTTTTCAGTCCTAGACGAAGTTAAAGATGAGTTCGATACTGTCCCAATTATGTTAGCTCGAGCTGTTCCTTACGGGACAATTACGGCTCTGGCTTATCAACGTATCGTTGATTCTATCTTAAAACTTTTAGATCAGGCAGGCCCAATCGATGGTGTACTAGTTGCCCCACATGGTGCTACAGTTTCAAAGAAATATTCGGATGCGGATGGATACTGGCTAGGTGAATTACGTAAATTCTTGGGGCCAAATATACCAATTATTGGAACATTAGATCCACATGGCAATTTATCCCCCCTGATGGCTAAATCGTGCAATGCATTGATTGCATACAGAAGTAACCCACATCTTGATCAGTTTACAGTAGGAACACAAGCGGCTTATCTACTGATCAAAACTTTGCAGGGTAACATCCAACCAGTGATGGAAATTGCTAGGCCTCCCATAGCCATTAGCATTCAAAAACAAGAATCAAATATACATCCTTGCTTACCACTGTATAATCTTGCCAATCAACAACTAAGAGACTCAACTGTTCTTACCAATAGTATCATGTTGGGATTTCCTTATTCAGACGTAAAGGAGATGGGCGCGTCTTTTATCGTTGTGACAAATGGAAATCGAGCATTAGCTCGGAAATATGCAGATGCATTGGCAGAATATCTAATCCAGCACCGAAGAGATTTCCAAGCTGAATTAGAGACAATGGAAGAAACAATTGCAAAGTGTAGATCTTTAAAAGGTCCCATTTGCTTACTGGATATGGGAGATAACACAGGAGGTGGAGCACCAGCAGACAGTACAATTCTGTTGCACGAGTGTCAGAGGCAGGGTCTAACTAATACGTTTGTTTGTCTGTATGATCAGATAGTTGCCAACCAATTTATGGATCTTGAAATTGGTTCAGTACATGAAATAAAAGTAGGTGCAAAAACAGATCAGCTACATGGTGTTCCTTGGATCGGGTCAGTCAAGCTTATTGGTAAATACGATGGTAAATTCTATGAATCAAAGATACGTCATGGCGGGGCTACGGATTGTGATCAGGGACCGACGATTGTCGTGAAACATAAATCAGGAATCACGATTATGGTCACATCCAAAAGGCAGCCACCTTTTAGTCTGAGACAGTTAACAACCTTCGATGTTGATCCTCTCAACTTTCATATTCTTATAACAAAAGGTGTGAATGCTCCTATTGCTGCATATAAAACAATTTGCAATCAAATCATTAAAGTAAACACCCCGGGCGTAACCACGGCTGATATTGAACATTTATATTATCGTCATCGACGCATTCCTCTCTACCCATTCGAAGAAATTCTATAGAAAGTTGCTTAATGAGTTTATTCACAAAGTTCGTTATCGAAACTGATAGTGTAAGTCCACACTTATTGATTACTGCTGGCGTACACGGCGATGAATTTGAATCTATTCGATGTGTTCACAATTTAATGAACCAACTTCCAGGCAATCTGCTGCAAGGTAAAGTAACGCTGGTCCCTTGTGTGAATACTGAGGCATTTTTTTTAGGCAGCCGTACAGCTGCTGACGACCTAGATTTAGCACGTATTTGTCCAGGAGATCCAAATGGGACAATTACAATGCGTGTTGGTCATGAACTTTCTGAATTGATTAGGACTGCAGATTACTATATTGACTTGCATACTGGTGGAACCCGATTCTCAGTGTATCCATTGACCGGCTATCTACTTA
>CAZUXZ010000241.1:0-2584 GCA_964624055.1 uncultured Rhizobiaceae bacterium | reverse complement strand
AGACCTTTCTCGAATTGCTCGAAGAGGATAAAGTACCACAGCAGTGGCGCCAGCGGGCGCGGGAATTTAAGTACAACCTGCTCGCACCGCTTTTTGGTCTCTATCTGAATCTGGAAGAGCCGCCCCGGTATCGAGCGGCCGATGGCAACAAAGACCTAAAGGAGGCCTTCATGGTCATCCTCGGCCTTGAGCATGTGGACCAGTTCAGCGAGATTGTGCGCCACCACAACCAGGGTAGCGTGCCTCCACCGGTAATGTGGGGGGCGTGTCCTACAATCTTCGATCCAGCGCAAGCGCCGGAGGGTAAACACACAGCCTTCATGTGGGAAAAATTGCCCTATAGGCTGGGGGGCGATCCGCGCAATTGGGATCGAGAAAAAGAAAGACACGGCCGCGCTATGCTGGAGGTGTGGGAGCGCTACGCACCCAATCTGGAAGAGGCCTGCATCGATTTATTTTGCCGCAGTGCCCTGGATACTGAACGCACCTTTCCAAATATGCGCGAAGGGGATTTACTGGTCGGTGCTTTTAGCGGCGGGCAGGTGGGGTACGACCGCCCCTTTCCCGGTGCAGGCCATTATCGCACCTGCCTGGAAGGTCTTTATCTGTGCGCTTCGTGTTGCCATCCCGGTGGCAATATCACTGGATTGCCGGGTTACAACAGCGCCCAGGTCATTCTGCGCGATATGGGAATCGAGGCCGACTGGATGCCCGCTGCGGTCGAAGAACAGCTGCTAAAATGCTGATTGATGGACAGGGAGGTGCCGCAGCAGCCAACGGGGGGTGCAGACGGATATTGCACCAGGTTTTCGCTGCAGTATCTGCTATCCCGAAACTATATTTCAAGGCTGGAAAAAGGTAACTTACTATGGAGCATGGCTCTTCTTCTAAAAAGAAAATCATGAATTTCGCTGCCTATATGCAGGCAGACGAACTTGCCGAGCCGCCGCAAAAAGGCATTACGGCGCGAGCATTTTGTTACGGCTCGCTAGTGAGCCTGGGCATCGGTATAGGGGTGGCCTATGCCGACAACGTCATTCGCGGCAGTTATATGGGACTTGATTTCGGCGCTCCAGCAGCGATCTTTGTTTTCTTCCTATTCGTTCTCTTCTTCAATCCATTGCTTGGTTTTATAAGGCGTTCCTGGCACCTGTCGGAGGCGGAAACGGCGCTGGTCTACATTATGGCGCTGCTGGCTACCGCCATTCCCTCCATGGGCTTGACGGGATTTTTTATGGCCTACCTGACCGGGGCATTCTACTACGCCACGCCGGAAAATGAGTGGGGTGAGCTTTTTCTCGGTCATATCGAACAGTGGATGGTAGTCGATGACCCGCAGGCCATTCAGTATTTTTACGAAGGCAATCCCGAGGGTGGAGGCATCCCCTGGGATATCTGGCTGCCGGTTTTCCTGGCATGGCTGCCATTTTTGGTGGCCCTTTATTTGTTGATGATTGCCTTGATGGTAATCCTGCGGCGCCAGTGGATGGATAATGAACGCCTGCTCTACCCGCTGATGCAGGCGCCGCTGGCTCTGATAGTTCAGAAGCGCAATCGCTTGTGGCCGGCGTTATTGCATTCGTGGGCATTCTGGATTGGGTTGGGCATCCCTTTCAGCGTTGGTCTGATCAACGGTTTACACGCATATTTTCCGGTTGTGCCGGCAATAGAATTGCGGGGGTCGCTGCCGATTTTTCGCAATACGCCGACACTGCGCCCGACGCTGAGTTTTACAACCCTGGGCATTAGCTATTTTCTCAGCCGCGATATCGCTCTGGGTATTTGGTTTTTTAACCTGGTAGCTAAAATACAGGAAGGGGCCTTCAATGTGCTCGGCATTGCCAGCAACGAGCGCATGGAGTGGGTGACCGTGCCCATCCTGGCGCACCAGAGTATCGGGGCGATGACAGTCCTCGTCTTTTTTGGTCTGTGGATGGGGCGGAGCCATTTGAAAGAAATAGTGCGCAAAGCTGTAAAGACAGGTTCGGAAATGGACGATAGTGGCGAGATTATGTCGTACCGAACGGCGCTCCTGATCTCGCTGGGGGGGACTATTTTTATAGGTTGGTGGCTATGGCTGTCGGGGTTGCCGTTTTGGGCGGTACCCCTGGTGATCTTTTTGGCTTTCGTCATTTTCATAGGGCTTACGCGCATGGTGACGGAGGGCGGCTTCTTTATCACGCGGGCGCCGATTAATCCAGGAAACTTCATGGTCTACGGCTTTGGCGTAGAGGCCATTGGGCCAAGCGGCATGACGGCATTGGGTTTCACTTTCGTGTGGGCGGGGGAAATGCGCATCTTTATCATGGCCGCCTGTGCCAAGGCTCTCAAGGTGGGACAGAATATCGGCGGCAATCGCAAGCATTTGCTCTGGGCCATGCTGACGGCAATACTGGTCAGCGGCGTGGGTTCGATCTGGATCGATCTGGAGTTGTGCTACCGCTATGGCGGCATCAACTTAAGTAGCTTCTTCACCAGCCTGGTGAATTATCCCTTCAACTTCATTTCGCGCAATCTGCTCAATGAAACCGCAATCAGCTGGGCGGGTTGGGGCTGGACGGCCTGGGGAAGTATCCTGATGGGT
>CAZUXZ010000240.1:0-4483 GCA_964624055.1 uncultured Rhizobiaceae bacterium | reverse complement strand
ACCAGCTGTTTGGTGATGGAGCGCGACATAACTTCTTCTGAAGCCGCCGCTTCATTTGTAAATCCATTAACTGCATTAGGATTTATTGAAACTATGCACCTAGAAAATCACAGTGCTATCGTACATACAGCTGCTGCATCAAATCTGGGACAAATGCTTGTAAAAATCTGTGAATCCGATTCTATTCCTCTCGTAAATATCGTTAGGCGATCGGAACAGGTGCAGCTTCTTAGAAATATTGGTGCAAAACATATATGTAACACTAGCGACCCAGACTTCATGGAAAGCTTGGTGGATGCTCTAGTAATAACTGGTGCAACTTTAGGGTTCGATGCGACAGGAGGGGGAAATGAAGGAAAACTTCCAGGGCAAATACTTTCAGCAATGGAAATAGCTGCTAACAAAATTTCTAAAGAATACAGTCGGTACGGTTCAGATACCTATAAACAGGTTTACATATACGGCGGACTGGATCGGTCTCCTACAATCCTGAATAGATCGTATGGTATGCAGTGGGGACTTGGAGGATGGCTTTTAACCCCAATGATAAAGAAATTTGGTACGGAAATATTCCAGCAGATGCGAGAACGTGTGGTCAAAGAAATTAAGACCACTTTTGCTAGTCAATACACCCAGGAGATATCTTTTGAAGAAATGTTGCAACCAGACACTATTAGGGCCTATGCAAAACAAGCTACTGGTGAAAAATATTTAGTCGCCCCTCATAAGAAATAAATCAATTGCATCCTTCAAAGAGTGAATGACACTACCCTAAACTTAAATATTGGTTTAAAGCGGAGGAATTTTATGAAAAAACCATTGATGGAATTTGGGTACAATCCTCCCGCTGGAGAGCGAGGATATGAGGTGATAACACCAAGGAACTATTTGTACGATCTCCACAGAGCTCTTGATGTAGCTTCACAAAGTTTCGGGTCAATATGGTCGTCAGACCACCTAAATTACGAGTCAGAATTCAGAGTCGAGTGTTGGACCATGCTTACCTGGATGGCGGCTAGATATCCGGGCCCTATGTTGGGCACGGTAGTGATGTGCAACTCCTTCAGAAATCCGTCTCTATTAGCCAAAATGTCCGCTAGCTTACAAGAAATGAGCATGGGACGCCTGATACTTGGATACGGTGCAGGTTGGTATGAAGACGAATATAGATCATATGGATTTGACTATCCATCACCTGGAGTAAGGGTAGACATGTTTGAAGAAGGAGTAAAAATCATAAAACAAATGTGGGTGGACAGTCCTGCCAACTTCACAGGCAAGTACTATCGCATCGAAAACGTATATTGCGAGCCTAGACCATCCCCACGACCGATTTTAATGTTGGGAGGAGGCGGAGAGAAAAAAACTTTAAAAGTGGTAGCCCAACATGCCGACTGGTGGAACGATGTAATGAGACCCATACCTGACTTAGCTCAAAAGTTAAAAATACTGAGACAACATTGTGAGGCAGTCGGAAGAGATTATAACGACATACGAAAGACTCTGGCACCAAGGTTTTATATCGATAAAGATCATAAGAAAGCTTTGAGGATGGCTGAAGGCAAAAATGGCACAGGCCAAGTGATCTGCGGTGACCCGGCTTCAGTCTGCGACCAGCTACACGAATTAGTAGAAATGGGATTCGACATGGTAGTGACTACTTTTCCTCAATTTCAAGAACTGAATGATATGAAACTATTTGTCGATAAGGTAATTCCTCAATTCAGCTAGTTCTTAAAAATATAGCCATGATTTAGGTTATAGAGGAACATTCTTGCTGCAGGTGGTGTTAACACTAGATCACGGATTCAATATTTTTCAATCCTCCAATTTTGAATGGCTCTAGCCTTCGAGAAATACAAAACTCAACCTTTTTAATTTTGTATTCAACACGATCCAATTACAACCTTATGGTTCTTGGTTTTGAGTTAACTTAGTCTATATATTTTCTGCCCTATATCTTCATCCTTCCAAGTTTCAAAAATCCCTTCGAATTCATTTATGGGTTGATAAGGTTCTGGATAATCAGCTCCACCGTGGCTTTCACTACAGGATTTAATAAATGTGATTAATTGATTTCTCATATTTAAGGCCCTGTTTTTGTGTTCGCCGATGATGTTTGTCGTTTCTTCCATGTCTCCGTCTAAATCAAACATAAAATCTTCAGCAGGGTCTGACAAATTCGTAAGCAGTTTGTAATTCTCTTCAATCAAGGCATATGTAGGAGCGCCAGACATTCTCCTTTGTGTTGCTCGAAACCTGTAGGGGATGGCTTTTGTTCTCTTTTCCGTTTCCCCTCTAATAAGTGGCATTAGGTTAACACCATCGATGGGTCTGGTATCAGGCATTTCGTATTGCAATACATTTACTATAGTTGGAAAGAAGTCCAAGGTACTGCAAGGTGTTACGTATTCACATCCCGCTTCAACAAATTTCGGCCATTTTACTAGTGCTGGCACTCCTGTCCCACCGTTGTATAGGCTACCTTTACGGCCTCGCAATCCTCCAGTACTCCCCCTTGAACGGCCATTGTCAGAAAGGTACTCGGAACCTTCAGGTCCATTGTCTGAACAAAACCAAATCATAGTATTTTCTTCGACCTTTAGATCTTTAATTAGTTGATTTATTCGTCCGATCTGCTCATCCATGGCTGTGACACACCCATAATAGTGCTGCTCATCGAGACTATACGTTGAATACATTTTTCTGTATTTTTTCCCGGCTACTACAGGCTGGTGGGGTGCATGAAACCAAACAACCGCTAAAAAAGGGTCTGAATTTGCTACACTATCTCTAATAAATGGTTCTACCCTGTCGACAATTATTCTAGAGTCGTCACCTTTTAGGTTCTCTTCAACTATTTCTCCATATTGGTTCCAGTAGGCTGTTCCAAAAGGTTCTCCTGGAGCAGCAATTTTTGAATCGCTTGGACCCAGACCATCAGGGGCAATCATTGGATTCCAAGTTGGGACCATGTTCTCCGTTGAAAAGCAAACGTCAAAGTCATGAATCCAAGGGGGTGAATATTCCTCTGTATTTCCTAAACGTCCACGTCGACCATCTTGAATATTTGTCGTGAGGGTTCCTAGATGCCATTTGCCAAAATGCCCCGTACGATATCCTGACTCTTTGCATACCTGAGGTAATGTTATCTCCTGGGTAGGTAGTTTCCCTGCATTGGCAGTAGTGACTCCGTATCGGTAGTGGTGTCTGCCTGTCAAACAGGTTCCTCGGGTTGGGGAACATACTGGGGCTCCAGCGAAGAACCTGCTCATGTGGGCCCCTTCTGAACGCAGTTCATCCAAATAGGGGGTTTTTATAACGTCATTCCCGTTGAAACCTGTGTCTCCATATCCGAGATCGTCGCACATTACTAAGATAATATTAGGTTTATCGTGCTTCATGGATTTCTATTCCTGTAGATTCCTGTCCAAAAATATACGTTGCTAACAATTCATTTATATGCCATGTAAGGACACATTAAACATTAGTGCAAGCATAAATCAATAATCTTGTTGGTGTTGGCACAATATCGGAATAA
The DNA here is from genome assembly GCA_964624055.1 of uncultured Rhizobiaceae bacterium. Lineage (GTDB taxonomy): Bacteria > Pseudomonadota > Alphaproteobacteria > UBA828 > UBA828 > PTKB01. The sequence goes on along the minus strand of CAZUXZ010000240.1, from coordinate 942 downwards.
GTGAACCGGTGGCTCCAAAAATTACGGGACTTTAATTTAAGGTTTGAAATGGTAAAAATGTAAATAAGAGTTGCTTGTACAAATTACGCGGACTTTCATCACCGTTTAAAATCCTCTTGTTTTAGGTCTGCTGTACCATGCCCAGAGTAATCTAGGAGTAATCTACAAATGACAGGCAATTTTGTTAATGGAAATCCTATAGGAAATCGCATTAGCTATAAATGGTGGGTTCTTTTTGCTGTCTCCATCGGGTTGTTTACTTCAGTATTTGAACACGGTGGGATAAATGTAGCGCTTCCTTCAATTGCTAATCACTTCAATACTGATTTACCCACCACACAATGGATTGTTATTGGATATGGATTGACAATTTCAGCCCTACTATTACCAATGGGACGTCTTTCTGACATTCTAGGAAGAAAAATAATATATCTTCTTGGATTCATAGTATTTACGGCAGGAGGATTCCTTTCGGCGATGTCTCCAAACATTGAATTATTGATAAGTGCCAAAATACTTCAAGGTGTTGGTTCAGCGATGACTCAAGGTACCTCAATGGCAATGGTAATATCTGCTTTTGGTGACAAAGAAAGAGGAAGGGCCCTCGGCCTAACCATGAGTGTAGTTGGTATAGGCGCAGTTGCAGGACCGGCCATAGGGGGTTTTTTAGTCGATTCCCTAGGTTGGGAGTCTGTTCTCTACACGACCGCTGGATTAGGTGTAGTGTCCTTAATAGCAGCTGTGCTTATTTTGGACACCGTCCGCAGTGGGGGAGGGGACAGTGTAAATGAACCATTCGATTGGTTAGGCGCTACATTTTCTGCAATCATATTGATTTCACTACTACTGGCCATAACTTTTGGATCTCGTTATGGGTGGAATTCATCGTTTGTGATTACGGCTTTCGGGATATTTTGGGCATCAATAGGGGTTTTCGTTTGG
>CAZUXZ010000239.1:0-18450 GCA_964624055.1 uncultured Rhizobiaceae bacterium | reverse complement strand
AAACGGTACCATTTGCGATTTATTTATATTTATATTCATCATCAACATAACCAGTGGCCTCCAGCCACATCATCACCCACGACGCATAGCATGATGGACGGACCGTTTGGATAGGCTGCGTGATTAGCCTTCCGATTTTTGAGGCAAAGGCGGCGCGGCACCCTCACAACAGGCCTCTATTACGCCGCATTGTGGGCAGCGAATATGGGCCTGTTCCTCCCTAACTATGGAGCCGCAGCGCGGACAAATGGGTGGCGAATCGGTCATACTATATTATCGCGTATATTGGTCATATAGGCTCAGATATTGCGGCAATTTTGTACTTATGGCGCGTTAAGGCACGAATAGTCGTTACTAGGCGCAACTCTTTATTTACTAAGCCATTGATTCATATCGGATATAAAGTATATGGCACTGCCTTTGGGAAGCAAGCGCTGATAATTCGAATACACTCACTCTGACCAATGTTTTCAATGACTTAGCAGACTGTTGCCACAAAGGTGGCTGTAGAGGCGACCCGAATGCGTTATGAGAGATCAAAAATGTGACCTTTTGTGCTCTTTTTAGGTGGCTGGCTTGCCTGTGAAAGAACGACGGCCATCAGTCCAGGCCCGGGCAATCCAACGGTGGAACGCATGAGTCGGTGGGTCCATCACCGGCGAGAAGATTCCGCCATCAAAGTCCGTTGAGTAGCGACCTCGCTGCATAGCCTCCACGGCGACGCGGTCCTCAATAAAAGTGGTTTCCCAGAATTTTCGGTTTGCGGCTCGTGACTCGACATAGGCCGGCTCGCGCACCCTTTCGTCGAAATAAAAAATCTCAAAACGCTCGCATGTCCGGATCGGCCCGTTTGGAAGAATCAGAACGGCGTAAAAATGATCCCGGTGGATGCCCAGCAGTACGTTTGGGAACAGGGCGATATATTCTGCTCGGTTTTCCCACTCGGCAGGTAGGTTTGGCGCGTGGGGAAAGGCCAGCGTCTTTTCTGGAAAACTGGGTACATAGCTTTCACTAATCTGCCCCGAATACCCAGTCTCGACGATGTTGCAATGGTGCTTGAGCGGCGAATATCGGTTCAGTTCCGGATGCACCCAAGGCAGATGGTAAGCTTCGCAGTAGTTCTCCACCGGCAGTTTCCAGTTGCAGTCCAACTCTAAAGTGATGGTAGAGTCGTCGCCCGTGTGTACAAGTGGGACGCTGGCGAAGTCCCGCCAACGCAAGGCGATGGGTGCGATGAAGTCGTCGAACGCCTCTGCTGTTCCAGACAGATCAACGAACACCAAGCCAAACCATTGGGCGCTGCGCACTTTCTTGAGGCCAATTTCGTCTTTTTTGAAGCCGGGGCAACTGTGATGTCCAACGCCGCCAACGTGTGGTGCTCTGACGAGCGCGCCGTCGAAATCGTAAGTCCAGCTATGATAGGGACACACGATCGCGTTATTTAGCGTCAATGGTACCTCTATCAGGGTTCGGCCACGATGCTGACAGACGTTGTGGAAGACCCGGATTGCACCGTCCTCACCACGCACCATTAGCAGGGGCCGGCCAGCGAAATTTACTGGAAAGGCGCTACCGGGGCCTGATGCATCGTTAGCAAAACCTATACAGGCCCAGCCGTCAGCGAAAACACGAGCGCATTCCCGTTCATGAGCGGTACAGTCCAAATAGACGGCATTAGGCAACCCACGAGCCTGTTCGATGGGTTTCAGTACCCTGGCAAAGGCCTTTACCGATAGTTCATATTGTTCAATGCTCAAAACTGAGTGGGCCATGTTTTACTCCTTTATCCGGTTCACCAAAAATAGACCGAAAAAGAGAATAGCGGTCGCTGCCCAGATCCATGGACTTGGTACCTCGTCAAAATAAAGCGCAGCCCAACCGAATCCCATCAGCGTACCAAAATAGCCGTAAGTAGACAAAAATACGGGTCCCGCCAAGCGAATGATCTCGAATGCAATTGCAAGAAAAATCGCACTGATGACCATGGTTCCGATCAACGCCCAATCGCCATCGGTCATGGTAGCGTCGAAAGCCCACCAATTTTCAGTCACGGCCATGATAGGCAGCATTATGATAGCGGCAGCGAAGAATTTGCCGCAAGTAAGCGCGATCGAACGACTCTCAGGTGGGCGGAGAATTGCAATATACACACTGCAACACGCCCAGCAGAGCGGAGCGCCTAAAGCCATCAATAGCCATGGTGACATACCGGATTCAGGCAAGCTTTGCTTAGGTAGGAGAACAAGCAGAACGCCTGCGAGACCAGCCAGGACCCCAGCAATACGAAGTATGCGGACTTGATCGATCCGAAAAAGAACGGCAATGCCATAAGTCAGGATTGGCTCCAGTGTGAGGCCGAGAGCAATTGCGCCAGCTGGCACCCTGGTAGAGGCGAAAGCAAGTAGTGTTATTGGCACGGCGGTACCTAGGATGCCGAGGACCAGATAGAAGTGCAGGTATTTAGGAGCCAGGCTTGGCAACTGGCGCGTGGCAACCGCCACAACAAATGTTAGAAGAGCAGCACCAAGACTTTGCCAGAAAACGAAAGCAAAGACAGGAATACCTTCGGTAATGGAAATTCGATTCAGTGAAAAAGTCATGGAATAAATCGCAGCTCCAAAAAGAAGCATTGCGAACGGCACAAGGAGTGATTTATTCATCTTTAATTTTTATGATCACTAGGGGCTTCCTGCTACCCCATAACGCGCTAGAGATAAAAGGGTGGTTTATCTGCCTGATTAGCTTGCCGATTGCTGATGCGCGCACGATGCAACTCAACCGCACAGGATTCAAAATAGCTGCGTAATTGCAAGTGTGGCATATTTTGGCGCCAATAGGTGTGACTAGATAATTCAGTACGCTACAAGGCGCGCCGCGCACCTAATTATACCATTGATTTATATAGAAAATACTACAGGATGGTGTCTTCGGGAGGGTGAGGCCGGTGGCTGCATCCACTAGGGTCAATTTTTTACTTACTTACTTACTTACTTAGTATGACAAGTTCTTTATTTACGTTTGGTACGGCGGCACGGTGGTAAGTTGTTAAGTTTTACGATTATTAGGTTTTTTTCTCTCTGGCACGAACAGCAGCATGCACATGCTCTACCGTGAGACCACAGCACCCGCCGATAATTTGCACACCAGCAGCAATCCACTCTCGACAAAATTCTTCAAAACGCTGGGGAGTTATAACGTCTACAAAACACCAATCTGGCATTTCAAAGTAACCAGAATCTGGATAGACCATTGTCGGACCATCAAAATATAGGCGAACTGTTTCCAGTGCCTCACTTATCAATTCAGCGCTACTATGCATAATTCCCGCAGCCGCGACACCATGCCCAGGGATCAATGAGGCTAACTCGTTAAGCGGCAACTCTTCAGGCCTCTGGTAGCTAGCAATCGTCCCGTCTTTGCCTTTCCTTACGCTTAGGCCGCACCAAACGGGCAGCCCGGTTGCTAGTGCTGCATTCAGTGCGAGAAGTGTGCGCTTGGGGTGATACATCATCTCCAGAATGATTAGGTCACAACCACTGGTGGATAAAATCTGGGCCAATTCTTGAAAGGCGTTAGCGGCTTCCAAATCGTCCGGGAATTTACTAGGGTCGGTAAGATCGGTACCCCCGGCCATCGGAATCATATGGGAAAGTGAGCCGGCAATGGCGACGGATGTCTTACGAGACGATTTATCACGGGCCTTTAGCGCCGCTTCAACAGCTCGTCGGTTAATTTCTTCCACTTGCTCACCATATCCTGCCGGCGAAAGCATAAGGCGCGAAGAGGCGAAAGTGTTGGTGGTGATGACCTCGGACCCTGCCTCAATATAATCAGCATGAACCTCAACCAACAGATGTTCAGACCGCAAGGTTGCTGGACCACACCAGGCTGATGGGTCCATTGACGCGCCGCGACGCTGTAACTCGGTACCAATGCCGCCGTCCATAATTATGACTTCACCGGCGGCTAGCCGTTGTTTCAAATGGTCATATGCCATCGTTCATTACCTATGCATGAAAGTTGTGAACACCGTCTGATAACTTGTCGCGGCCTGGGTTGCTTTAGAAGGAAAAGTAGACAGGCCGCATTATGGCGCAGATCCAACAAAGAGACTTCTAAATAGTGGCGAAACTAAGAATAGGGCAAATTCTATTATTAATAGGGGTGAATAGGAGCTACTTGGCAAGATTTTTGAATTCCCAGGTCATTGATTTATATCCGGTATTAATGCGATACCGCTGTCTTCAGGCGGCAGGGGCCACTGGTTTGAATTCATACACTCTGATAAATCTTTTCAACGCCACAGCTGCCTAACGTAACAAGTGCCATCATCAATTGCGGCAGGTATTTGGCGCGAAAGACTGAAAATAGAATGTTAACCGGTCAATTGCTCAGACTGGCTCACATTTTTCCGTGGCATGGATTTTTGTATTTCAGATTCAACTGTGAATATACTAGCGACATCATTTAAGATATGCTCAGGTATGAGTTCGCAAACATGAGGCAAGGGAGAAACTTAATGAAATTTATTATTTGGGTTATTCTTAGAATTTTATTGGCACCAATTCCCCATTTTTTACGAAAGCGCATCATGAAGGCTTTGCTTGGCGCTTACAAAGAATCCCAAACCACGCGAAATGATAGTAAATAGCCCTATAACCAGAATTTTACCTTCTCATTCCCATACTTGTAATTATATTTGCGTCGCCTTACACGTCCCGTTCAAGTGATACACGTTTTCAGTAAAGACTACGCCTTTGGCTATTTAGGCGTTGCCGTCCATTGGTTGATTTCTGATAGAAACGTTTTTCAGTTAACAGATTTACCACCTCTCTAATGATGGTCTTATGTCTAATTCAAAGCTCCATGCTCTTGCCGACTGATTGTATAAATATTCAAATCCATCGACGATCAAATTTATATCTAACATCTGATCACGGTTTAGAGATCCGAATAATTCCGGTCGTCTCTGACGAATCCTATCTCCATCAATAACACCGTCTACTACGATATGCCCCACATGTATACCTTCTGCAGCGTATTCTTTTGCCATAGCCTGAGCTAAATTGCGCAGACCACCTTTTGCGGAGTTAAATGCCCCGTAATTTTTTCGCCCCCTCCATGAAGCGCTTGCACCAGTAAATAATACTGTCCCCCGTTTATTTGGCAGCATTCGTCTCACCGCTTCTCTGGAAAAAAGAAAACCACCAAAACAACTGACCCGCCAGCTATTTTCAAAATAATTTGCTTCCATGTCGCAAATTCGACCGGGTGTATTATTACCTACATTATAAATTGCTAAGTCGATATCATCCCCAGCGGTATCAAAAAGCTGAATAACCTGATTTTCGTCTGTGGCGTCACAAACTATTGCCTCTGATTGACCATCACGAGTTTTTATGTTGTCAGAAACAGCTTTTAATTTTTCTTGCGTGCGCCCCGCCAAGTAGACGTACATACCCATTTCTGCGAAACGTATTGCCAACTGCGCACCAAGACCTTTTTCTGCTCCCACCCCTAAAACTACTGCCTTTTTCATAACACTTTACCTCTACAAAAATATGTGTAAATTATTTTATTTTCTGAATAACTAAAATTATTTTATCTATAATTATATCTATGAACAATGTTAATTTAATTTCTTTTCTGGAGTATATCTATTGAATCCGTGTACGCTCTCCAGCACCGAACAATACCACCTCGACCGACGAGACTGGCAGGCTTATGCACGGCTAGTCCGTTGTGGGATGAAATGCTGTTAATCAGGCAACCCATCCGTATTTCTCGCTGAGTGGATGAATACTGACCTTGGCACTAGGGCGCGCCAGCATTCGCTCGTACCAAGACTGAAGGTTCGGTAGATCTGTATCTAGAGGTTGGGGACCAGTATCCTTGACGAAATCGCAACAACAAAACATCACAATGTCGGCGAGAGTGATTTTATCGCCCGCAATGAAGTCGCGGCCATCCATCAGACCGTCGAGCCATGTACGCGCCCGTCTCGCCTTTTCGATCAGCCCCTCGGCCGCTTCGGGTATCAAGTAAAATCGATCCTTAAAGTGGTCCTTGGCTACACCATAGCGAAAACCGTTATACATGTGCTCGGAGATCAAGAGTTCTACGCGACGGACCCACATTCGGTTCCATGCACGATCTTCAGGTGTTGTTCCGATTAATGAGGGCTCTGGGTAAAGTTCCTCCAGATATTCGCAAATAGTAACGGCCTCCGCGAAAAAGCGACCATCGTCTAACTCAAACGACGGACTAGTACCTGTCGGGTTAATCTTTTTGTAGGCTTCACCTTGGCACTCGCCACCCATCAGGTCGACCTCGACCGTAGGCACAACAATACTCTTCTCGGAAATGAACATGCGAACCACGCGTGGGTTGGGTCCATATGAATCAATCAATTTCATTAACAAGTCCCCTTAGTTTGACCGTCAATTGTAGACGTTCCAGCCGTTTTTGATTTTACGTAGGCGCCGCCGTGCCGTCACAATAAGCTTCTTTGACGCCGTATTATGCCGAAGACCAACTGTAGAAGCTCTATGATATTGGCAAATGTTACCTATGGCACGTTACGGCACGAATAAGCGCTATTAGGCACGATTTCTGATTTTCTAAGCCATTGATTTATATGAGATAGAGATGATTATCTCAATCGCAGTGTCAACGATATTTTACGATTTTCCCAACTCGCACTTCACCATCACTAAAATTGCTTGCGCCAACTCCCCATCGGTTTGGCCTCACCAGCTAGCATAAGATATGGCGTATTGTTCCTTCACTTTATCACTATTTCCAATGCGTTACGCGCGCCTACGATCCCCAACAATCTGAAAGCTGATCGCGCAGCTTATCCAGACGGCACATCCATTCCCAAAAGGCGGGAACCTGATTAACGCAGATCGTTCGCGCTTCTTTAGGTATGCATTTATTGCATATCAAATAGTTTGAGACGTGTGTTGTGAGAATGCGGGGAATGGCCATATTCCGGCCGAGACGCTAGAGGAAACGAACCAAATGTTGGGTCGCAAAAATCGTGGCGAGCTATCCAGAAAATGAATTTTGGCTCGTATTCACAACACCTTATTCGGGAGAAACCCATATGAAAGTGCCATCAGTTATTAATAGAGTTCGTGCTTGGAAAAGACGTAGCCGTGTTAGCTACGAGCTGAACAGCATGAGTGATCGTGATCTTGCCGATATCGGCATCACACGTGGTGACATCGCCAGCGTTGTCCAAGGTCGTTTTATACGCGGCAGATGATGCGAATTACGCCTTATTGACCTTGGTGATGGCCGCGAACAGATAGCGCCAAAACGAAAAAGGGCCCAAATGGACCCTATTTTTGATCTTTCGCGCCACATCTAATGCTGGTTACATGTTACAATAAGAATATAAGTCATTGATTTATATTCGTTATTAATGTGAGACCGTCGCCCCTTTCCTCCCGCTGACACTGCTCTAACCTTTATATTCTATACAAATCAATGACTTAGAAAATTTAAAGCCATGCCTATACGTGCCATAGGTACATATTTGCCATTGTTTAGGGCCTATGCGGCAAATCGGCGGCGCGAGCGTTAGCCGCCGCACCTCCACCATCGTCGCGGCTGGATTAGTAGACATGGTCACTATACGGTTTTCCCGACAAGACAAATGGAGGGAGCGTTATGAAAAAATTCAGTCTAGTTTTGGCTGGCACGCCGGCCGTCACGGCGACTAACCCACTTGGCGACGGTGCTTACGGTGATGCTCGCGTTCGGTATCACCGATGAAATTACCTGATTTCAAACAGTCAATCTCCGGCGCCTCACCCCCCACCGAAATTGACGATCTCGCCCTTAAGGCTCTGTGGTTCGCGGGGAAGGGTGATTGGGATCGGGCGCATGAACTGGCACAAATAGCCACGGGTCATGCGGGGTATTGGGTACACGCCTATTTGCATCGTGTAGAAGGTGATCTTTCGAACGCCAGCTATTGGTATCGTCGCGCCGGCAAACCGCCGCACAGTGGCAAATTCGCTGCAGAATGGGATGAAATTGCAGCCGAGCTACTTTGAGATTCTAAAACTGATTAAGTTTTTGTTGTCTCACTAGTAGCTGGATTAGCGGCGTGTCGGTATGGCAGAAGGCCACAGACAATAAAAATTTGGGTTGAGCGATGAAGATGATTGACTTCACATTCGGCGAGACCAATTGGCCAGAGGTTGAGTAGATTGAGCACCCCGGTGAAATCAGCGTGGCCTATTGCCGCACCCGAAACTTTGGCGAAATACATTTGCGTATGGTCGAGTATTCAGCAAATTACCAGGCAGATCATTGGTGCGACAAAGGCCATATATTGTTAGTTCTTAATGGCGAGTTCGTTTTGGAATTTGAGGATGGTGGCTCGGAAACTCTCGGACGCGGCAAACGTTACTCGGATGCTGCCAACACAAGAGCACAACGCGTTGTAACCAATGGCGGAGCCAAAGTGTTTATAGTGGATTAAGCATTTTTCCCCGATTGAGGATGTAATGGAAAAAATAACATCTATAGCGGGATTTAGACGCCAGCTTCGCAAGCAAGGATATGGCAAACCCGAAACACAAGAGTTTGAGATAAATTACAGCTGCAAACTTCATGCTCACGAGTTTTCAGTTTTCGCACTCGTGGAAGAGGGTGAATTCATTTTGCACACCGAGAAAAACAGTGAGGTATTCCATCCGGGATACACTTGCAAGGTTACAGCCGGTACATTGCACGCTGAAGCATCGGGGCCGGGCGGTGCAAAAATAATTTTCGGAAAAAAATTTATATAGATCCATTTTTAGAGGACCCTACCTTCAATCTTTCGCACCACATACGCGTTACACCTGATGGCGGCAGTTGTTACAGTCGACAGCTAAGTCATTGGAAAGATTGGTCGGAGAAAGTGGAGTCAAAATACCAGCCCCTGTCTCCCGAAAACACTGAACGACGTTTTATACCCTATACGAATCAATGGCTTAGGAAAACACGATCCGCGCCTGGCAGCCCCTGGTATCGCCCAGAAGTCCCTATTTGTGCCGCATTCGCACCACCGTCATTTCTCCGCTATTTCAGGTCTTTATCTATTGATCGGCTCATAGAGACATCAGTTTGAGCATCGCCACAAAGATAGGGCTTTCCGGGTTATTGAAGTGTCTACGCAAGGCAAAATGATTGACCCCGGACATCTCGAGCTCCTCGACAGACAACCCGCGCGTGCGCCAGGCTGCGGCAAAATCACGCGACTGCCGACGGAACTCCTTGTGCTCATCACCGCCATAGCCGATGACCAGCGGACAGCCGGCATCAGGAATTTGCAAAATAGAGCTATTGCGCTGCACCGCCGCGTCATCAAGCTTTAAGTATTCGTTGCGCGCGCTGAGCTTTACCGGGACGAGATCGTACATCCCGCTGCACAACAGCCCGCCTTTAATCAGTTCACGCGGCAGCCCGTGTACCTTCGGCCAATCCGTTACGACCATCATTCCACCAACATGACCGCCGGAGGAATGGCCGGCGATGTAAAATTGTTCTGGATCGCCGTTAAAGGTAGCTGCATTGCCGTATGCCCAGACGACTGCTTCGCGCGCCTGGCGAATTAATTCATCCAGGCTGACCTTGGGGCAAAGCGAGAAATTGACCGAGACGAACGCCGCGCCTGCACGAATAAATCCTTCGCCCATGAAACTCTCGATTGACTTATCCGATCGAGTCCAAGCACCGCCATGCATGTAGACTACTATACGAGCACCCGGCTTTGACGCCGGAAACACATCGAGTTTCTGATCCTCACTCGAACCGTAAACAACATCCAGCTGGCATTCATATGTTTTGCGCACACGCGTCGATTCCGCCTTGTCTTCGGCAATATAGTCCTCAGCGTTGGGGACTAAAACGTGCTGGTTATACTGATCGTCAAGCTCTTGCTGATCGTAGTCCAGATAGACCTTGGAAGCGCTTGCCATCATCTTCGTCCTTGCGATCACTTTTTTCCGTCAATCTTTCTTACCGCGCGCGTTCAATGATCGGTAAGCTGATCACGCAGCTTATCCAGGCACCCTTCAACTTCCAAGAGGCCGGAAATCGTTTTGAGTGCATAACTCCGCCATAAAAGGAAAGACAAATGGCAGCGTTGTTAGCGCCGCCCCCGGGAATTAAAATGTGTTGCCAATTATTTGATGCCTAACGTATTGCGCGTCATGATTGTTATAGCCACGATCAAAGCCACGTCGGTGGCAAAAACATGTTCCTTTGTTCTGGTGTCGGCGCAAAACCGACTGCACTAGCGAGTGAAAACAGGCCCATCCAAGTGGCGTGCTCTTTTTCGCACTCCAAAATTCAAGCTAACATTCGTAATCTTCTGCGTGATGGTGCAGCAGGGGGCTAAGGGTAGTTAATGAAATTTTAATAATTTTATTTTCTCTTGTTCATCTCCCTGGATTAGAGTTCTACCGTCCTACACGACTATAAGACCCTATAAACGCAAAATAGACGCTAAAGGAAAAATCGATGAAGTACATGATGTCATGGACGATTAAGCCTGACTTTTATAAACGTGCAGTAGAGCGATTTCTGAGCACCGGCGCGCCGCTTCCTGAAGGAATGACGTTAATTGGGCGCTGGCATGCGCCTGGCTCTACCTGTGGCTGGCTCCTTGTCGAAGGAACTATTGAAGCGGCTTACGAGCATGCCTCTGAATGGGGAGACCTTTTAGAGATGCAAGTTACGCCGGTTGTTGAAGATGCCGAGGCAGGTGCTATCGCAGCCAAATTGCACAGCTAGTCCACCGAATTATAGAAACGAGATTACCGACGCGCGCCGACGGCTCGTGCTTAACTGCCCAAGACGGCGCTATAGCCGTCGTATGGCAACGCGGTCGTGCCGCCGGTGGTGTCGGCGACAAGAAGTCTGCAGCAACACTCACAGCGCGTGCAAGGGCACTTCACAAATTCTGTCGCTGGAAAATTTCCGCGATCGCAGGTGACGGGCAGACGATTGCCCAGACAGGACCCCTTAGCCGGACGCGTCGCTCGCTAAGGCCCGACAAACAGCTTATTGTCCATCCAGCTATAACAAAGAGAATCCGCGCCTCCCCTGCGCGTGCACTAGACGGAGCTGTAGAAACCTGGAGCACAACGCTCTAGCAATTGGATTTACGCGTCTAGGCTTTCTCTTTTTCATAGCGCGCTTCCATCCATTTAGCGTTACGATTAGTCGTGCGCTATACGGCCTAAACTCTCTGCATTTCTGGAGCCTAACTTTGGGATATGTTGTTGACGAACTTGTAGTTGCCGGAACATTGGGGTCGGCGTGGGCTAATTGGGATGAAGGCACCGCAGCGTATGCCGCTGGTGATTATAGGACAGCCTATAGGAAATGGTTTCCGCTTGCAGATCGTGGGAATGCTAAAGCGCAGTACAACCTTGGTGTAATACACGCCAATGGGAAGGGTGTTCCCCGAAACTACGACGCAGCGGTAAAATGGTATCGCAAAGCTGCTGAACATGGTCATGCAGGAGGCCAATTCGGCCTTGGTTCTTGTTATTATTTGGGAAGGGGCATTCCCGAGAACTATGTTAAGGCGTACATGTGGTTATTGCTAGCCAAGTCGGGGGGGCATGAGAAGGCAGTGAAGGGTCTGAATGTTGTGGAAGATAGGATAAGCTCTGCTCAGATTGCCGAAGCAAAAATACTCGCCGCTGAATGGCGGGAAGAACACAATAGTTAATCCCGCACCGCCTTCATAGACGCGCCTCGAAATGGTTTTATTCTGAGAGGCTTATAAGTCATGGAGCAAATCGATATCTGTTGGTACGACCGCCCAGAAGTCGAAGGAGCCGTGCTCAACGTTGCACTCCGCTACCACACAAATGGATATGCTCATGGAAAAATTGCTCAAGGTACCGAGAAAACTCTAAAAGGTAGAGACGCCTCTAAGTGAGGTCGAAAAAATATCCACACCAAGTGAATTACGCTTTGTACCCTATATAAATCAATAAATTAGAGGGGTATGAGTAGCGCCCAATTACGCCTAGTGGTGCTACAATTTGCCACAGTTGTAATTTCACCACTATTTTGGGGCTTCTACGGCGCGTCTGCGGCATAATGCGGCATGCCAAATTTACTATACTCAGAAGACTGCGCACCGATCAGCGTTGATACGATGGACGACTTCAAACGCTACGGATACTCGTTAGCAGCATTCTGCAACCAGTGCTCTCGGCACCATGAATTTGATATCGACGAGTTGATCGCTTCCGGTCATGGGGAGACCTCAATTGTAAGTCTCAAGCCTCGATGCCGTGATTGCGGAAATCTAGCACAAAAACTGGTCAGTCCCCCGCACCCAGAATTCACTGGCTACCCGCGATAAAATATTCGGCATGATCGCTTCGATGCCTGTGTGCCCGCGCTACGACTCCATAGTACGAGAGAAACAGGGCCCATCTCCGCTACCCGCAATGCGGCGTCATAGAGTGGTGCAGCGCCACCTATCCCTTAACAATAGGAAAGCTAATTTTGTATTTTATCCAGGCTGCTTCTCGAGCCACTCATAATAAATTTCAAAGCCGTCTATCGGTTTTTCAATGATAGCGAAACGCTTGTTCGTTAGCAGAAAGAATGGGCTGTGATTGACAAACTCTTCCAGAAAGATAAAGGCGTTGGGGTAAAATAATGCCAGAATTTTTCAACATGTCGGCAAAAGCTTTACCGGATAAAATGAGGTGAGTAGCACTGACGCTTGGCGCAAGCCATGAGAGAATACTTTGGACATTGTATAAATCTTCACGTTGACAACCGGCAATGAACGACAGCAAAAATCGCTCATCCGGGCACACTCTGTACTCACAGATAGGCCTTAGCTTAAGCGGTCGATAACCCGCGCAACAAAAGGTTCGTAGGATCATCTCCAGTTGTTCTGCTGCACGCTGACCCTCACGAATAGCAAGAGAAGCACAGAAACCTGAGCCAACCGCATTTATAATTTCCGCACGCATTTGATCCATACTCGATGGTTGAAATGGAACTGCGGAATGGATTGCCGAAAGCCGTCTTGCTGAGCGCAGCACTATCCGTTCAGAGGGCTTGAACGCAAATACAGGTGGCCACCAGATCGACGGGTTCCTACGCTTACATTTCAGTCCTCCGTTGGAAAATACCGATTTACGATTACGCGCAGCAATGGTGGGCTTCATAGGTAACGCAGCTATAGAACTCATTACTTTTTGGGAATGACGGTTCCTCATAATCAACTTCTCTGTATCCAAATGCACTCGATAGATGCAAATGATAATCATTCTCATAATCAATGTGCAAGAAAAAATTGCAGTTCACCAACGGCACGAGAAAAAAAGGGGCCCAAATGGGCCCCCATGCTCAATCTTTCGTGCCATAGCTAGCGGTAACACTTGTTGCAATAGGAATCTAAGTCATTGAAAAAAATTTGGTTGGAGTGAGTGGATTCGAACCACCGGCACCTGCCTGCCGAAGGCACTGCCCTACTGCGCAAGCTCTATATAATTCAATGACTGAGTGAATTAAAAGTCACGCCTATTCGCGCCAAGTAAGGCCCAGTTACGCCCTTTCGTGCCATAGGTACATATTTTCCACTAGTTTGGGGCTTCTGTATCGAGGCGTCTTAACTATCTACCAGTTGGCCACACGGTTTATCTTTTGCAAACGTTTGTAGAATTTTCTGCTTTTGCTTTAATTCAGTATTACCTCCCTGATATATATGGGATGAATTTGGTCTTTATAAAACCGACAAATAAGGAGGAAAACATGAACGGTGACATAGTAAATGCGTTAGATAGCTGGTTTAAAGCCTACGATAATGGGGATGTGGAAAGCGTTATCTCCCATCATACCACTGACGCCTCACTATTTGGGAACGGAGCTCCGCGGGTAGACGGTCAACAGGCCATACGGGCAACTATCCAGGGTATGTTGGATAGCGGATTAAGGCATATATCACATGAAGTTACAGAAGCTGAAGCCGGAGAAGACACGGGTTATCTTTTAGCCAGTATGTCGCTCGAAACGCCTGAAACAGGGAAGATATCGGCTAAGGTAGTTGACGTGCTTAAACGACAATCTGATGGAACTTGGAAATTTCACGCCACGTGTTGGAACTTAGATAGCTAGGATCGTTCAAAACGCCAAAGGCTTATCATTGACGTGAAGCAGTCGTTTGTAGACGCTATTTATCGCAAAAGCGAAAAGTGGTGAAATCAAATAGATCTATTTTTCACCAAAAAAACCGGTAGGTGATTCTACCGGTTTTTTTATCTTGGCCGATCAGTGCGCTTCCCGACGTTAATGGTGTGAATACGATAGTCACAACCTATGAGAACTACCGTGCGTCTGTTACTGTAAATATTACCGGCGCAGATTTGTGGCGCCAAAACAAACGACTATATTCTCCGCAATATCAAGGTCGCCTATAGGCGGCGACACGACTCCATAGTCCGGGAGGAACAGTCGGTATGGAAATAGGTCTTTATAGCAATACACATGGGCTGGCAGCTCGGAATGGAGCAGCTTTCTATCTGAACCACACGCCTTTCGAAGAGATGCGTCCCGTCGCCATCCCCGAGCAGTCTGAAAGAAACTGCTTTCACTCGATTTGGTTTCCGGATCATGTCTGCATGCCAATCAATTCTGGGAGCAACCATCCGGCTGGCAAAAGGCCCTATCAGCCGCACCATAACTTCCTTGATGGCGCAGTCGTGATGGGCACTATCGCGGCAGCAACTTCGCGTATAAAGCTTGGAACGGCGGTTCTGATCGCCCCTTACCGGCATCCGCTTTCGGATGCGCGTCAGTTAGCAACCGTCGATCTAATTTCTGGCGGCAGACTGTTGTTTGGTGTTGGCTGTGGCTGGTTGCGCGAAGAGTTCGACGCCGTCGGCAAAGACTATGCATTACGCAATTCGGAGACGGAAGAATGCCTGCAGATGTACAAACGCGCCTGGACCAATACTGAAGTAAGTTTCGCCGGGGAGCATTATCGGTTCAAGAACCTCTCAATGTATCCCAAGCCGGCGCAAATACCTCATCCGCCGATCTTGTTTGGCGGAAACACGCCCATGGGCGCGCGCCGAGCCATTCGGCATTGCGATGGTCTCTTCCCACTTTTCTTGATCTTAATTTCGATGCAAATCTTTATGCGCCACTTCAGGAAATCGTGCGCTGTGAGGCCGATACATTAGGGCGTAATACCACTGAATTTAACATGATTGTAGCGGTGTGGGCGCGCCTTACCGATGCCAATGCCCCCCAGTCTAGCCTGTCGCCGCATCACACATGCACCGGCACCGCTGAACAAATTCTCGAACATTTAGAGGCGCTAGCAAATGCTGGTTATTCGTTGATAGTTTGCATGTTGATATGCCTGTCGGGAAGTTTCAGAGAGCTTGAGGAACAGATCCAACGCTTTGGCAACGAAGTCATTCCAGAGGCGAGATCGTTCAAGCCGGCCGGTGATTGGAAAATCATGGAGTGACCGCCAAAGTT
Source organism: uncultured Rhizobiaceae bacterium (assembly GCA_964624055.1). Taxonomy (GTDB): domain Bacteria; phylum Pseudomonadota; class Alphaproteobacteria; order UBA828; family UBA828; genus PTKB01. The sequence continues at coordinate 2,919 of CAZUXZ010000239.1, read as the reverse complement.
TCCACGGTGAGAAAAGGCAAAAAAACTAGTCCTAGTCGAAAGCATAAGGATGCAAAATCGCGTGCGCCTCAACAATCTGAAAGCTGATAACGCAGCTTATCGAGACGGCCCATCCACTCCAAAAAGACAGAAAAACCGCTCTGGGGGCACAATATTGCGCCTACCTCCATCTCCTCGGCTACCGCTGGAACCGCAGGGAGCTTCTTCGGTCGATTTTTGGCAACCAGATCGTTGAAAACAGTAATTGATTATGATAATCATTCTCAATTCTAATGGAGTGCCCGCCTGCATGTATGTATGCATATGCAACGGAATCAAAGAAGCCGAACTCCGGCACTTGGCGCAAAGTGGCGCAGAGACGACGGAGCAGGCCTATGCTGCGCTTGGAATTCAACCTGATTGCGCCGAATGCGTTGGATTTGCGCAGAGCGTAATTGACGAAGAATTGCGGTTGTTAGCAAAGGCAGGCTAACAGTCCTAAATTCTTAATTAGCGGCTTAGCAAGCCTAACTCATTTGACTCTGCAAATAGTTCGCTAACCCTACGTTTGCAATAAGATCTATCTGAGTCTCGATCCAGTCAATATGCTCCTCTTCAGACTCCATGATGCTTACTAACAAGTCGCGAGATACATAGTCTTTAACCTTCTCGCAATGCTGGATAGCGTTTTGAAGGTCTTTCCGCCCCTCCAACTCAATCCCGAGATCGCATTTCAGAGCCTCACCCACATCCTCACCGATCATCACTTTGTTGAGATTCTGTACGTTTGGCAAACCCTCAAGAAAAAGAATACGCTCAATCAGCTCGTCAGCGTGCTTCATTTCATCGATTGACTCTTTATATTCCTTCTCATTTAGCTCATCCAAGCCCCAGTTTTTGAACATTCGTGCGTGCAAAAAATACTGATTGATAGCAGTCAATTCATTAGTGAGGATAGTATTTAGGTGTTTGATTACCGTCTTATCCGCTTTCATGATCTGTTTCCTGTTTGGAATATTGGCTGTGGCACGAGCCCGGAAGCCAACTGCACTATACAAAACGACATATGATTGGCGGGATGAAGCCTAAAATCCTGTTGCATAAAATTTAAATCCGTCTTTAAACTCTGCTCCAAATACGGAAAAAATTAAACCGCACATTTCTATTTTATACGTATTTATAGTTTCCAGCCTATCTCGCCTAATAACGGAAATATTTTTCCACATTTATATTTATTTTTCAATAAGAAAATTTCCTGTTTATTAAATAAAAACGTCATTTTAATGATAGTCATTCTCAATAACTTTTCATTATCTATCTTTTATAAAATTATTATTTGCGAATGACTATCATTATCAGTCAAGTCATAAAAGGTGAGGACTCTGACTTTATGCAACTTCATAAATTGCGCCCAACCGCTTTCCAAATATTTCTAAAACCTCGCGGCCGACGACTTAGCCAAATACATGTGCAATAGATATACCCGCACGACGCGGGAAAGGCAGAGGCGAGGGCACCATGTGCCGTAAACTAGGGTTGCAAATCAGAGCCGTACGGAACGACAAAGACAACCGGCAGGTTGGTTGCGTACTAACAGTGTGGCGAGTATGCGGTGCACGGTTAATCGTAATGTCAAAGGGTAGGGAGTTGGTATAATTTAGTCCCTCGCCTTCCTAAAACTCTCCGCGATAGGTGCCGCGTAGCTTTTTGGTCCGACCGCGCCGCGTCTTTGCATCGATGCGGCGCTGTTTGGCCGCCTTACCAGGTCGACTCGGGCGGCGACGAATTTGAGGTTTAGCTGCTTGGCGGAGAAGTGCCACCAACCGGGAAAGCGCATCTGCCCTGTTCTTCTCGCGCGTTCGATAGCGCCTGGCGGTGATAACAATCTCTCCGTCTTTGGTTAGTCGCTGACCTGCCAGGGCTTGTGCGCGGGCGCGTACTTCATCCGACAATATCGGTGAGCGCTTAAGATCGAAACGCAGTTGCACGGCTGTCGAGAGCTTATTGACGTTTTGTCCGCCCGGTCCGCCGGCATGAATAAAAGTCTCGCCAATTTCGCGTGGGTCTAAAACGATGTGCTCCGTAATCTCTATCATTATTTCACCTAGCCAACGGCCTGTCAGAGGCGGCGCCGATACGGCGCATGATTAATCGTAAAGCGATTTTGATTAATCTGGCAACCGGTCCACCGGTCATTTTATGGGGTGACGATGGCGGAGGAGCGACGGTTAACGCTCGCGCAGCATATTAGCCACCTAGACCCGGCTTTCGATCACGCCAGCCACTCTTTCGCTCGGTCCAATATCCAAGCTAACATCCTGCAGCTCTTGCGTGATTGTGTGGCAGGAGACTAAGGGTAATGATGAAACTGGTGAAGATCAACAAATCACAGCTAGTACCGTTCGCGTTGCTTCTATTCGCGGCTGTGACATTCTCCATGACTTTCTCACTCAATAGGATCGCCATAACTGAAGGCATTCCGGTCTTTGCATTCGTTTTTTGGCAATGCCTCGGCGCCGCCCTATTGACATTTGTTATGGCAGTCGCCACACGGCAACTGCCATGCTTGGGGCTCAAATATCTCCGCCTCTATTTGCTTTTCGGCGCTTTGACAACTGCGGTGCCAATAATATTATTCTCTTTCGCCGCGCCCAAAGTTCCGGCCGGCGCTATTGCTCTCGGGCTCGCGCTCCCGCCTATCCTAACCTATGTGTTTGCCGTTCTCTTTCGGATCGACCATGTCCGCTTGCTTCGTATTGCCGGAATACTGTTAGGTCTCACTGGCGTTTTATTGGTTCTCCTACCTGAGCAAAGCCTGCCAGAGCCAGGAATGGCACCCTGGCTGTTGATGGGTTTTGGTGGTCCGCTCTGCTATTCACTCAGCAATGTCTGCATAGCTGTTCTCCGCCCGCCCGAGATGCAGGCAATCCCACTTACCTG
>CAZUXZ010000238.1:0-18024 GCA_964624055.1 uncultured Rhizobiaceae bacterium | reverse complement strand
CTTATGCTCTACCATTGAGCTACACCCGCTAGCGTGTCCAACGATAGTGACAATAGGCCTGTCGAGGCAAGCACGTTGCTCGTGACAGAGCATACCTCGAGAATTGAATTGCCAACGGATTAGCCGGTGCGGTAGGGCTGGTGTGCCCATCAATCGATCGAGCCCAGGATGCACCAAACCGAACCGCCCGAGATCCCCAACCTCGTTTCGCAAAAATTCATAAATCCCGACCGAACGGCGTCTGGACAGGTGCGCGCTAGCGTGGCGTTGCAGCGCTTGAGTACCCTTTGGTTTAACACGGGCACGCTGTGCAACCTCACCTGTGAGAATTGCTATATCGAGTCGAGCCCGCAAAACGACCGTTTGGCTTACCTGACCCGCGCCGATGTGGCCCTATATCTCAACGAGCTTGATGGACCCGACTGGAGTGCCAAGGAAATCGGTTTCACTGGCGGCGAGCCGTTCATGAATCCTGAGATTATCGGTCTCATACGGGATAGCCTGTCGCGTGGTTACCGCGTCCTCGTCCTGACCAACGCAATGCGTCCCATGATGCGCCACCAGGAAAATCTGCTCGCGTTAAACAGCGAATATGACGCGAAATTGAACCTTCGGGTCTCGATTGATCACTACACTGAAGCGCTGCATGATGGCGAACGCGGTGCCGATTCATGGCGACGCATGATGGAAGGCTTTCTCTGGTTAGTGAGGTCGGGATTCATCGTCAGTGTCGCGGGACGTAAACGTTGGCGGGAAGACGATGCGAATCTGCGTGCCGGCTATACTAACTTTTTTGCCCGCCACGGCATTTCCCTTGACGGCGACAATCCGGAAGACTTGGTGCTTTTCCCGGAAATGGATGCTAGCCGTGATGTACCCGAAATCACCAATGCCTGCTGGGGAATATTGGGGGTCGACGAAACCAACATGATGTGCGCCAGCTCACGCATGGTGGTGCGGCGCAAGGGCGCGCCAACGCCGATGGTTCTTGCGTGCACCCTGTTGCCGTACGCGCCAGATTTTGAGCTTGGCATTACGTTAAAAGATGCGACGGCGGAGCGCGTCAGCCTAAACCATCCTCATTGCGCGCGGTTTTGCGTGCTTGGCGGCGGCGTTTGCAGCGCCACGGCCGGGGGGAATGATTTGGTCGCCTCTTGACGGCTCGCGCGATCCATGGTTATGAGGCACCCAAGACCGTGGTGATTTGAGCCGACCGGCTTGCGACCACTCTAAATATTCCGCTAAAAGGTCGAAGCCCTTCGGAGCCCCGACCTTTTCCGGTTGGGGTTTTTTCGTTGGGAGTATGGCGAGATGGCGCACGACAGAGAGCAGCGGAAAAAGTTAGAAGAAACATGGCGCCTGGCGACGCGCATGGTGCGCGGTGGCACAAGGCGTTCGGCCCATGGCGAAACAAATGAGGCCATGTTTGTCACCTCTGGCTTCGTTTATGACAACGCCGCCGAAGCCGAAGCGCGCTTTAAGGGAGAAGCTGACGGGTTCATCTACTCGCGTTTCGGAAACCCCACCGTCGCCATGTTCGAACGCCGCCTCGCCCTGCTCGAGGGTGCCGAAGCGTGTATGGCGACGAGCACCGGCATGGCCGCAGTCTTTGCTTCGTTAATGTCTCAATTGCAGGCCGGCGATCACGTTGTCGCCTCGCGCGCGCTCTTTGGCTCCTGCCTTTATATCGTCAGTGACCTGCTACCGCGCTACGGATTTGACGTCACTCTGGTCGACGGAACCGACATCGATCAATGGCGTGCCGCCTTCCGGCCGAAGACGCGTTGCGCTTTTTTGGAGACACCGTCCAATCCGGGTCTGGAAATTATTGATCTTGAGGCGGTTGCGGAAATGGCGCATGCCGTGGATGCCCGTCTGGTGGTCGATAATGTATTCGCCACGCCTTTACTTCAGCCGGCGCTCAAATTTGGCGCCGACATCGTCGTCTATTCTGCGACCAAGCATATCGACGGCCAGGGCCGCTGCCTGGGCGGCGCGGTTCTATCGAGCGAGGCATTCGTCGAAGAGGAATTGTTGCCTTATCTCCGCCATACTGGCCCGTCGCTTAGTCCGTTCAACGCCTGGGTGCTGTTGAAGGGATTGGAGACCTTAGAGCTCAGGGTTGAGCGCATGTGCGTGAGCGCCTTTAAAATTGCGACCTTCCTGGAAGATCATGACGCTGTCGAGTGGGTTTTGTATCCAGGTTTGGAGAGCCATCCCCAGCATGTGTTGGCAATGCGTCAGATGAGCGCCGGCGGTTCGGTGGTCAGTTTCGCTATCGCCGGCGGCAAGAGTTCCGCTTTTGAATTTCTCGACCGGCTCTGCCTTGTCGATATTTCGAACAATCTTGGTGATGCGAAAAGTCTAATCACCCACCCAGCAACGACTACCCATCAGCGTCTGAAACCGGAGGAACGGGCTGTGCTCGGGATCAGTGATGGTATGGTCCGGCTCTCCGTCGGCCTCGAGGATGTTCAGGATATTCAGGACGATCTCTTCCAGGCGCTGGGTTGTTAGTATTTTCAGCCCCCTGGACAAACTAGGTGTACGCCCCAATATTATGGCGGCGCAGATTGAGCGATATTATGTATCAAAAAACCACCCAGTCAGTCGAAATTACTGTTCGGCCCTTTTATCTCGACGAGCAGTCGGAGCCGGAAAAAAACCATTTTGTGTGGGCCTATCACGTGGTGATTCACAATCAGGGTGGGGATACGGTCCAACTGCTGAATCGCTATTGGCGTATCACGGACGCCTTGGGAAAGACCGAGGAGGTGCGCGGTCCCGGCGTGGTCGGTGAACAACCGGTTTTGGCGCCTGGCGAAAGTTTCGAATACACCAGCGGCTGCCCGCTCTCTACTTCGTCGGGAATAATGGGCGGTTTTTATGAGATGGAACGACATGGTGGTGAACGCTTCGAGGTTGCGATTCCGACATTTTCGCTCGACGATCCGAGCCAGCATGTGCACTTGAATTGATGGGAAGCAACAATTCACCCAGCGCGGCTTGCAACAATGGGAATTTGACGATAGACATTGCCCGCCTCGTCGGTGAGCGGCCATTTGAGATGATTTACCCGACAGATATTTCACCCATAGGAGTGGTGTCTTGAGTAAACGCGGAGCAATGGCTTCCAGCCCAGCGAGAAAATCCGCGCCAAGCTTGGAGCGGCCCAGCAAGGAAGAGGCGTGCGAAGCGGTTCGCACCTTGATTCGTTGGGCGGGAGATGACCCAGACCGCGAAGGTCTACTGGACACGCCGGATCGCGTGGTCCGTTCCTATGATGAATATTATGCTGGCTACAACCAGGATCCGGTCGAAATTCTGCGACGTACCTTCGAGGAAACCGACGGCTATGACGAGATGGTCGTGCTCAAGGATGTCGAGATCAATTCGCACTGCGAGCACCACATGGCTCCTATCATCGGGCGCGTACATATTGGTTACCTGCCCGACAAAAGCGTTGTTGGTATCAGCAAACTGGCGCGCGTTGTCGATGTTTATGCCCGGCGCATGCAGATTCAGGAAAAAATGACTGCGCAGATCGCTGACGCGCTGGACGAGGTGATCCGCCCGCGCGGCGTCGGTGTCGTTGTCGAGGCAGCACATCACTGCATGACCACGCGTGGCATTCAAAAGCAAGGCGTGACGATGGTGACGAGCCGGATGCTGGGTTCGTTCCGCTCTGATCCGAAAACCCGACGCGAATTTCTTGCTATCATCGGGCACGCACTTGGATACGTTTCCAATCAGTAGAAACGACATTTCGGGCAGAGAGTGGCCCGGCAAAGCATAGGTTTCCTTTAGGTCACGCTGGAGCACCGGCGATATTGGCTCGGTTAGGGATTTTCGCCCGATTTTTTTCGTGATCGGGGTGTTGCTGACGACGGTTGCGCTGGCCATGCTGTTGCCTGCGCTTGCGGATGGCATCGCCGGCAATCCAGACTGGCAAGTCTTTCTTGCTGCCTCGGTCTTTACGCTTTTCATCGGCGTCGCCATGACCCTGGTGAACCGGACCGGTGAGGCAAATCTGACGGTCAAACAGGCCTTCATCCTTACTACGTTCAGCTGGATCATTATTTCTGCGTTCGCGGCGCTCCCTTTCGTCTTTTCCGATCTAGATCTGAGCTACGCGGACGCTTATTTTGAGGCGATGTCGGGCCTGACCACGACCGGCTCTACAGTGATAAGCGGCCTGGACGACGCGCCGCCTGGGATCCTTCTATGGCGCGCGGTGCTGCAATGGTTGGGCGGCATCGGAATAATTGTTACCGCTATCGCCATTCTGCCGATGCTCCGGATCGGCGGCATGCAGTTGTTTCGTGCCGAATCCTCGGACCATTCCGAGCGGGTATTGCCGCGCACGGCGCAGCTCGCTGGCGCCATCTTTCTGGTTTATCTCGCGCTCACTGTGATCAATGCGCTAGCCTATTGGATCGCGGGCATGACTGCCTTCCAGGCGATCTGCCACGGCATGACAACCATTGCCACAGGAGGCTATTCGACATCGGACCGTTCGCTCCGCCTTTTTGATAATTTGGCCATTGAGAGCATCGCCATTATCTTCATGATCCTAGGGTCGTTACCTTTCGTACTTTATCTCCAGGCGGTGCGCGGCGGCGCCAAGCGCTTGTGGTGCGACACCCAGGTACGCTGGTTCATGGGGATGGTGTTGGTTTCCTTGCTCGCGCTCTCCGGTTGGTTGTGGCTCTCTAGCGGCATGCCGGTCGACAGCGCGGTGCGCTATGCAACTTTCAATGCTGTCTCCATTCTTACCGGCACTGGATATTCCTCCGCCGATTTCGGCGCCTGGGGCAGCTTTGCTCTACCGGCCTTCACGGTGCTGATGTTCATCGGTGGCTGCACTGGCGGCACCACAGGCGGCATTAAGGTGTTCCGCTTTCAGGTACTTTACGCCACAGCGCGGATGCAGATCCAACAGCTTATCCAGCCCCATGGCGTATTTCCAATGAAGTATAATAACCGCCCCATTCCCGAGACTGTGCCGGGTGCGGTGATGGGGTTCTTTTTCTTGTTCGTCGTCAGTTTTGCCTTGCTCGCTATGGCGCTCTCGTTGATGGGGCTCGACTTCATCACCAGCGTGTCAGGAGCGGCGACGGCACTCGCCAATGTCGGGCCCGGGCTCGGCCCTATCATTGGTCCAAGCGGCACCTTCCAATCGCTGCCAGAGGCCGCGAAATGGCTACTCTCTTTTGCCATGTTGCTGGGCCGTCTCGAGCTTTTCACCGTGCTGATCCTGATCGTGCCAGCCTTTTGGCGCGATTAAGCTTTGTCAGCCGCTGCGGCCCGACCGCGGCGATAGCGCGTCACCAACGCCGTCAAATCACCCTGGATGGCGAGCAGGACCGGTACTAGCACGAGGACGATCAATGTTGAGCCCATTAGGCCGAACACGATTGTCACAGCCATCGGCTTCAGGAACTGGGCCTGGAGACTGGTTTCGAACAGAAGTGGCAACAGACCGAACATGGTGGTCACGGAGGTTAGGATGACCGCCCTCAGACGGTCGCGTGCGCCGTTTACGATGGCGTCGAGCAGCAACTCGCCAGCCGTCAGGCGGATTTGGATGGAGCGAACAAGAATAATCGAATCGTTGACGACGATGCCGGCGAGTCCGAGCAGCGCCACTAGGCTGAGCACCGAAATGTCATAGCCAAGTACGAGATGCCCTAAGACGGCGCTGATTACGCCGAACGGAATGACCGCCATGACGAAAAACGGGCGAAAATAGCTCGAGAAGATAGCCGCGAGGATGACATAAATCGTCAGCAGTGCGATTATAGAACCGAGCTTCATGTCGCCGATCGTCCGCTGCTGCTCTTCTGCTTTACCACGGAATTCGGCGCTCGCACCATAGCCACGAACCATAGCGTGAAGCCCTTCCGCTTCCATCGCCTCGATTACCGTGTCGCTCGAATTGACCCGCTCGTCCACCTCCGCGGTAACGCTCACCGTGCGCAACCCGTCTTCGCGACGGATACGGGCGAAGCCGGTCTTTTCGCGAAACGCCACCACCTCGCCAAGCGGCACTTCGTCATTGGTCGGGTTGATCAGGTATAGGCCACGTAGATCCGCTTCGCTTAGCTGATCACGGGCATAGAGGACGCGCACCGTTATTTCTTCGTCTCCGCGGGCAAAGCGCTTGGCGATCGCGCCCTCGAACGCGTTGCGCACCTGGCGCCCAGCGCTCTCTGTAGTAAAGCCCAGCGCCCGGCCGTGCGGCGTGATTTCTATAATTGTTTCCTGTTTGCCATAGGGTAGATCGTCATTGACGTCGCTGACGCCGGGGAAGCGCGTCAGTAGAACCTTCGCCTCCTCGGCGGCAGCTTTGAGATCGTCGAGAGACTGGCCACTAATTCTCAAATCGATCTCCCGCCCCGGCGGGCCGGACTGCTCCTCGATCACGGTGAAGCTTTCAACTCCCGCCATTAGGCGCGTTTCAGCACGCCACGTTTCGGCCAGATCCCGGGTGCGTACCGAGCGACTGTCCGAGGGTATGAGCTCCACTCGGATACCGGCGATATGGTCGCCACTCCCAAGAAAAAAGCTATCCGAGCGGCCAACTGGTTTACCCAGTTGCGCGATGCTGACGACGATGAGCCCGCCTTTACCCTCGGTCAGCTTTGCTTCGCTGACGCGGAGGGCGCGCTCCATCTCGACCAACATGGCGCGACTGGTCTCGCGCTTTGTACCCTCAACAAATGCGACATTGGCATAGACCGTATTGGCTTCAGGCGAAGGGAAAAAGACGAATCCAACCCGTCCGCCCGCCGCCAAGCCACCAACCAAGATTAGAAGGGCTATGGCGAAGCTAAGCGTCAGATATCGCCAGTTGACACAGGAACGAACAAATTGCTCAAACGCACCGTCGCGAAAGGCCTCAAATCGGGGATTGAACCAGCGCGCGAAACGGTTCTCGGCGCGTGGGTCACGGGCGAGAGCGCTCCTAAGATGTCCGGGCAAAATAAAAAAACATTCAATTAGACTGGCGATTAGGACGGCAACGATGACCAGAGGTATTGCAGAGATGATTTGGCCAATAATGTCCGATACCATGAAGAGCGGCATGAACGCTGCCAGCGTGGTGAGCGTCGCGGCGATCACCGGCGCCAGCATGTGCTTGGCACCGATTTCAGCAGCATGAGTCGGTGAATCGCCCGCGCTCCGGCGCGTGGCAGAATGTTCACCGACGACTATGGCTTCATCCACAATAATGCCGATCGCCATGATCATAGCGAATAGTGAGACCATGTTGATCGACTGACCCATCAGCGCCATGACGGCTAGGGTGGCAAGCATTGCAACAGGAATACCAACAGCTACCCAAAAGGCAACTCTTCCACTAAGGAAAACGAAGAGAACTGCGATGACCAGGGCCAGCCCACCGGCGCCGTTCTTGAGCAACAAATTTATGCGATCGTTAATCGCCTCGGCGACATCATTATATTGCTCAAGCTTCAAGTTGGGCGGAAGTGTAGCGCGAACTTTTTCGACATAGGCATCAAGCAATGCGGCCTGTTCAAGTGCATCTGAGGAGGGAGCGCGCTGAACCTGGATTTCAATGGCAGGCTCGCCGCGTCGGAAAATGAGCGGATCGTCCTTGTTGAAGCGGTCAGAAATCTCTGCGATGTCACGCAAATAGATCTTCTCGCCATTGGCGAGCGCCCGAACTTCGATATGGCCGAGCGCTTCGGCGGTCCTGGCAAGACCGAGGCTCCGTATTTGTTTGTCAGTGCCACTGGGGACGATGCCAGAAGGCAGGTCGAGAGAGCTTTGTCGGATGCTGGCGGCGATGTCCTCCGCTTCGAGATCGAGCTGACGCATGGTGCGCGGGTGAAGTTCGGCCCAAATCTCCTCGCGTCGGGCTCCAGCGAGTTCTACTCGATCGACTCCTGCAGCTAGCAGACCTTCGCGAATATCCTTGGCGAGTGATTTGAGTGAAGATTCAGGATAGGGGCCGGAGAGTACCAGACGTCCTATTGGCTCATAGCTGAACACCCTTTGGATGATCGGTTTCTCACTATCTTTCGGTAGAGTGGTTATTTGTGCCACCTCCGATTCGACATCTCCGAGCGCGGTTTGCAGGTCGGTATTTTGTTCGAATTGGATGGCCACCATGCCGATGCCTTCGGACGACTGTGATGAAACGCGGTATACATTGTCGAGAAAGCGCACTTTGGACTCGATGACGCTTACGATATTGGCGTCGATATCCTCGGCACTGGCACCTGGCCAATCGACGACTACGGTGACCCAGTCGACGGTGAATTTGGGAAAGAATTGAGTATTAAGCCGTTCAAGCGAAAACAGGCCAACGATGATGAGAAACACCATCAAAAGATTGGGGCCGGTGCGATGGCGCAGAAAAGCACCAATCAAATCACGCCGGGGCGCCTTCATTTTATATCGACTTTGACTCCCGGGCCGATACCGGGAAAGCGCGTCGTCGCAACCGTTTCACCATGGGCAAGCTCGCCATGCACCAGCACGTCATTGCCGATACGTGCTACCAACTCAACGAGGCGCGTCTGCAAGCGGCCGTCGACCACGACATAGACCCTCTCGTCATCATGCAGCGCGCTTTCTGGCAATCGCGCCACTTGGCGGTAAAGTCGGTCTCTGAGATAGACTTCGACAAAGGCGCCAGGACGGAGCGAGCTATGCGCCGTGCCCGAAGCGATCCGTGCATAAGCCTGAACGCCGCCGCTCGCAGCGTCGATCTCTGCGCCGACTCGGGAGATTTCAGCGGCAAAGCGGAAAGTTTCGGCGCCGATCCGCCAAATCACCCGCGCCGCACGATTTTGTAGGCCGTCTGGTGTGCTCACCAGACGGCCAAACTCTTCGTTGCTGAGATGAAATTTGGCTTCGAGACGGCCGAGATCTATCAGCCGCGCTACTTTACCGTTGACCGGTAGGCTTTTGCCGATGGCGGCTGCGGTTTCTGTCAAATAACCATCAAACGGCGCAAGTAAGCGGGAATTGCGTAAATCTCGCCGCGCCCGATCGAGTTTCACTTGGGCTTGCGCGACAACCGCCAGTTGGCGATCGGCGCCAGCGCGCAACATGTTCAGGTTGCGTTCACCGAGGGCCGCCGCGCGCGCCCGCTCGTTGCGGGCGAGGCGACTATCATCCAGCGCCTTTTCGGAAATGACCCTTTCCTTGGCTAAGGTCTCGCGGCGCTGCAACTCGCGAGTAGCGATTTCGAGTTGCTCGCGATCATAGGTGAGATTGCTTTCCTCTGCGTCGATCTGAGCCTGAATTTCTGTGTAATGCGCCTTCGCTTCGAGGACCAGAGCCTCGGCCGAAGTGACCGCAGATGAGAATTCAAACGGATCAATCTCCACCAGAAGATCGCCTTTGGAGACCCGGCCACCATCGACGAAATTGCTGCCGACGGCGACGATCGGCCCGGCGACCAGGGCACGCATCTCGACATCGCGCTGGGCTATGATCTTGCCATAGGCGATCAGTTCGGGTTGTTGATCGGCGATTGCCGCCTTGATGGGAGAGATCAGCCACACACGTTCCGCTGGAACTTCTGGTGCGAGCCGCGGTTTGGTTGCTTGCAAATAGCCGGCGACGGCCAGAGCGCCGACAAGAACGAGTAGCGGAAGAGCAAATTTAAATACGTTCCGGCGGCGGATCAAAACTTATCTTTTCGGTTATTATAATGCTGCTTTATCGAACGCTATATGGGGTAGCGTAATTGTCAATGCAATGTTCCGTGTGTCATCGGCGGTCTCCGGGGCGGAGTTCTTGAAATGCTGCAGACGGGGCGCGACAATCTTGAGTCTTAACCTATCTACCGAAAGCCCCGTTTATGCTTGATATGCGTTACGATTCAATTGAGTTGATTAAGAAGCTGGTGTCGTTCGATACCACCAGCCGGCTGTCCAATCTGGAACTCATCGATTTCGTTAGGGACTATTTGAGTGAGCTCGGCGTCGAATCTCATTTGACGCACGACGACAGCGGAGAGAAAGCCAACCTCTACGCTACCATCGGCCCAACCGACGTGCCAGGTGTTGTGTTGTCCGGCCATACCGATGTGGTGCCGGTGGACGGCCAGGCTTGGGATACCGATCCCTTCGAAGTGGTGGAGAAGGATGACAAGCTCTATGGCCGAGGCACCTCTGATATGAAGAGCTTTATCGCCATCGGCCTTGCTATGGCGCCCGACTTCGCAGCCAACGAGCTGAAAACGCCAATACATTTTGCACTCTCCTTTGATGAGGAGGTCGGCTGTTTGGGTGCGCCACTAATGATTCACAAAATGGACCAATTCGCTGTTAAGCCGCGCGCCGTGATTGTCGGCGAGCCGACAGAGATGTCGGTGGTGAACGCCCATAAGGGGGTTTGCGGCTTCATCACTCGGGTGACTGGGCTGGAGCGTCATTCAAGTGAGACCCACCGTGGCGTGAACGCCGTCGCTTATGGCGCCGAGCTGGTGACATTTCTTAGTGAGATCGGTAACGAGATGCGCGATACGCGGAGCCACGCCGATAGCGGCTTTGACCCACCCTTCACCACCGTTCATGTTGGCACCATACATGGCGGCACGGCGCAAAACATCGTACCGCTCAATTGCGACTTCAGCTGGGAATACCGCTTAATGCCGGGTGAGGCCGCAAACGAAATCAAGGACCGATTTCAGACCCATGTAGACGAGGTAGTGCTGCCGAAAATGCACGCGGTCGATGCCAGCACCGCTATCGAAACGGAGGTCCGCGCCTTCGTTCCGGGTCTCGCACCAGAGGACGGCTCGCCTGCCGAGGCGCTGGTGCTTGCCCTGGCGCGCAAGAACAACACCGGGGTGGTATCGTACGGCACGGAAGCTGGTCAATTTCAGCAGGCCGGTAATTCCGTGGTGGTGTGCGGGCCGGGCAGTATCGCCCAAGCGCATAAACCGAACGAATTTATCGCGCTCAGCGAAGTGCGTGCCTGCGAAGAATTTATACGCCGGCTGCTCGACGAGGTGTGTGCCGCGTAAAGGGCGCGGCGCCTGACACCTCCGCCTTTGACGCAGAGTGTGAAACCTTCGATTAGTTTTAGCCGCTGGCATACCGTATTTTTGTACTGTTGAAAGTTTGTGTATGCTCTTGCCGTGTTACACCTGAACCGAATTCTTGGCAATTTGAGCGAAGCGGCCATGGCGGAGCAAATTCATCGTCTCTCCCACGATGGCAAGCTTGAGGAAATTCGCCTCAGCGCGGCCGATACCGCACGCAAACGCCTCCGCGTAACGACCGATAAGGGTACCGATTGCGCGATCGCGATCGCCCGAGAGTCACGCCTCGAAAACGGCTCTGTGCTGTTCCTCGAAGACGGGCGGGCCATCATCGTACGCATGTTAGAAACAAAATGGCTGCGCATCGCGCCGACGAACAATGCAGCTGCGCTGGAGCTTGGTTATTTCGCCGGCAATCTCCATTGGCGCGTGCGTTTCGACGGACCCATGCTGGAGATTGCCCTCGACGGTCCCGAACAAAATTATCTCGATCGCCTGGCAAACCATTTGGATAGCGGCCGCGCGCGCCGTGTCGACGATGCTTGAGGGACGTGATCTTCTTGCCCTGCTGCAGCACGGCGACAGCTTCTTTCCTTCTGGCGCGGTGTCTTTTTCCTGGGGAGTGGAGACCCTAGTGGCAGACGGCAAGGTCACCAAGGCGAAGGATGTTGAGCGCTTCGTCGCCCATCAGCTCAGCGGGCGTTGGGCGGCTTCGGATCGGCCAGTACTATTGACGGCCCTGGCCGCTGACGGCGATCTAGCGCAGGTCGCTTCTGCCGATCGCGTGATGGAAGCCAACAACCTCGCGGCGGAGAGCCGAAAGGGCTCGAGCCGCATGGGTGGGGCCCTTCTTAATGTCCATGTCAAATTGGAGACGCGCGGCGCCAAACAGTATCAGGCGCGCATCCGCGCCGCCGAGGTGCCGGGGCACATCGCTGCGGTGCAGGGACTACTTTGGAGCGCCCTTGGTTTTGATGGCGACAGTGCCTGCCGCATGGCGGCCCATGGCTTGGCGGTGAATATTCTGGGTGCCACGCTTCGCCTCGGCCTGATCGGCCATATCGACAGCCAGACCATTCTCGGCAAGTTGCATCCGGTGATCGAAGAAATTCTCGCATCGCCGTCGCCAGTCCTTGACGAGATACACGCCTACGCGCCGGCGGCAGATATCGCGATGATGCGCCACGAAACCCAGGAAAGCCGGCTGTTCTATAATTGATGGAATGGATGCGGGAGACGGACCATGAATTTAACACCTACCGAACAGGAACGCTTGACCATCTTCACGGCGGCATCGCTAGCTCGCGAGCATATGCAGCGCGGAATCGCTCTAAGTCATCCTGAGGCGGTTGCCTATATTTGCGACGAGATCCTCTACGCCGCGCGTAAGGGTGAATCGCTGAAGGAGGTAATGGGTTTTGGCTCGCAACTACTCAGCACTGATGACGTGTTGCCCGGCGTTGCCGACATACTGCCGGTGGTTCATATCGAGGCGAGCTTTCCCGACGGCACCAAGTTGGTCACCGTGCATCAGCCAATTCGCCCCGGTAAGAAGCCTATCAAAGAGCGGCCTCTTGCCGGCGAAATCGTCACTACGGACGGCGAGATAGAGATCAATGCCGGGCGCCGCACCACGACCCTGAAGGCAACCAATGCCGGTGATCGTCCGGTCCAGGTTGGCAGCCATTTCCATTTCTTTGAGGTCAACAAGGCGCTCGAATTCGACCGCTCCGCGGCGTTTGGCATGCGCCTCGATATTCCCTCTGGCACAGCGGTGCGCTTTGAGCCAGGCCAGATGCTAGAAGTGAACCTGGTGGAGTTCGCTGGCAAGCGGCAGGTCAGTGGTTTTAATAGTCTGACCGAAGGCGCGATCGATTCCGACGAAATTAAACAGGCGGCGCTCACTCGAGCTCGCGAACAAGGCTTCAGGGGGGCTTAAGTAATGGCGAAAATCAGCAGACAACAATATGCCACCCTCTACGGTCCGACGGCGGGCGACAAGATTCGCCTAGGCGACACTTCACTTTTCGCCGAGATCGAAAAGGACCATACCGTTTATGGTGAGGAATGCTGGACCGGTGCCGGGCGCGTGATGCGTGACGGCATGGTCTATGACGCCCACACCTCGCGTGCCGACGGTGCCATCGACATGCTGATTGAGAACGCAACAGTCATCGACCCGGTGCTTGGCATCGTCAAGGCTGATATCGGCGTGCGTGATGGCAAGATCGCTGGCGTTGGCAAGGCCGGCAATCCCAACATCCAGGATGGCGTCGACGGCAATCTGGTATGCGGGCCGAACACTACTTACTACCCTGCGGGAGGCTTGATCGTTACACCGGGCGGTATCGACGTGCATATTCATTTCCTCTCCACCGAGCAGTGCGAAAACGCCATCTCGACGGGCTTAACAACGATGATCGGTGGCTCGATGGGGCCACTCTTCGCCATCGATTGCGGCGGACCGTGGAACACCGCCCGCATGCATGAGGCCTCTGAACAATGGCCGATTAATTTCGGTTTCTTTGGACGCGGCTCGTCGCACAATCCGGACACTGTCGCTGAGCATCTCGACGGCGGTATCATCGGCGTCAAGATCCATGAGGATTACGGTGCTATGCCGGCGACCATCGAAGGTGCGCTTACTGCCTCTCAGGAATACGATTTCCCGGTAATGATCCACACCGATACATTGAATGAATCTGGCTTTTACGAGGATACGCTTGCCGCCATTGCCGGGCGCTGCATGCACATGTATCACACCGAGGGCGGCGGCGGCGGCCATGCGCCGGACATCATCCGCTGCAATGGCGAGCCGCATCTCCTGCCTTCCTCGACCACCCCGACCAACCCCTACACCTTGCACGCCTTCGACGAGGGCCTCGACATGACCATGTCCTGCCATCTTCTGCGCTATGACCTGCCGGAGGATGTCGCCTTTGCCGAAAGCCGGGTGCGCCCGCAAACCATGATGGCTGAGGACGTGCTGCACGATATCGGCGCGATCTCCATGTTCGGCTCCGACAGCCAAGGCATGGGACGGGTCAACGAAGTGATCTCGCGCTGCTGGCAGCTTGCCAGCAAGATGCGCGATCAGCGTGGCCGACTGGGTCATGAGAAAACTAAGAACGCCGACAATGAGCGCATCAAGCGCTACATTGCCAAATACACCATAAACGCAGCACGCGCTTTTGGTATTGACCAATATGTTGGCTCCATTGAGCTCGGCAAGATGGCCGATTTGGTAACCTGGAAGCCGGCCTTTTTTGGCGTCAAGCCCTTGGGCGTCATTAAGGGAGGCTTTGTCGCCTGGGGCGCCACGGGCGACAGTGCAGGCAGTTATTGGCAGACCGAGCCGGTGCAGCAAAAGGCGCAGTTCGGCGGCCAGGGACGGGCACCACAGACCCTGAGCGCCAATTTTGTCCATCAACGGGCGCTCGATATCAACCTCCAGGACAAGCTCGGCCTCATCAAGCCGATGCTACCGATGACGAGCTTCACCACGCTCGCCAAGAAGGACATGTTGCACAACGACGCCTGCCCTGATATCCGCGTCGACCCATCGAGTTTTGACGTCACCGTCGACGGCGAGCTCGCGGCCTGCGATCCGGCCGCCGAGGTGGCGCTCGGTCAAAACTATTTGATGCGCTGAGGACGGGAATTTGCACGCAACAGCGCAACTCATGGAGACCCGTTTAGGGCCGCAGGCGGAGCTCGTCTTTTCATCGGCGCCGGATGGACGGACCTTCATCTCTCGTCAACGAGTGGGCTATCCTTTCCACATCACCCGTCCGTTTTATCTTGACCGCGATCCTGCCGACTTGCTGACACTCTATCTACAATCGGTATCGGGCGGAATTTATCGTGGCGAGAGGCTCGAAATGAGTCTCGAGGTCGAATCCGGCGCGCTTGCCCAGGTGACGACGCAATCGGCGACCATCGTTCATCGCATGAAGGATGGCGCCGACGCGCGCCAGGACATGAAAATTCGAGCTGCCGAAGGTGCCCTACTGGAATATCTTCCGGATCCGCTAATTCTTTTTCCCGGCGCTAAATTTGAAACAACGCTCACCGTGACCGTCGCGCCTGGCGCCAGCGTGATTATCCAGGACGCCTTCACCCAACATGATTCGGAAGGTGCCGGCGGGCGCTTCGAGCGCCTCATCAGTGATACTCGGATTGCGCGGGCCGATGGCACGCTCCTCGCCTTCGATCGATTCGATGTCGGCGGCGACTTCGGTAAAGCCCATCTAGACGGTGCCGGAGGTGTGTTATATCCATCACATGGTACGGTAATGGCGGTGCATGACGGTTGCCCCGCGGAAGATCTTGCCGCGTGTCTGCGGGATGCGTTGAACGGTTGCCAGGGCGTCTATGCCGGAGCGTCCACGCTGCCCAATGATTGTGGTGCCTGGGGTCGCGTCCTTGCGGAAGACGGCCATGCTTTGCGCACTGCACTCAAAGCGAGCTGGCAGGTTCTTCGCACGAAAATAACCGGGGCCGTTCCGGCGGTGAGGCCAAAATAGAACATCGCGATAGGGAGAAAAGATATATGGCCAGTGCAGTGGAATCGAGTACGCCGTCCTCGGCAAGATTGGGTATCGGCGGGCCGGTGGGATCGGGCAAGACGGCGCTGATCGAGCGCCTCCTACCGCTCCTCGCCGAGCGCGGCTTCTCTATCGCTGTGGTGACCAATGATCTGGTGACCAAGGAGGATGCCAAGCGCCTGCAGAATGGCGGTTTGATCGCGCCAGAGCGTGTCGTCGGCGTTGAGGCCGGTGCTTGTCCGCATACCGTCATTCGCGAGGACCCAACACTCAATATCGAAGCGGCGGAAATCTTGGAAGCGAAATTTGCGCCCCTTGATATGATCGTTATCGAGTCGGGCGGTGATAATCTAGCTTCGACCTTTTCGCTCGATCTGGTGGATTACTGGATCTTCGTCATCGACGTTGCTGGCGGTGACGACATCCCGCGCAAGAAGGGCCCAGGCATTATTCAGGCTGATCTCCTGATCATCAACAAAACAGATTTGAGCCCACATGTCGGGGTCGATGTTGAGGCAATGCGCAAAGACGCCGAGGCGGTACGCGGCGGCAAGCCGGTAATCCTCACTGATTGCCGCGTTGGCAAGGGTCTCGACGAAGTCGTCTCCCACCTTGCTCATGATCTGTTGATGGCAGAATAGATTCAGTCGGGTAAATTGATCACCAGCTTGCCCGATTGTCGTCCGAGAACAGGCTGAGGAGGGCATCAGGGAAGCCTTCGCGCCCGCCTTTGACAATATCACCCGGTCATAAGATGCAGCCGTCATCGCACCATTTGTTATAGATGAAGTCTGCTATGTGGGCGCCAGATATGAGCAGGTTCAGATAATTTCTCGGGTCCACGATGGGTCAGGCAGTCAGTAAAATGTGGCCGTTTAAAGGTGGCACTTGTCTCGCTTTGGCCTTGAGTTAGCCACTATGTGCTTATCATCTTCTTTTCGACACCCACCCCAGCGGCGACGGCGCGTTCGTATTCAAGCGGTACGGTGGCGGAATCCTGAATGGCAATACCGGTGGAATCGAACAAGGTGATTTCCTCGGCGGAGGTTCGGCCTTCCTTCTGGCCCCCAATCACCTCGCCAATCTCGCCGATGACATCCACTTCGGTGATCTCGCCATTGGCGAGAGGCATGTTGATCTCGCCGTCCGTGCGGCATTGGCGGATATCATCAACGAAGATGCGCGCGCGTTTGGTGATGGCGCCTTCGAGCTCCTGATTGCCGGTGAGATCGGAGCCGAGGGCGGCAATATGGGTGCCCGGAGTGACATGTTCGTCACGCACCACGATGTCGCCGCCAGTGGTCATGGTGACCACCACATCCGCGCCCGGCACCACGTCCTCGATTTTGGTCGAGGGCTTGATCGTAAGGTTGGGATAGCGGCTTTCTTCGCTCTCCATGAAGCGGTCTAGGGTCTCCTGGCCGCGACTCCAAACACGCACCTCGTCCCATTCAAACACGGTAGCGCAGGTACGGAGTGCACCGATGCCGACATCACCGGCGCCGACTAGTGCAAGAATTCGCGAGTTCTTACGCGCCATCCAGCGCAGTGAGACAGCGGCTGATGCCCCGGTGCGCATCATAGTGTGATAGCTGCCGTCGACAATCGCAAGCGGGAAGCCGGTCTCCGGCTCGGTATAGATCAAGATCGAGAACACGGTGGGGAGATCAAACTTAGCACGGTTGTTCTCGCGGATTGAGACCCATTTACAGGCAGCCGCTTCAGCCACGCCCTCGATTGGCGCTTCAATATAGGATGGCATCACTTCCCATTCGCCGGGATATTTGTCGAGTACAATATGGCCTTTGGGCTCGAGATAGATGCGCCCCTCGCCATGGCGGCGGAACGCCATCTCGGCGCAATCGACATACTCCACCGGGGTCAATAGACCCATCATGTCGGTGCGACTAAGAATGAGTGTCTTTCGGTTGCGCCAACTCGTCGTCTTCATCTGTTTCTCCCTTGCCTATTCTAATCTAGCGTAAACTTGACCCATGCACCTAGCCAACCACTGCATCGCTTACGCCCCTGGTCACCGGGCTCACGCGATGCAGCAATTAGGTCGCGAAGATAGCTAGCGTAACTTTCTTGCGCAGCGATTCGGGATTAATACTGATATTGTGGAATTCTAGATCGCTGCCCTTATAGGTGACAAAATCATCACTCGGATACGATGCATCGGTGCGTCCGGCTCTGTCTGGGCTAAGGCCGGTATCACACCATCCTCGAATCGCGGTTCGCCGGTCACTTCAACCACATCTAGTCGAAGCTGTCAGGCTGCGTCGCGCCGACGCGCGTCCAATATTTGTCGGGTATCGATTTGGGATGTTTGTAGAACAGCCAGCGGCACGGCTTGTTGGCATCTGAATCGTAATCGGTAACCCAGAGAGGCGAGCCACCCCACTCGATGGGAAGGATTTCGTTTACCGCACAATGGGTGCAGTAATA
>CAZUXZ010000237.1:0-3272 GCA_964624055.1 uncultured Rhizobiaceae bacterium | reverse complement strand
AAATACATTGTTTGTAAAATTAGAAGGAGTTAAGGGTGTCCTTAGTGTAAATAGATCTACCTAATGACATTTTATTACTACCAGGAGGAATATATTGCCTAGTGCAAAATCAGTAAGGGTCCAAAGTCGAAGGCGAGATCGGAATTTACCTTTGCGTACGCGTGCTAAGACTTATGTAACGAAAGCTAGGAGTCTAATTCAGAATGGTGAGTTAGATGATGCAGAGAAAGCTGTTCAACAGGCTGTTATTGCCTTGGATAAGGCTGCACAGAGAGGTGCAATTCATAGAAGGAATGCTGCCAGGAGGAAATCGAGAGTAATGGTTCAGTTAGCAAAAGCAAAAGCAACCTCTCAGGATTGAATGATTAGAAGTTGATTTACAGTGTTTTGTATTAAAAGTAAAATTTACACCAATAAAAGTCAGGTTATTATATGCTGAAAATTAGATTAAGACGTACAGGTTCTAGGCATCAGCCAAGTTATAGAGTGGTTGTTGCCGATTCACGTTCTGCTAGGGATGGTTCTTTTGTAGATTATCTAGGTCATTATAATCCTCGAACAGATCCTCCAACAGTTGAAATTGATTATGAAAAGGCTGAACGTTGGATTAGTAATGGAGCGCAACCCACTGATGTTGTAAAAGGGTTGTTAAAAAACACCTCAAAGAACAATGATTCGGAAGAAGCTGTTTAATGAAGGAACTTATCGAATTTATTGCGAAATCTATTGCTTCTCAGCCAGAAATGGTTGTTGTCACTGAGGAAGAAGAAGAAGATCAGATCCGTTTGATCTTGGAAGTGGCTGATGAAGACAAGGGTAAGGTGATTGGGCGTGAGGGTAGGGTGGCGCAATCTATGAGAACTTTGTTAAGGGTTGTAGCGGTCAAACAAGGATATCGAGTTACATTAGAAATTAAGTAGTTTTTAATTTTTGATACTGGTTTAATTTTATTTATGGAAACTTTTTCTGATATAGACCGTGTAGATGTTGGAAGGGTAAAGGGTGCTTATGGTGTTAAGGGTTTCCTTCGTGTGGAGTCACTGAGTGATGTTCCTGAAAGATTTGCGATAGGTTCAAAGATTTTCTTAGGCGATTCACACTCTGTTATAGAAAATTTTTTTTGGCAGAATGATTCTTTGATACTTAAGCTAGATTGTATTAATGATAGGGATGATGCGTTAAGTTTCAAAGGAACGGTGTTGAAAATTGGGATAGATCAAGTTGCTTCTTTACCCGATGGTCATTATTTCCATTTTCAAATTTTAGGGATGCAAGTAAAATCTGAAGAGGGGGATAAGCTTGGTAAGATTGTCGAGATATTAAATACAGGAACTAATGATGTGTATATTGTGAAAGGAATAGATTCTAAAGAGTTGTTAATCCCAGCAATTCCTGAAGTTGTTCAAAATATAGACGTAGGTTCCAATTTAATGACTATAAGTTTATTAGATGGATTAATTAATTGATTTTTGGGAGTAAATTTTATGAACACTAAATACAAACTTTCTTCTCCTGTTGCTACAGGATTGGAAACTTTGCTTAGGTTAGATTTAAATGCTGAAACGTCATTAAGAGATGATGTGAAAGATTTTATCGACTTTGCCGATGTGTTAACTAGTGCGCATGCTCCAACAAGCATCAACGGTAATAGGTTGAATATAGCAGCGACTGATAGGGACTTTCGTGATACAAGTATGTCGGTGCTGTTTGATTATATTGATCGGTGTGCCGAGTTTCCAAATATTAGACAATTGAATGTTCACTATGCTCATAAAAGATGGGTTACGGATGAACAAACTCAAGGCCAGATTGGTGACTATGAAATACATATATCATCTATACGAGAACTTGGAGATTATTCTGCTAAACACGACATGCAGATTGTATTAGAAAATCAAAATTCTCAGTGGAAAGATAATAGTATTTCTGTAGAAACACCCTTTTCGGAAATAGACTGGGATAATCAAAATTGCGAAGCGTTTGGTATGGCTCCAGAAGAATGGATTCAAATGTGTATTGATGCCGATCATGAGAATGTAAAATTATGTCTAGATTCGAGCCATATTTGTACATATTCCCACAGATTCCCTGAATCAGAGAGGGAGAATAAGGTCTTTAAGTTTTTGTCTAGACCTGAACTAATAGATCATGTTCACTGGAGCGACAACTATCTATATGATAATAGAGGTAGATCGGATTCTCATTTGCCAGTCGGGAAGGGATCTCTGCCCGTGGATTTGCACAGATCTATTAAAGAATTGGACGCTACGTTGCTTTTAGAACATTTTTATACGACTGCGGATTTAGAAGAAGAATTGGACTGGATCAACTCTTTATGAGTTGATATTTATACCCGCCTTTAAAAGATTGTCTTTGGTCTCATTCACTTGAGTCCAAGAGCTGTCATTGTTGTAGTTAGATTGTTTGTTTCCAGAAGTACTTCTTCCATTATTTAGAATTTCAAAAAATTTGGTAGAAAGTTCCTCTACAATTTCCGGGTTTTCTGCAAACAGATTTTTATCTTCGTGTTCATCAGATGACAAATGGTATAACTGTATAGGACCTTTAGTTGACATGTCATTGTCCAATATTGATTCGTAATCACTGCTCGTCCATTTTTCGCCATATTCATTAGAATATGTTGATTTATACTCTTCTTTAACTCCCGATCCTTCGTGTATTAGTAGTTTCCAATTTTTGTCTCTTATTCCGAAGAATCCTGAAGCGGAGTGGTGGATCAGGTATTGACGTTCAAACTCATTGGTAGAATAATTAAATAAAACTGATGAGAAATCATAAGAATCTTCAGCAACAGAGTCAGGAAATTTTTGATCAGTAATTTTTGCAATTGTAGCGAAAATATCAACGAGACTAATCATTGCATTGGATTCTTGTTTGGGAGCAATTTTTTTTGGCCATTGCACAAGGAATGGTACTCTGTGACCACCTTCCCAGTTGTCTCTTTTGCATCCTCTGAATTGTGCAGCACTGAAATGTCCGATTTCTTTTTTTCTTAGATGCATGAATCTTTCCGGGCCATTGTCGCTGGTGAAAATTATTAAAGTATCATCGTGTTTTGTAGATCGTTTGACAGCATCTATTATCTCGCCGACAAGATTATCAACTTCCAAGACGAAGTCTAGATATTGGTCATTGGTCCCTGATTTCCCGACAAAATTTTTACTGGGGCTTACAGGTGTATGCGGAGCAGTTAAAGCTAGATAAAGAAATGCGGGAGTTTCTTCACTAAATTTGGTATCTATTATTTCGAC
>CAZUXZ010000236.1:0-3258 GCA_964624055.1 uncultured Rhizobiaceae bacterium | reverse complement strand
CGGTGCCAGAAGAAAACACGCGCACGCGTCCGGCCCAATTCTCACCGGGAAATAGCCCCTCAATTATTAGCTTTGCGGCCTCGGCCCGATATTGATTGGCAAAGCCGTAAAACGCGTGGCCGGTGCGTCCCATGGCTTCTTCAATTTTACTATGGATGGCGGGGTGGCGATGACCAAAGCTGTCTGAGATAAGCTGAGATTGGAAATCTAGCATCCGCGTGCCATCGGCGAGCGTAAACCAATTGCCGTCCATGCTAGCTATAGTGGCGATATTGGCTTCGCCCGCCGCTTGCGGGCCATGCAGATAATACTTCTTATCCCACTGGGCTACCTGCTCCCAGTTGACGTCTGCGATATCTGATTTTCTAGCGTCGCTCATAGCCCGTTTCTCCAGTGTTGCATTGTGCCCCAAGAACGTCTCAAATTGGTCTTTAGAATTACAAGTGTGACAAAAAACTTAGGAAGATATGAAGCGCGCCCGCTAGCGCCTGTTAGTGCCATAATGTGTCACACTTGTAATTTTTGCGCTATTTTGGGGCTTATGTGGCCAGTCTATGCGTTAATGCGGCGACCGGTTTGCCATACATGCATCATGAGGCACGAAGGTTGGTGAGACGATGCCAAGGCTGATAAGGCAATGTAAGCTATAGGAACTGCCACCTGAGCTGAATGTCGTTAGCTCGGTTCGTCGGCAGTTAGATGCTCTCAAAACACAGGGAACCAGAAGATGAAAGCTCTGATACTTGCTAAATATGCTCCTCACGCTCTCAAAGGTCTTATTTCAGGGTCAGACCGTGAGGCTGCAGTTGAGAAACTAATGGACACGGTTGGAGGAAGCGTTGAGCACATCGCGTTCGTGCGTGGAAAATATGACATAGTAGTACGCGTTGAGGTTAAAGACCAAGAGACAGCCATCGGTCTCGTGTTAGCCGTTAAAGCTAGTGGTGCGTGTGAAGAGGTGGAATACCTTGAGGAAGTTAACATGGCGCAAATCGTTAAAGCGGCGCAGACTGCATCCGGCGCGTATACACCTGCAGGCTAGAATTAGCTTTTGTTCATGACGTAATTTGCGTTTTGCGAGACGGCAAATGTTAGCCGCCTATTCGCCCGCGCTGTTGCTCCATTGTCTAGAAGCTACAGGCCTATGTTCGCTGCCCCTAAATGTCATGTTAAGGAGGCTTGCTTCAAGCGCGCAGCCCCACCTATTACCCAACAATCTGAAAACTAATTACTCGGTTTGCCCAGTTAGCACACCCGTCTTGGCGAGTAGAGCAAAGACTTCTGGCACTTTGGTTATATTGTTGACAGTGAGCTTGCTATGAAGAGAGACCCTTCACCAAAATTTGTGGGGATGCGGACGCCCCCAACAAATGACAAGCATCCCATTTCTTTGCAACTTGCGGGTACCTTGGCGTTAAGTAATTGAGAAACCCCCTGTTGCAGAACTCCGGTCATATTGAGTTTATTTTGAGCCAAGTCGAATTTCGTTTAGAACTCCTGTGTTAGTGATGTGCAAGCCCTACGTCGAAACAGCGACGCTAATTATGCGCGCCACGGCGCCTCATAAGTTTTGTCTCTAGAGAAATTTTTCTATCGTGCGTCGCCAGTGGAATATCGACCAGAAATGACTTAACACCTATAAGAGTTGACAAAGAAAGCCAAAGTGTGGTTTATCCGCCGTCTTCTTGACAACTAGAGAGAGTGTTATGTTTTCACGAGCATTCGTGAGGCGGACTCTTACTTTTTTTGGAATTCGTCGCCGGAGACGAACAGCCCAGATGGTAACTCAATTGCCGATTAGGTTGACGCGCACGTAGCTTCTTGGGGCCCGCAGCGCGCGGATAATACTTCGGTCCAACACAACAACAGCGAAAGAATCGTTCTCTTGCCCTTCCGGCTATATGAACCTGGTCCCTGGGATAGCTTACCACACTGGGCTATAAGACCCTGGAGCGCAATACTCTGACGATTGAATTTGAAGTCTCTGGAACACTCACTTTGATGGGCTACTGCCATTGCACAGTACGCAACGTTCTCGGAAATAACTTCCCAAAGTTCGGCACCGTAATTTCTCTAAATGGCTACGACTGCCAAGTTGGTAGTACATGATTGTATGAATAAAGGTTACTGCACTCTACAAAAATCTGATTGCCGACGTACCCCAACAGCGTATGCCGAGTCGCTAATAACGGCTCGATAGGTATCATTTAGTAATGCGTTGCCCCGCGGTCACCAATAAGCATGAGATAAATTGTATGTAAACGGGTATTGGCAATAGTTAAACATATGATCTCTGATGAATGGTAAAGCTAGGCATTCAAGTGCCCTTCAGTGGCATCGGCACATGTGGCTTCTCATCTTCGACCTCAATACCGAGAGCTGCACAAAAAGTCGCGAGTAGCTGGTAATAACCAACCATAATAGTTAGATCAATCAGCCCGTCATCGCCCAGCATCTCTTTCAAAGAATCAACTAACTCGTCCGGCGCGGGTTCACCAGCAGCTAACAGTCGCGCGAAGCGAAGAGCTGGGCCGGTTGGCGATGGGAGGTTTTCGATCGCCGCGCTGCCAATGATTGAGCGATACTCATCTGGTACCTTGCTAATATGATGGCGCCACTCGTACTTATTTCCGAGTAACGCGGAGACTTCGCAAATCAGCATCTCGCGTAAATTGTCGTCAAGTTTAGACCGGAACCGCACAAACTCGCCAACCGATGCCACAGCCTCAAGTGCCTTTGGGCTCTGCCCCATTACTGCAAACATGTTAGGCAACCAACCAAGATTCCGCGTCGTCAGCACATGCTGAAAAATCGCACGCTCGTCTCCCACTGAGCTCCCCCAATCAGCAGGCTCTAATATCTGCCGGTCCCGGTAATCAGTCATAGATTAACACCCAAATCTTTTGCTTTGCCGATTTATACTGTATACGGAATAACGAAGCGGGTTCAGGCTGCTAGCTTTACAGCACGAACTTAATATCACGGCCTATAGTTAACCACTACCCAAGTCGTTAACGTGTCAGTTTTTTGTGGCTTTGGTGGCAGTACCAAATCGCCGCGATCCCCTAATTCAACGAATATAAGGACGGTCTGGTCAAAAGCTTGAAACGGTCTTTTGTGAACCCTATCGAGTGCTCTAGCATTGGCAAAAGATACGTCCGAAATCTTCGCTATACATACGTCTGATGACTTTACAATATTGACGCTTAATTACTACGCTAACTGTATATGAATCAAATACTTATCAAAGTGTGAGTC
>CAZUXZ010000235.1:0-5289 GCA_964624055.1 uncultured Rhizobiaceae bacterium | reverse complement strand
CCAACGAAGCCGTCAGGGCGCGTACCTCGTATTTGAGAGCTGCGACCTCATTGAGCAACTGACGGCGCTCACTACGCGCTTCCTCTAGGTCCTTTTCCTGTTCCGCTTCGTGCTCGCGCTGCATCGCGCTCACCACCACAGCGATAAATAGGTTGAGAATGACGAAACTGGTGACGAGAATGAAGGTCACGAACACGATCCAGGCGAGAGGGTAGATCTCCATGACCGGGCGGACGATGCCCATTGACCAGGATTCCAGCGTCATGATTTGGAACAGTGAGAAAGCCGACTGACCGATTGAGCCGAACCAATCGGGAAAGTCGGGCCCGAACAGCTTTGTTGCGATCACCGAAGCGACATAGAAGACGATCCCTAGCAGCAGAATTATAGATGCCATGCTCGGGATGGCGTTGAGCAGACCGTTCACCACTCGGCGCATGCCCGGCACAACAGAGACCAAGCGCAGCACGCGCAGGATGCGGAGCGCGCGCAGCACCGTCAGCCCCGAGCCCGCCGGTGCGAAGGTGATCGAGACGACGATGAAATCAAACACGTTCCACGCGCTACGGAAAAAGCCGAGGCGATAGACGAAGAGCTTGAGCGCCAGCTCTAGTATAAAGAACGCCAGAACTGATTTATCGATGACCGTCAGCGCACTGCCCGCGGCGTCCATAGCGACGGGCCAGGTTTCGAGGCCGAGGGTGATGGCGTTGAGGCAGATGATGGCAGTGATCGCAATCCGTACGCGGTGATCCTCGACCACCCGGCGCAAGATTTCACGCGGCGAGTCTTTATCTCCACCGTTTTGGATAGGCTCAGTCGCGCCAAGCCTCACGGTTTCCCCGCCACAAGGCAAGCAAGGTGCTGCTTTACGCTATCTGTTTTCATACTCATAGTAACATATATAATAATAGGTAAATGTATATAATACATTATATTTATTAATAGATTTTGTTGATAATATGTAACTATATGTTAATCTATCAAATATTATAGACCCCTGGAGTGAGACTAATGCTTCGAGCGCCTCTGCTGACCGTCCAGGAGGTGGCACACCTAGTGCAGATGACCGAGGCGACTGTACGCGCCTGGATCCGTGACAATCAGCTCCGCGCCATCAAGTTTGGTCGCGATTGGCGCATCGAGAGCATCGACTTGGAAAACTTCCTAAACGACCACGCCAATATAGCGCCGACGCCTGCAGACCGCGATGCGGAGAAAGACAGATAGAGAGGTGCGATTAGCCAGTAGATCCGCAATAGGGCAGAGAGGAACGGCGCAATCGTCCGATTGGACGACTGACAGCTCGGACATTGCGCGCTATCGCAACAATAAGGGACGCAGCAATGCCGATACGGCAAATCGCGAAGATGGGACACCCAATTTTGCGCCGGCGCGCCGAGAAAGTGCCAGACCCGACCGATCCGGAGATCACGCGCCTCGTCGAAGACATGCGGGACACGCTGATAGATATTGCCGGCGCCGGTATTGCGGCGCCGCAGGTTTACGATCCACAGCGCGTCATTCTCTACCGCATCGACGCGGAGAGGATTCCTAAAGGCTCCAGCATGCAGGCCCTTGACTGGACCGCGATGATTAATCCAGAGCTTACGCCGATCGGAGACGAAAAACGGCTGATCTGGGAGCGTTGCCTCTCGCTACCCGGCCTACATGGCAAAGTACTACGCTATACCAAGGTTCATATCTCCTTCGAGACACTGGCAGGGAAGACCGTCGCCTACGATGCCAAGGGCTGGCACGCGATGATCCTGCAGCACGAATACGACCATCTCGAGGGTATCCTCTACCCCATGCGCATGGAGGACATCTCGCTGCTCAGCTTCAACGCCGAGCCAGGCCCCCTGGCGGAAGACGTCGCTAAGGACAGGGAAATTGACCCGATGCTGCGAAACATGGTGGCAGCCTGGACCGGCCGCGAGTTGTGGAAGCAATAGTGCCGACAGTCAAATTGCCGCGCCGGTAAGCTCCCTGCCCGACCCTGAAAACTTCAGGCTAAGCCAGCGAGGCTACAATGATTTACGCGGCGTTGATGCCCCATTTTCGCGCGAGCTTGCTAACCTGGGAGAACTTCACCGAAGTCACCTGCCGCGGCGAAGGCCATCCTAAAAAAATCTACTGCCGGATCACAGCAACGAGCTTTAAAAACATAAAAGAGAAAATAATTAACACTTTAACGACCTCAAGCTGGGTTGATGGACTTTCACTTTTCGCTTCTCTCCAACATTGCCCACCATTTCACGACACGGTGGAGCTGCCGCTCACTCAATTTGACGACAAAGACATCATCATCATCGGCGAAAAGTCTCCGGACAACCTTCTTTACCTTGATTTGTTAGGTTTAATCTTTCCCGGGAAGAAAGTTTCCGTCATTTTCTGCGACGAACCCGACCACTCAGTCTCTGGCTAGTCCAATAAGTTACGCGTATCAAAGGATTGGGCCGAAAAAAATATAGAGACTGCGCCGGTTTTGACGAACATTACGCCCAAACTTGAGTTAGAAAGCCGCGTGCGGGATGGGCCTTCCAAGCGGACAACCCAAAA
Source organism: uncultured Rhizobiaceae bacterium (assembly GCA_964624055.1). Classification (GTDB taxonomy): domain Bacteria; phylum Pseudomonadota; class Alphaproteobacteria; order UBA828; family UBA828; genus PTKB01. Next base: position 2,727 of record CAZUXZ010000235.1, on the reverse strand, counting down.
CGCTATTTCAAATTGAATGACGAGACCCCCCTTGGATGATTGGAAAACGCAGCTAGACTATTTTCGAATTTGACAATGCCAGGACTGACGCAAACGCCAATGAAAATTGACTGAATGCGAGTGATGTCAAAGCCTAAGTGAAAAGTGGCTCCGCTGGCGATGAAGACACCTAGTCTCCATTTTAAAAAAAGATGCTATTAGATTAGCGAAGCATTTCGACGACCATCCCCTAGCCACATTTCGTTCCCATACCGGCAAAAAATTGGACAAACTGAAATTTCCCGATCAACGGGCGGACGCCGCAACCGCTATAATGCGCCTTACCGATTGAGTGTTATCTATACAAACGACCCTTTTTTAAGTGAATAAGCAGATAATTATTTCGCATCATGAAAAAATAGCCGAGAAACATTCAAACCATCATCGGTCGATAGTCAAATAATTGAATGATATTGTAGCCTTATTATCAAAATAGTATTTGTCATTTTCAACCAAACAGTATAGTTGTTAGAATAATATTCCCACCTCCAATTAGAGTAAGGTCATGGTAAGAAAATCTTCTGGAAAATTTGATGAAAGCAGCCTCAACAAAGGTCAATTGCGCAAACTAAACGCATTAAGAAAATCTCTGGGCAACGATATCGCCAATAAAGCATTTGCTGAATGGTACGCAAAGCAGACACAGGAACCGGAAAGCGCCCCCGTCGACACAAATGCGGCGCTTATTACAGATACACTGGAGCCCCTGGCTAAATCGGGCAAACTCCGGATTCCGCGCGGCGGTTATCTAGTTCGGCGCGGCCGAGGACGTGTGATCGTCAAGCGTGTTCGCGACTGAACAGACTTCAAATGTAAAGGGTGTGACGGCGGCTGCCGGTCACACCCTTTACCGTTTCGCACAGATAATCATTCGTGCCTTTTAATTCCCCCGAATGCAGTTGTATTATAGCGTTGCGAATGCGTCAGATAGTTGAATACGGGATCGATAAAATATTCGATTGTGCTGACGAAGCAGAACCCCACCGCCTCTTCCTTAAACCGAAATCGGTCAAGTGAAAAATCGAGGAGCAAAATAAACGCTCCGGGGCATGGTTTATGTATTTTGCCAACCAGTCGTTAAGCAAACGACCGTAATCCTGCACCAACGCGATGCCGCACGCGCGCATGGTGCAAAGCACCGAAATAAAATTGGCGATTCCACACAACATCCGGTCGTCATTGAAAATTTTGAATTGGGCGGCCATGTCTTTTCCCGCGTTGAGTAGTTTCACCTGGAGCGCTTCATCCCCTTCAATCAATTTATCTATACGGCAATACTCATAACTGGCGAAAAGAAACTAGATTTCAAACCGTTATACTCATCCAACATGCGTGGCACCGCATCGCCATAACAAGCGCCAACGGGCTTGGTCCAAAGATCATCTAGCTCAAGCATATCGGAATCTTCAGAGGAAATTCTAGAAACTCGCAGGAATTCGTCCCTTTAAATTACAGCGTGATATTATCCAGAGGCAGACCATATAGCGTGCGGCCATAGCTTTTGAAGTTAGGATCCTTGTTCTGGGTGAAGTGCTGATTGGCGACGATCAAATCGGAATAGAGGCCGCCAAGTGTGCTCGATTTCAAGACACTAAGGGCGCCCGATAGATCCCATACGGCCTTGGCCGAGTCCATCGCCGTATTGCCTGCGAATGTTGCTAAGCCGCGGCAGCGCGAACGCTCCAAATCGCTGGGCACGCGGCCTTCCTCGCATGAGATATTCTGAAATTCATCGGCCGCAAATCGGAGAACTTGCTCGGCCATATCGGCGGCGCAATTTGCTTCGGCGAATTTGATTTGCTGCGACGAAAAATCGGCAACACTTTGCTCGCTCATTACCGAGGTCTTCTTTTTGACGATTGCGTTGTATTCTACAGCAATTTCACGCGCAATGCCTACAGCGCCGGAGGTAATGCCGAGGCCGAAGATAGAATAACTCGGAAGTAGATAGAGCCGATTGTCGCGCCACTGACCGCCGGGCGATTCCCCGCCGCGCAACTCCTCCATGTTGAGAGAAAGATGGTTAGGCACGAACTTCTTCTCAAGCCTGACGTCGTTAGTGCCACTGCCGCACAGGCCGATAGCGTGCCAAGTATCGATAATTTCTACCTCCTCGCGGCGGAGCATAAAATGTCGGTGGGTCTCGTGCGAGACATTGTCCTTCTCATAAGCTGTTACCATGCACCAGTCGCAGGTATCCACGCCGGTGACCCAGGGCCAACGACCAGTTACGAAAAAGCCGCCATCGGTGATTTCATAGCGCCCCATACTGGGCACAAGAATACCAGCAACAAGTGCTTTTGGGTCTTCGCCCCAGATTTCCGCGCGCCCCTCCTCTGGCCATTGCGCTACCATGTAATTGTGCAGCACATATTGCGCGATGCTCCAACCGCTAGAGCCACAGGCTGCGCCGATCTGAGTGAGCGCGCCTACGATATCGTGAAGCGGACCGCCGGCGCCGCCATGGCTCTGGGGCTGAAGAATACGCTGGACGCCTGATTCTCGAACCCGATCACGAATTTGCGACAGCATCTTGCGATTAGCATTGGTCTCAGCTCGAAAACTTCTCAGGTCCGCTAGCAGCGCGTCAATATTTATCGGCATCCGTTACTCTCCGAAGTCAAAGGAAAATCTTGAGTGTGGCGCAAGCGCTCTGCGCTAAGCCAGCGATCCACCGCCGTCGATGGT
>CAZUXZ010000234.1:0-3136 GCA_964624055.1 uncultured Rhizobiaceae bacterium | reverse complement strand
GCTGTATACCGTTTCCTGGACATAGGGCCCCCTTTCTACGTCCCATATCCTAACTGTAGGACTGGGAACATTATAGGGGGGCAGGTCACTATACATTATTCCCAGCACCATCGTAGATCCCCACACCATGACCCCGTAAACGGCTTCGTGCGCCCACCAGGCCATCCAGCGCTGGCCGCCGGGGAAGCCAACGACCTTCCAACTTTCGTACAGGATCGTGACTCCGATGGTGGCAGCGCCCGACCAGTAACCCGCCTTTTTTGCTTCGTCGGAGGCTTTTTTCTTTTTGGATATTTGCAGTAGCTGCCGACTGGCAATTGTAGCCTCGGATTTGTATTTGTTTTTGTCTTTGGCAGGCGGCCTAACGCGAGTAGAGGCTTTGCCCGGTGACGTCGGTGAGAAAGTGGATGAAGTGCCACACGGCCACGGAAGTGAACTGGCCCAGAATCAATCCCAGGAAAAACGGTCGAATCTTCGCGAGCAGGTGCGGCCCCCCGTAACGCAGCGCGACGCCCTTGATGAGCCAGGCGAGGAAGACGCTGAACCACATGCTACTGGTGAGATGGATCTGAGAACGTGCGAGACCCACCGGGTGGAGCGGGAAGCCCAGGAAGTGGGTCCGCAGCCAGTAGAGCCCACCCATCATTGTCGCTCCGATGCCTATGAGTCCGATGCCGCCGGCGTCGACACCAACCGGGTTGGTGATGTAGTGCGCGGCGAAGTCGATCGCGTAGCGAGGCCCGCCGAGGAAGAACCAGCCGTCGGCGTTGTTGGCGCCCGCCTGGTAGGCCGCGTAGATGGTCGCCCACATCGACAGCACGAGGGCGAGGACGACGGCCAGGACCATGCCCGTCATCACCACCCCCTGCCGGCGTACCGATTCGGTCAGCTTGAAGCCGTTGGCCACCGCCGCCATCACGAAGGTCCGCACGGCGCTCATCCACACCTGCGACAGTCCCAGGGTCGCCATAGTGCCCGACGCCCCCAGCACTTGGGTGCCGCACAACGTCCGAACCACAGTGCCCGTGATCAGCTGTGCCCGCGTCGCCGCCAGCCCGGACTCACAGAGAATGCGGGTGATCCCGAGAAAGGTGCCGGCCGCCACCACCACCAGCGTCACCGCCGCCCACCAGGGCACGCCCACCGCGATGAACCAGCCGGTCATCAACGCCGCGCCGACGATCAGCTGCACGACGATGGCGCGCGATCCCTCATCCTCTCCCCCCGCCAGATGGCCCCGCGCCCAGGCACGTACCAGGTGCAGCCGCAGCTGGCTCCGCGCGATCCACAGGGTATTGCCCACCAGCGCGGCCAGCGCCCCGAACTGCACGAACGCCATGATCGGCCCGCCGTCGGTCTGGCCGTAAATGTCCAGGTAGATGCCCCGGGTGACACCGAGCATCGAGAAGTAGCCTTTGACGATCAAACCCAGCAGGTGAAAGACCCACAGACTGAAGGCAACGTCGGCGTTCATCAGGTAGGCGAAACCGACCATCGGAAAGGAGACCCGAATGTCGATGGACTCGGCGCCGCGCAGGATCGGTATGCTGGCGGAGAGATCGACCTCCGGCAAGAACTGCCAGTAGCCGTGCAGCCCGTTGAGCGAGGTGCAGATGATCGGGATCGCCGCCCCCGCCCAGGTAATCGGGTTGCGGAAGAAGCTGTTGATCGCCCGGCCCGGCTCCTGCTGGCCCATCACCAGCGGCAACTGGGCCAGTGGGTAGGGCAGGCGCTCGCTCTCTGCCCACTGGGAGCGGAACAGCGCCGCGAGCGCGAGCATCAGCAGGTAGAGTCCGAGCAGCAGCGGGAACCAGCCCAGCAGCGGACGTAGCCACGCGCCCCAGGGGATCTCCGCATCCCTGGGAATCCCTTCGTAGAAGGCGCGAATCGCCTCCGGGTCGATGGGAATCAGCCATTGCGGCACGTACGGAATGACCGTTATCGCCCACTGGTTCTCCGCCGACGCCAGGTACGTGACAGCCGGCAGGAGGGGGATCAGGTACAAGGTCAGGCCCATCGTGCAGATCGAGCAGCCGATCGCCGCCATCACGTAGCCGATGTAGAGCTCGCCGGAGAGAAAGGCCTGGGAGGGCATCAGACGACGCAGCATGCCGTTGACGATCAGGCAGGCCGCGAACATCACGACGACGGCGGCGGCGGTGGTGAAGTCCATCGTCAGGTACGAGCCGTTGCGAACGACGATGTTGTAGGGACCGAAGAGGGAGGGAATGGCGCACATGACGCTGCCCAGGACGAGCGTGCGCACCGGCCGGACCTCGCCGGCATCTTCCCTGGTCGGCAGTTCAGTTCGCGGTTTCAAGTATTCCGGCTGCTCGGATTCTCAGATGGGGACCAAATACTAAGTGCGAGCCCCGGATCGTGAAAGGCTGGGTGCGGATCTTGCGCTCGCCTGTGCCGGCAGCGTAACAGATTGGCACCGATCCTGCACACCTGAGCGGAAGCCTTACCCTTGGAGGCGACCGAAAATCCGGTCCTGGCACGGCAATTGTATGCCCTCCTCCGTAGTCCCTCTTCTGGCCCCTTTTCCGGGAGGTGCGATCGTGCACGATCCTGAGGTGCTGGGCAACCGGCACGTCTTATCCAGTGCCCTGGCCGACGTGATGGATGACGGCGTCGACTTACTGTTTTCAGTTGGTCGTACGGACCTGCAGCGGGAGGTGCACGACTTGGAGCGGCGGCTGCGAGAGACCGAGGGCAAGGTCCACCTGTTGACTGCTGACGCAGAGCGTGATCGTCAACACAACAGGAGGCACGACGAACTCACACGGGTGGACGGGTACGCGCACACCAATGGCAAGCACAATGGCGCGGTAGAGGTGGAGGTAGCGTAGGCCAGGACGGGGACCAATGTGGACCAGCTTACGAGCGACAGCCTGCGCTCCACTACGCTGAGGCGCCACGCCCTCTGAGTGGATTTTCTAAACGCCTGAAAATGCGGGCACTTGTAAAAACTATCAAAAATACTTTTAATCCGTAGGTCCTGGGTTCGATCCCCAGCGGGCGCACCACCTTCAAATCTTCCAGCAGTGTCAGTTACGGTGATTTAATAGCAACTGCGCGAACGTGAATCTCCCCTGTAAATCTCCCCACTCTCCATAATCTCTCCATCGAAACC
>CAZUXZ010000233.1:0-3288 GCA_964624055.1 uncultured Rhizobiaceae bacterium | reverse complement strand
TGGTTCGAGTCCGGCCCGGGGAGCCAATCTCTCACTCACTTAATATTTTTCCTAAAATTTTTTAGCCAAAAATTGCAAAACTGTTGAATGGAAATTTTTTATAGGCACTTTGAGGTTCGCTGCGATTTAATCTGAGACCCTCATATTCAAAGGGCTTTTCAAATTGCTACAGTAGCCGCTCGGCTCCTTAACTTACTTTCAATATTATTGAAAAACAGCTCAAATAGACCTTAGTATTCATTTATATCGCCATTTTTCGTTTTGTTTTTATTAAAAAATAACCTGAGTGCACCAAGTGCAATCAGGGACAAAGCCGCATAATACAATAAAATATCCCGCCAAGTCTCAAAAAATACAAAGTCTGAAAATATTAAATACCGATCACAAAACATTAAAATTGCAATGAAAAACGCTGAAACGCCAAATGGAAGTAAAATAAAACCTAAAAAGATATCAACAATAACGATCACCAAACCAAGAATAATCCAAACATAAGGTTGAAAAATCCAATAAGAAAGTGAGAGATAAATTTCCATTTTATTTCTTTAAAGTTTCGAGAAATGTCTGAATAGATCCAATTGCCCCGGTTACATCTGTTGGAACAATGATCGTTTTGGTATTTTCAGATGATGCAATTTGCGAAAGGCCATCAACCTGCCTTTTCATTATTTCAAAATCAATCGCTGGCTGACCATTCTCAGCTATTGCCCGCGCGAGAAGTTTTGTTTGCTCCGCATTCGCCTTTGCCTCAACCTCAATAGCGTAGGCTTCTGCCTCTGCGCTAACTCTTACAGCCTCAGCGGCTTTTTGCGCAGTGTATAGTTCGGCATCAGCTGCCAATTCCTTTGATCTTTTAGCCCCTTCTGCTTCGGCAATTACAGCCCTTCTTTGCCTTTCAGCATTTAGCTGCTGTCTCTGAGCTTCCTTAGTTGTATCATCGATAATCACATCTGTTATTTCAGTTCGTGTTACCTCTACTCCCCAAATTTTAGCTGCCTGTTGTAAATTTTCCGCAATTTCGCTGTTCATACTGTCTCGAGAGGATTGCAAAGCATCTAAATCCAGTCTCCCAGCCGCAGAACGAATAATTGAAGTGGCCGAGGTATGAAGGGCCAGGTCCACATCCTCAATCCGATAAACGGAAGAGGCCGCCTCAACAATTCGGTAAAACACCGTCGCTTCCAGTCTAACCTCTACGTTATCTTTAGTTATTACGGAAATTGCAAATTCCGGCAGCTGTCGTTCCAGAATTGAAGTTCTATGTCTTACTACATCAAGGAAGGGTATTATAAAGTTCAATCCGGCCGAGAGGGTTTTGGTATATTTACCAAATCTTTCTACGATATACACTTTGGATTGAGGAACGACTTTAATCCCCCGCCAAATCAAAATTATCGCGAGAACCAGGATTAGCAACGTAGAAATTGAACTCATAGCAATCACCGCTTCCATAACCGTCTCCTCCGCTTACACGCTAATAGTAGCTTGAAAATTGAATATAAGATTAAACCTACCGCTGGATGCATTTTAATTTTTTAAGCTAACTATGTGCAACTAAAACATACAACGGCTGGTTTGCGATCAATTCTCTACTCCACAGCAATGAATTTTAGAAAACGTAAAGTTCAGGCCTCCTAACTTCCCACACGCCCCGCAGAAATTATTTTGTTAAGTTTTTTCGGTTATTACTCCGTATTTTTCTTGTACAATTCTCGGGCAGCTCTGTTGGCAGAGCAGCTGGCTGTTAACCACCTTGTCGCTGGTTCGGATCCGGCCCGGGGAGCAATCTTTTCAATTATTTAGATTTTTTCCTTAAAGTTAATTCTAGCCCTTACTTGCAGATTGCTTGCACGCAACTTTTTGAGAGTAGCTGCGACAGGTAGGTTCGACCTACATAGATAACGCGCCCCGACACGGAGCCAACAAGACAGCGATGGCTAGAACGGCCCCAGACAATCGGGTTGTAGCCCAAAGCGTCCGCTACAGATCAGGTTAAGAAATCATCATAATCCCATTGAGGTTTTTAGCTTGGTAAAGGATCATGTTTACATTAACGGGACACCACCCGTTGACTTGATAGGAACCTGATCATGCCTCAACTCTTTTTAGTGCTCTTCCTCTTTGTATTAGCCCTCGCCCCCATTACTGCCAGCGCCCAAACCGGGGAAGCCGCATACGGCAGCGCCTCGGGTAACGCTACTGCACTTGATGCCAGAACCACCGGCGATTACAATTCCGCCTTTGGGTATGATGCTCTGACAGAAACTACTTCGGGTTCTTACAACACCGGGACGGGTTCCGCCTCATTATATTCCAACACCACGGGTTCCTACAATACAGCGGGTGGGGCATATGGGCTCTATTCCAACACCACTGGGGCATACAACACTGGGACAGGGTATGGCTCCCTTTATTCCAACACCACGGGTGTTCAGAATACGGCGACCGGTTATCTATCTATGTATAAAAACACCACCGGTGGAGGTAACACTGCTTATGGTGATCAGTCGCTCAAAGAAAACACCACGGGTTCCAACAACACTGCGTCGGGGTGGGGCTCCCTCTACTACAATACAACCGGCTCCTATAACACAGCATCGGGCTTGAGGGCTCTGCAGGAAAACACCACCGGTTCATACAACACGGGGTTTGGCCTCGAGGCGCTGGGCCAAAACTCCACCGGTTCGTACAACACCGCAATAGGAGCCAAGGCGCTAGATAGTAACCAGGGTAGCAACAACACCGCATCGGGATATTACGCGCTGAACGCTAATACCACGGGTGCAAGTAACACCGCATCGGGATATCAAGCACTCGAAGCCAACACCACGGGTTCCAACAACACCGCATCGGGATATCAAGCTCTGAACGCCAACACTACCGGGGGCTATAACTCTGCCCATGGAAATGCCTCGCTCTATTCCACGACCACGGGCTCATTCAACACAGCGGGTGGATATGCCGCGCTCTATTCCAATACGACGGGTAGCCGTAATTCTTCGGCGGGGTTCTATGCGCTCTATTAAAACACCACAGGTGTCCGCAATACCGCAAGTGGTGCTGCCGCGCTGTATTCCAACACCACGGGTTCACACAATGCTGCGGGTGGAGCTTATGCACTCTATTCCAACACTACCGGCGAAAGTAATACTGCGGATGGATATGCCGCGCTCTATTCCAACACCACGGGTGGGAGCAACACGGCATCTGGTTTCTATTCGCTGTATTCCAACACCACAGGCTCACACAACGCAGCAAGCGGTGTCGCCTCGCTCTATAAAAACACCA
>CAZUXZ010000232.1:0-15931 GCA_964624055.1 uncultured Rhizobiaceae bacterium | reverse complement strand
CGTCGCCTGCAGCAGCTTCGGACTCTTCGTTTTCGACGACATTGATGCCCATCTCGGAGAGCTGGGTCATGGTGTCTTCGATCTGCTCTGAGTTTACCTCGTCGGGGGGCAACGCCTCGTTCAAATCGTCATAGGTGACATAGCCCTGTTCTTTGCCACGGGTCACGAGCTTGCGAACCGCCGCGGGCAGCGAATCAAGTACGGGACTGTCCCCCGTTTCTTCGCTACGTTCGGAAGATTCAGCAGATTTAGCTGATTTTGTCGCCATAGAACGATCTTTCTGTTTCGGTCTCTGTTTCGCCCCTAAGCCGAGGAGGAAATCTCAACCAAGTCACTAGCTCGCACCCATTCTACACGACAATGCGCAGCCCGCCCGTTCGCGCCGCCCCAAATTCTGGATGGCGAAAGGCTATTAATGGGAATCCCTTAAAATCGTTGCAGAAACAAAATGGGGCGAATAGCACACCAAATCAAGCCCATGCAGAAAAAATGTCTAATTCGGCTTGTTTCTGCTGTCAAGCATGGGAATCGGCCCATTGCAATTCACTCGCGCGCTTAGCCTCGGCTTCGCTGGTCACCATCATTTTCGCCATAGCCGGGAACCTGCACTTCGGTACCCGGCGCCTCGCTGACAGCGCGCCCACTCTCCACCAAACGGCGCAAGTTTTCCTCGCTCATATTCCCAGCCAGAGCGTCTTCCGCCTCTCGGCGGAAATTTTCCATATCGACTAAGCGGTGGTGCAGATCAAGCGCGTGGCGCAGTTGCACCCTAGCATCATCGAGATGCGCGGCGTCGGGCTTGGCGGCCCAATCCAGATAGGCTACGTCCCCTCCGACAAGTTCATCAAGCAATTTCTCCAGCCCTATCTGAGTCAGCATATAACAAATTTTCGATTTGTCCGGAACGGCATCACCAACATCGGCCGCCAGTAGAGCATCACGCAAAGTCCGATAGCGCGCGGACAGAAGCGGCAGACGCTCAATCTCCTCGTGAAATTCATCCAGTAATTCCGGGAAATTCACTACGGTCTGGAGGATTGTGCGCTCACGACGCGCTGAATCGCCTTCGGCCCGGCCGCCCAGGCCTTGCTGCGGCAGTAATTTTTTGTCATCGCGAGAACGGTGGCGCAATACCGGGCGAGGCCCGGGTTCCCATTTGGCCCGGCTCTTCGGTTCAAATAAACGACCGCGATAATGGCTTCGGAAAAATACTTTAAGGTCATCGTCGGGGATTTTTCCGAGATATTGGTTGAGACGGCGGTTGAGCGCTGCGCGGCTTTCTGGCGTCGTAAGTTCGCCGCCACCGCCAGAGAGTTTCCAGATTTGTTCCGAGAGCGGTTCCGCCGCAGCAAGCACCTCTTCCATCGCCACCTTGCCACCGCCGCCGACCATGCTGTCCGGGTCTTCGCCCGCCGGAAGAGTCGCAAACAAGAGTGATTTGCCCGATTTTAGCCTTGGCAGCGCGCGCTCTGCCGCGCGCGCCGCCGCCTTATGCCCAGCATTGTCACCATCAAAGCAGAGCACCGGCGCATCTACCAGGCGCCACATCTCCTCCATTTGCAGCTCTGTGAGAGCGGTGCCGAGCGGTGCTACGGTCTCCGTCAACCCCGCCTGATGCAGCGCGATCACATCCATATAGCCCTCGACGCCAACGATTCGCCCCGCTTTGCGCGCGGCACCTCGGGCGAGATGCATGCCATATAGCATAGTGCCCTTGTGAAACACCGGCGTATCCGGTGAATTGAGATATTTCGCCTGAGCGTCACCGAGAGCGCGTCCACCGAAGGCGATTACTCGCCCGCGCCGGTCCTGAATTGGAAAAATCACCCGGTTGCGGAAGCGGTCATAGCTCGAGCCGCCGCCCTCAGGCTCGATCAGCAATCCGGCTGTGACCAACATAGCTTCGGTAATTTGGTCACCTAGCAGAACCGTTTTCATAAAATTTCGAGAATCCGGCGCGAAGCCGAGTCGGAACCCTACAATCGTCTCATCGTTCAACCCACGTCCCTTAAGATACGCCCTGGCGGCAGCACCCGAATCGGTGCGAAGCTCCGATTGGAAATGTTTTGCCGCGTCTTCGAGCACCCTGTAGAGCGACATTTGCTCTTCTGCGCGGGCGCGGTCACGGGGGCGGTCCTTAGGAACTTCAAGCCCCGCCTCTCCGGCGAGCTTCTCCACCGCTTCGGGGAAGGAATGGCCCTCGTCTCGCATGATGAAGCCAATCACGTCGCCATGAGCGCCACAGCCAAAACAATGGAAAAAGCCCTTGTCGTCACTGACCGTAAAAGAGGGCGTCTTTTCGTTGTGAAACGGGCAGAGTCCCAGGTGCTCGCGCCCCTTGTGCACAAGGCGCACCCGTCGACCGACCACATCCGAGAGCGGAACACGAGCTCTGATTTCGTCCAGAAATTGCGGCGTAAAGGCCATGCAGCACAGTAACTCAGAGCTTGACCGGGCGCGAGGGTCAGCAAGGTTAGCGCATTAAATTTTTTGTATAATTATGTGGCTTACCCTGTGGACAAAACCAGAAAATCTCTATTACGCTAACAATTCCTTCACCAAGCCGCTAGCCTTGGCGAAGTCCATGCGGCCAGCATATTTTTCTTTCAGCGCCGACATGGTGCGCCCCATGTCTTTGATTGTCTTGGCGTTTTGCTCTCCTACCAGGGTCTGCACCGCCTTTACCATTTCCTCACCCTCGATCTGCGGCGGCAGAAAGCGGCTGATCACTGCGATTTCCTCACGTTCGCGCTCGGCTAGATCGACGCGCCCACCGCTTTCATATTGCGCGATGCTCTCCCGCCGTTGGCGGATCATGGTGTTGAGCAATTGCAGAACTTCCGAGTCGCTTAAGCCTTCAGAATTGCTCTTAGCGCGCTCTGCGATATCGCGGTCCTTGAGTGCAGCGAGAATGAGGCGCAAGGTTAGAATCGTGCGTTCCTCGCGCGCCTTCATCGCAGCTTTCAAAGCTTCGGTTAGCTGATCTCTAATCATCGCCAGAACATATGGTTCGTGAACGAGGAGGCGCAATATAGCGCTATCAGGATGGCGATCAACCATAGAATGCGGGTTGACAGATTCACCCTTAGCGAACCGCAGTTTAAAGTAAAGATTACCTCCCGACCGGCAGCGATTTGGGAACAACCTGGCGGCGTGATGCCACGACCGGGATTACTTGACGGACTCCCTGCTACTCCGTACTTTGCGCCGCGCGGCGATTTAAGGGCGCAAATGTGATTCACGCCCGACCCAGCATGACAACTAACATGGATGACACCGCCATGTCCCCCTCCGGAACCGAACCCCGCGCAGGATTGGCCACCCTGGCGCTGGCCGATGGCAGCCTGTTTCGTGGTATCGGCATCGGTGTCGAGGGCAAAGCAGTGGGAGAAATCTGCTTCAACACCTCAATGACTGGCTATCAGGAGATCCTCACCGATCCCTCCTATGCTGGGCAGATCATTACGTTCACCTTCCCGCATATCGGCAATGTCGGCGGCAATGCAGCGGATATCGAGGCTTCGCGCCCGGTGGCCCGCGGCCTAATCCTGCGTGCTGATATCACCAATCCGTCCAATTACCGTAGCCTAGAAAATCTCAATTCATGGCTGAAGAAATACAATCTAGTCGGCATCGCGGGGGTCGATACCAGGCGTCTGACGCGTCATTTGCGCACGCGTGGCGCCCAGGTAGGCGCGCTTGCTCACAATCCAGCTTGGGCAGGCGAACCAGAGACGTCTGAGCTGACAGTGACAGCGAAAGCCTGGCCCGGACTCGAAGGCATGGACCTCGCCAAGGACGTCACCTGCAAGCAAAGCTTCGCCTGGGACGAAGGCGTGTGGGATTTCGCCGCTAATTCCTATACAAACCAGACAGCGGCACTCCACCATGTGGTCGCCGTCGATTACGGTGCAAAACGCAATATTCTGCGCTCCCTTGCCAGCCATGGTTGCCGCGTTACGGTGGTGCCGGCAACGGCGGACGGCAGGCACATATTGGCCCACAAGCCGGACGGTGTATTTCTTTCCAACGGTCCAGGCGACCCGGCGGCAACTGGAAAATACGCCATCCCGGCGATTCAGACACTGCTCAATGTCGGCTTGCCCATCTTCGGCATCTGCCTCGGCCATCAGATGCTAGCACTCGCCCTCGGCGCCAAGACCAAAAAAATGCTGTTCGGCCACAGGGGCGCCAACCATCCAGTCAAAGCGCTAAAGACCGGTAAAGTTGAAATCACCAGCCAGAATCACGGCTTCGAAGTAGTCAAGGATAGTCTACCTGAAGGCGTTACCGCCACACACATCTCTCTCTTCGACGGCACCCTCGAGGGCTTGGAGGTTACCGGCAAGCCTGTCTTCTCCGTCCAACACCACCCGGAAGCCTCCCCGGGCCCCCAGGACTCGCAATATCTCTTCCAGCGCTTCGTTGAGTTGATGCACGGAACCGACCCCAATGCCTAGGCGAACCGACATTAAGTCGATCCTCGTGATCGGCGCCGGGCCAATCATTATCGGACAAGCTTGCGAGTTTGATTATTCCGGGACGCAGGCGTGTAAGGCCCTCAGGGACGAGGGCTACCGGGTCATCCTGGTCAATTCCAATCCGGCGACGATTATGACCGATCCGGAATTCGCGGATGCAACCTATATCGAACCAGTAACGCCCGAGATCGTCGCCAAGATCATTGCAATGGAGAAGCCTGACGCGCTGCTGCCCACCATGGGAGGGCAGACGGCGCTTAACACCGCGCTCGCACTCGCCGACGACGGCACGCTTAAGGCCCATGGTGTGGCGCTGATTGGCGCCTCACGCGAGGCGATCGCGATCGCCGAGGACCGCCAATTGTTTCGCGACGCAATGGATGAGATCGGCCTTGAAAGTCCGCGCAGTAAAGTCGCCGGGACGCTCGAAGTAGCGCGCCACGCTATTTCCCACACCGGCCTACCGGCTATCATTCGACCTTCCTTTACCCTCGGCGGCACGGGCGGCGGCATCGCCTATAACCGTAAGGAATTTGACGACATTGTGCAGGCTGGGCTCGATGCTTCGCCTGTCAACGAGGTGTTGATCGAGCAGTCGGTGCTGGGTTGGAAAGAGTTTGAAATGGAGGTAGTCCGTGACAAGGCGGACAATTGCATCATCATTTGCTCGATCGAAAACGTCGATCCGATGGGCGTGCACACCGGCGATTCGATCACCGTTGCGCCGGCGCTGACTCTGACCGACAAGGAATATCAGCGCATGCGCAACGCCTCGATCGCAGTGCTGCGCAAGGTTGGCGTCGAGACTGGCGGCTCAAACGTACAATTCGCTATCGACCCAGTGACTGGGCGCATGGTGATCATCGAGATGAATCCACGCGTTTCGCGCTCTTCTGCGCTCGCATCCAAGGCAACCGGCTTTCCCATCGCCAAGGTCGCCGCCAAACTTGCAATCGGCTATACCCTGGACGAGATCGACAACGATATTACCGGCGTGACGCCGGCTTCGTTCGAACCGACGATAGACTATGTCGTCACCAAGCTGCCGCGCTTCACTTTCGAAAAATTCCCAGGGACGCAGGCGCTCCTCACCACTTCGATGAAGTCCGTCGGCGAGGCCATGGCAGTCGGGCGTACTTTCCAGGAATCTCTGCAAAAGGCGCTGCGCTCAATGGAAACCGGCATTACCGGCCTCAATTCACCAGCCATCGACGGCTGGAGCCCTGGCGGCGACGAAAAAGCGCTCTTCTCCGCCCTCAGCCAACCACGTCCAGACCGACTACTGGTCGTAGCGGAAGCCTTCCGTGCTGGGCTGGAGATGGAGAAGATCCGCCAGGCCTGTCATTTCGACCCGTGGTTTCTAGAACAGATCGCCAAACTCGTTGCCACCGAACAAACGGTCGTGGAACGCGGCCTGCCTATGGAGCGCAGCAGCATCGCGACGTTGAAAGCCGCCGGTTTCGGCGATGCACGCCTCGCGGAGTTGACTGGGTGCCCGGAAGCGGAGGTCGCCGAGCTACGCCGGGGTTTAGGCGTCCACCCAGTGTTCAAGCGCATCGACACCTGCGCCGCCGA
Organism: uncultured Rhizobiaceae bacterium; assembly: GCA_964624055.1. Lineage (GTDB taxonomy): Bacteria > Pseudomonadota > Alphaproteobacteria > UBA828 > UBA828 > PTKB01. The sequence continues at coordinate 9,875 of CAZUXZ010000232.1, read as the reverse complement.
ATTCGAATCTCGCACCCCTTATATGTATTCCTGCTACGAGAACGTCCAGAGCAACGAAGCGGCCGAATGCGAGGCCGACCCGAGCGACCGCAAGAAGGCGATTATCCTCGGCGGCGGGCCGAACCGCATCGGCCAAGGTATTGAGTTCGATTATTGTTGCGTCCATGCCGCCTACGCACTCTCGGAAGCCGGCTACGAGACTATCATGGTCAACTGCAACCCAGAGACGGTCTCAACCGATTATGACACTTCCGATAGGCTCTATTTTGAACCGCTCACTATCGAGACCGTGCTCGACATCGTGCGCGTCGAACAGAGCAAGGGCGAGGTAGCCGGGCTCAATATCCAATTTGGCGGGCAGACGCCGCTCAAGCTCGCCACGGCGCTCGAAGCCGCCGGCGTACCGCCCCTCGGCCCCCCACCTGATGCCATTGATCTCGCCGAAGACCGCGACCGCTTCCGCAATTTGCTCGCAGAGCTCGGTCTCAAACAGCCGGCCAACGCAACCTGTGTCTCTGCCCAGGAAGGCGCGCGTCTTGCTGGCGAAATCGGCTATCCGATTGTGGTGCGTCCGTCCTATGTTCTAGGTGGCCGGGCGATGGAGATCATCCACGATGCCAGTGATCTCCATCGCTATCTCACCGAGGCGGTGAAGGTCTCAGGCAACAGCCCAGTGCTGATCGACCGTTTCCTCGAGGACGCCATTGAAGTCGATGTCGACGCGCTGGCCGACGGCGAGAGCGTTGTTGTGGCCGGCGTCATGGAACATATAGAGGAAGCGGGCATCCACTCGGGCGATTCCGCCTGTTCCCTGCCACCCCATTCGTTGTCAAACGATATGGTCGCGCGCATCCATGCGCAAACCGAATCCTTGGCCAAAAAGATCGGCGTGCGCGGCTTGATGAATGTGCAATTCGCCATCAAGGATAATGAGATCTATGTCATCGAGGTCAATCCCCGGGCTAGCCGCACCGTGCCCTTCGTTGCTAAAAGTACGGGGCGCCCCATTGCAAAGATCGCGGCAAGGATCATGGCCGGAGAAAAACTTGGTGCTTTTGACTTCGCTGAAAATAGCAGCAGCCATATTTCCATCAAGGAAGCAGTGTTTCCCTTCGCACGATTTCCAGGCGTAGACCTCCTGCTCGGACCGGAGATGAAATCGACCGGAGAGGTGATGGGCATCGATCAGAATTTCGGCCGCGCCTTCGCGAAGGCGCAGCTCGGCGCAGGTTCCGAATTACCGCTCGAAGGCTCAGTGTTCGTTTCGGTTCGTGACCGCGATAAGCAAGCACTTACGGCAATCGCCGCCGAACTCACCGGACTGGGTTACCGACTAATTGCGACGCATGGCACTGCCAAAACGCTTGCCAATGCTGGCGTCCAGGTCGAGCCGATCAACAAGGTGCATGAGGGTCGTCCGCACATCGTGGATGCGATCAAGAACGGTGAGATTCAGCTTGTCGTCAACACCACTGGTGGTGCCCAGGCGATCGCCGATAGCTACGAGCTCCGGCGCTCGGCACTCGAATACAAGATTCCCTATTTTACTACGATCGCTGGCAGCCAAGCCATGCTACGGGCCGTCACCGCGCTCAAGAGTGGCACCCTTGCAGTTGCGTCTCTGCAGTCCTATTCTCAACCTTAGTAGGAGCGGACGGTATAGCTTTCCGCTAACCTTTGCTGAATTGAGCGACGGCAGCGCAAGCTGGTGGAGCGTAGCTGTTGGCGTAAGAACAATAACGCGGCGGGTCAATCGCTATGGAAAAACATCCCATGACACCCGGAGGTTATGATCGGCTGAAGGAAGAACTCGGCCGCCTAAAATCCGAGGAACGGCCACGCGTCATCCGTGAAATTGGAACGGCGCGCGAGCATGGAGACCTTTCCGAGAACGCCGAATATCACGCTGCCAAAGACCGCCAGGGCATGATCGAGGCGCGCATCAGCGAGCTAGAAAGTAAAATAGGCTTGGCGGAGGTGATTGACATCTCTAACCTTTCGGGCGAGCGCATCCAGTTCGGTGCCAAAGTTACGGTAGTCGACGAAGAAACCGATTTGGAAAGCACCTACCAAATCGTCGGCGCGGACGAAGCGGAGGTGAATGAGGGACGTCTTTCCGTTTCCTCGCCACTAGCGCGCGCGCTAATTGGCAAAACGACTGGCGATTCTATCGAGATCAACACGCCCAGCGGCACGCGCTTTTATGAAATTCTCGGTGTTGACTATAACTGAGTAATTTGCCGGGTTGTCGCCTGGACCGTACGCAAGGTACGCTCCTCCTCAAGGAATTTATTCTGAGGAGTGAATGAATGGTCGAGCGGTATGGGCTGATGGTGCCGGGGGCGAAATCTAGCTCCCCCACCGTCGACATCGTATCACCCTATAACCGACGTAAGATTGCGCGCATCGCCACCGCAGACATCACCGTAGCAGAGCATGCGCTAAAAACTGCCTATGCACTTTACCGTGACCGCGATGCCTGGTTGCCAGCTTGGCAGCGCGTCGACATTCTCGAGCGCACGGTGGAGATCATGACTAAGCGGGCAGATTATCTCGCTGTCGAATCGGCGCGCGAGGGCGGCAAACCGCTGATCGATTCCGAACATGAGGTAGCGCGCGCCATCGACGGAGTAAAGCTCTGCATCGAAGCGCTCCGTACCCAGGCAGGCGAGGAAATCCCCATGGGCATTTCGCGCTCCTCGGTGCACCGCCTCGCTTTTACCAGTCTTGAACCGATCGGCGTGGTAACAGCGGTGAGCGCCTTCAACCATCCACTGAATCTCATCGTCCACCAGGTTTGCCCCGCTGTCGCCGTGGGCTGCCCGGTGATCGTCAAGCCGTCGGAGGATACGCCACTCTCCTGCATGCGTTTCGTGAAGATCCTGCGTGAGGCAGGACTGCCGGACAAATGGTGCCAGCCGATGGTGACCTCTGGGCGCGAGGTCTCGGAGAAAATCGTTACCGATGCGCGTGTAGGCTTTTTCAGTTTTATTGGCTCCGCCGGAGTCGGCTGGATGCTACGCTCCAAGCTCGCCCCGGGGACGCGCTGCGCTCTCGAACACGGTGGTGTCGCACCAGTCATCATGGCGGCAGACGCGGACATCAAGCGCGCCCTCCCGCTCCTCGCCAAAGGCGGGTTTTATCACGCCGGGCAGGTTTGCGTTTCTGTGCAACGCGTCTTTGCCCATAAATCCATCGCCAAAACGGTGGCGAATGGCCTCGCAAAACACGCCAAGGCGCTCAAGGTCGGCGACCCTACCAAGGCAAAGACCGAAGTCGGTCCTCTCATCCGTCCGCGCGAAGTGGACAGGGTGGCGGAATGGGTCGAGGAAGCCAGGGCCGGCGGCGCCAAGGTCCTCGCAGGCGGCAAGCGTCTCTCCAAGACCTGCTACGCGCCGACGGTGCTTTGGGATCCCCCGAAGAATTCGCGAGTGAGCCGTATGGAAGTGTTCGGCCCCGTTGTCTGCGTCTATCCCTTCCGCTCTCTCGACCAAGCGGTGGTACAGGCCAACAGTCTCGCCGTCTCGTTCCAGGCAGCAGTCTTTACCCAGGACCTCGACACTGCGCTCCGCGTCTATAAGCGAATCGACGGCTCCGCAGTAATGCTTAACGATCACACCGCCTTCCGCGTCGACTGGATGCCCTTCTCTGGTCTCAAACACTCCGGCCACGGTGTCGGCGGCATCCATCACACCATGGAAGAGATGCAAATCAAGAAGATGATGGTGCTCAACTCGCCTGAGCGCTGAGGAGGCACCGCCCTTGGCCAGCATCCGACGGGAGTTGGAAGGCGGCGCGGCTGGGCTATGATCCTCAACAACAGTTTTTGCGTATGCCATGCACGCTACAATTACGATGAATAGCCGCAATAGGTCGAGCGCCTCCTAAGGCGACCAACCCGTCATGATTCCTGGCTCGATAGGCGGCGACGCCATCTGTTACGCAGGCGCTCATGATATTGGAGGTCATCGTCCCGCATTGTCAGAGCGGGGGCTAGGCAAATGCAAGCCCGCGCGGCGTTAGATCTCCAGCACCGCGAGCGGCTCCCCGATTTCATAGGTTTCACCGATTTCACCGATGATCTCGGTGAGGGTCCCACTGGCTGGGCTTTCGATCTCGACGGTCGCTTTGTCAGCCTCGATTAAGCCGATCACCTCGCCCGCCTCGACACTATCTCCGACCTGTTTGTGCCACTCCGTCATCACGGCATCTTCCACCGTGAGACCGAGCCGGGGCAATTTTACTTTGACTTTCATTTTCAGCGCCCCATGAACTCGGCTTCACGTTTTTCCAGGAACGCGTTCATGCCTTCGGTCTGATCCTCGCTCTCGAACAATCCAAGGAATTTTTCAAGCTCGTATTCGAGCGCGATCGGCATCGCCGCCTCGGCGCCCGTATTGACGCAGGCCTTCGCCGCTGCGAGAGCAAGCGGCGCCTTCTTGGCAAGCTTGCTGGCCCAATCTGCTGTTACCTTGTCGAGCTCCGGGTTCGGCATACAGCGATTGGCGAGTCCGCATTCTACCGCCTTGGAACCGGAGACGAATTCCCCCATCATGAGAATTTCTTTGGCCTTGAGCCGACCCATCCAGCGCGTGAGACGCACCGCCGCACCCGCGCCGGGGATGACACCAATATTGATCTCGGCTAGGCCGAAGCGGCTGTCCTCGGCGCAGAGCACAAAGTCACAGGTGAGCGACATCTCTGTACCACCGCCGGCGGCATAGCCTTGCACCGAAGCGATTACCGGCTTGGGCAGACTTTCAATATCGTCGAAGAGACCAAGCCATTGGCGGTTATAGACTCGCATCTGATCGGACGTCTTGTCAGCCAGCTCCGAGATATCGGCACCGGCGGTAAAGGCGCGTGTGCCAGCACCCTTGATAACCACCACGCGCACCCCTTCGTCCTCGCGTATTGCCGCCAGCGCCTCGCGCATCTCGTGAACGCACAGTGCATTCATGGCATTGAGCTTCTTCGGCCGGTTGAGGGTGAGACTAGCAACGGCGCCGCTCTCCTCATAAAGTATAGTCTCATAGGCCATCGCTGAGCTTCCCCTGTATTTCGCTGCAGATGCGCGCCGCATCAGGCAGATAGGCTTTTTCCAGCACCGGGGCGAAGGGGCTCGGCGCGAAAGGCGGCGTGATGCGAAGTGGCGGTGCTTTCAGCGCACCATAGGCCTGCTCGGACACACGGGCGATCACCTCCGCACCGATGCCGCAGGGCGCATGGGCCTCATGCACGATGGCAAGCTTGCCGCTACGCTTGACGGAAGCGATGACGGTCTCAGCGTCAAGCGGACTCAAGCTCATCACGTCGATAACCTCCGCCTCGATACCGTGTTGCTCTGCGAGGTCCTCGGCAGCGACGAGCGCGGCGCGCACCATGGTCGAGATAGCGACGATAGTGACATCATTGCCTTCCCGGCGCACTTCAGCACGGCCGATCGGCAGAGTGAAATCCTCTCCCTCTTCAGGCACCGCGCCGGACGATCCGATCAGCCGCTTGGCGAAGAGACAAATCACTGGATTGTCGTCGCGAATGGCAGATTTGAACAGGCCAAGCGTATCGCGCGGTGTACTTGGCGCAACGACCTTGAGGCCAGGCACCTGGGCGAACCAGGCACCCAGGCTCTGCGAATGCTGTGGCCCAGCATTTACGCCGCCGGAGCCGAAGGTATAGACCGTAAGCGGCACGGTGACCTGCCCGCCCAGCATGTAACGCAGCTTAGCGGCCTGATTGACCAGCGGGTCCATGCAACAGGTGAGGAAATCTTCAAAGCCGATCTCAACAACCGGACGCAGGCCCGTCATCGCCGCACCGACCGCGGCGGAAACAAAGCCGTTCTCGGCAATTGGAGTGTCGCGGACGCGCAAGCCACCGAACTCGGCGTGGAGCCCCCGCGTCTGGGCGAAGATTCCACCCGATTCACCAACATCCTCGCCCAACACTATGACATTCTCGTCACGCGCCATCTCTTCTCGCAGCGCTCGATTAAAAGCCTGATAATATTTCAGCTTTGCCATCAAACGCCCACCCCCTCGGCATAAACATTGGCGGTCAACCCGTCGGGCGTGGGATCGTCCGCCTCCTCGGCGAAAGCGACCGCGGCGGCGATTACCGCCTTCTCTTTCCTGTGAACCGTCTCAATTGCCGCTTTGTCGACGCCGAAGCTACCATTCAACACGGTTTCTAGACGGCAGATCGGATCGCGCGCCATTTCTGCCTCGGTCTCACCTTCCGGCTTGTAGCGCTGGGGATCACCTTCATAGTGGCCGTGCCAACGATAGGTCTTGGCCTCTAGCAGGGTCGGACCCTGCCCGCCCCGGGCGCGCACCACCGCTTCCGTCATGGTTTCAAAGACCGCCACCGCGTCGCCGCCATCAATGGTTACGCCCGGCATGTCATAAGCTGGCGCACGGTCGGCGACATTAGCGAGCGGCACATGAGTCTCATATGGCGATAATTCGGCGTAGCGGTTGACCTCGCAAAAGAAGACCAGAGGCAAACGCCACAATGCTGCCATGTTCATCGCCTCATGAGCAACGCCCGCACCCGACGCGCCCTCACCAAAAAAAGCCACGGCAACAGCGCCGGAGTCTTTCACCTGGGCGGTGAGTGCGGCACCAACGCCGAGCGGCATGGACTGGCCGACAATACCATTGGCGCCGAGCATACCTACCGAGACATCAGCGATATGCATTGAGCCACCGCGCCCTTGCGAATAACCCGCCTGCTTGGCAAAAAGCTCCGCCATCATGCGTTTTGCATCACCTCCCTTGGCCAGACAATGGCCATGGCCACGATGGGTGCTCGTGATGTAATCGCTCGCTTTCAGGGTTGCGCAAACGCCTGCCGCACAGGCTTCCTGACCGATCGACAAATGGATGAAGCCCGGTAGGTCGCCATCCTTGTATTTTGCCGAGGCTGCTTCTTCAAAATAGCGGATGCGGCACATGTTGCGGTGCATGGTGCGCGCCGCTTCCACCGTCAGCTTGCTCATTTTTCGGCGCCCCTAACAGCCCAATTCGCGGGCAATATAGATTTGCTGAATTTCATTGGTGCCTTCGCCGATTTCGAGAATCTTCGCCTCGCGGTAAAAGCGGTTGACCTTGGTGTCCTCCATGAAGGCCGAGCCGCCATGCAGCTGGAATGCATCCATTGCCGCCTCGGTCGACCGCTGAGTGCCAAATAGCTTGGCCATTGCTGCTTCCTTCTTACATTCCATACCGTTGGAGAAGAGATATGCAGCGTAATGGGTGAGTCGGCGCGCTGATTCCATACCACAGGCCATGTTTGCCAGCTTCGCCTGGGTGAGCTGATAGCTCGATAGCGGATTGCCGAATTGATGGCGCTCCTTGGTATAGACTAAGGATGCCTCCAAGCAGCCGCGAATGAGGCCAGTGGCGATGGCGCCGAAGGCGATGCGACCGAGATTGAGACCGCCAAGTGCTTGGCGCAGGCCAGCGCCGCGCTCGCCAATGATGTTGCCGGCCGGAACGCGGCAGTCCTGGAATACGAGTTCACGATTGTCCATACCGTGCCAAGCCATCTTCCGAAAGGATTGGCCGAGCGTATAGCCATTAGCGTCCTGAGGAATGATGAAGGTGGAGATTTCTTTCTTACCGTCGTCACGTGTGCCAGTGACCGCCATCAACACTGTGCCATCACTGATATCGGTGCCGGCATTGCTAATGAAGATCTTGTTGCCGTTGATCGTCCACTGATTGCCTTCGAGTTCGGCCTTGGTGGTCATGCCATAGGAATCTGAACCTGCTCCTGACTCGGTGAGGGCGAAGGCGGCGAGCTTCTCGCCTTTAGCATAGATCGGCAGCCAATGATCCTTCTGCTCTTCGCTGGCAAATTTGCGGAACATCTCGCTCACCAGCACATGAACCTGCCAAATTAGCGCAAAGGTGTAGCTCTCGGTGGACACATACTCAATAAAAAAAATATAGGTCAAGGGATCAATGCCGCTGCCGCCATACTGCTCCGGGATCATCATCCCCGCCATGCCGAGCTGAGACCATTTGTTCCACAGCTCATAGGGAAATTCGTGATCCTCGTCCATCTGTAGCTGGGCAGGTGCAATCTCGTTCCTGGTGAAATCCCGAGCCAAGCTCTGAATTTCCTTTTGCTCAGCTGTCAGTGAAAAATCCATAGCGAAATCGCCGTTTGCCAATTGAACATTTGTTTGAATTAATATCCCTTGTGAAACACCCGCGCAAGCAGCGGGCCACGCAAAATTGAACTCAGAAGACAATTCTTATAGGAAACTGAACCTTCTCCAAAAACTCAACGAGCCTACCCTGCCATGCGCCTGATTGACCTTTTCGAACGTGGTCTGCGTTACTATCCGGACCGCGCCTGCCTGATCGATGAAAGCGGCGAGTTCTCCTATCGCGAAGTCGCCGAGCGCAGCCATCAAACCGCCAATGCGCTGCTCGCCGGCGGCCTCCAGGTCGAGGATACGGTGGCCATTCTCAGCCCCAACGGGGCGCCGGCCTTCGAAGCGTGGATCGGCGCGGCACGCGCAGGCGGCGCCTGGGTCGGCCTCGCTGCGCTCGCCTCAATCGACGAGAACATTTACGTCATTAACAACCGCGATTCGGAGTGGCTGTTTTATCACTCGAGCTTCGAGGACGAGATCGATCGCATCAAGGCGGAATGCCCCAAGTTAAAGCATGTCATCTGCCTCGATAAATTGGGCATGAGCCATCCCTATTTCCGCGAATTTATCGCCGAATTCGGCAGTCAAGCACCCGAACTGCCAGATTACCGCGACAAGGTGATCAGCCATTTCACCTCGGGCGGAACCACCGGCAAGCCCAAAGGCGCGATGTGGTCAAACCTGATCTGGGAGGCGTGGTGCGCCAATGCATACGCCCATATGCCGGTCAAGAAACCGCCTGTACATCTAGTCGCCACAGCGATGTCACACGGTGCCGGTGTTTTTGCCTGGCCGGCGCTCGCCTATGGCGGCACAATCGTCTGTATCCCTCGCGCTGAGCCACTTCTGGTGCTGGAAGCGATGCATAAATTTCGCGTCACCCACAGCTTCCTGCCGCCCACCGTGATTTACATGATGCTCGCCATGCCGGAGGCTAAGCAATTCGATTTCTCGGATCTCGATTATCTCGTCTATGGTGGCGCACCGATGTCAGCGGATAAGGTAAAGCAGGCGATCGAGCTGTTCGGACCCGCCATGGCGCAGATATACGGCCAGGCCGAATGCCCCTGCACCATCGGTGTCCTCTCGCCGGAAGATCATCTTGAGGCGCTTAGCGATCCGGCCAAGGAAAAGCGCCTGATGAGCTGCGGCCGCCCGCCAGTCTTCACCCTGGTAGAAATGATGGATGACGACGGCAATCTCGTTCCACAAGGCGAATGGGGTGAGATTGTCGTGCGCGGCACTCTCGTTTCGCTCGGCTATTACGGCGACCCGGAAGCCACCGCCGCGGTGCGCGAGCATGGTTGGCACCACACCGGTGATATCGGCTATAAGGATGAAGATGGCTTCATCTATATCGTTGACCGCAAAAAAGATATGATCATTTCGGGTGGACTCAACGTCTTCCCGATCGAGATCGAACGCCTAATCTGGAGCCACCCGGCGGTGCAGGACTGCGCTGTAATCGGCGTGCCACACGAAAAATGGGGCGAGGCGGTGAAGGCGGTGGGCGAAGTGAAAAATGGGGAAAGCGCCAAGGAGACGGAGATTATCGCGCTCTGCAAATCCCAGCTCTCTGGCTACAAAGTGCCGAAAACGGTCGAATTCTGGGACGAACTGCCGCGGAGCGGCGTCGGCAAGGTTCTCAAGCGCAAAGTGCGCGCGAAATTCTGGGTCGGACACGACCGAAAGATTTGAATACGGAGTC
>CAZUXZ010000231.1:0-15782 GCA_964624055.1 uncultured Rhizobiaceae bacterium | reverse complement strand
TCCTTCCTTTTTGGCGCGCTTGATGACTGCGATGTTAACCTCGGTCGCGCGCCCTAGCGACATGCCGATATTCTTTTCATTCATCATCTCGGTCGAGGCGAGGACCAGTGCGATGGTTTTGGCACCGGCGGCGACGGCGCGTTCGTAACCCTTCTCGTTTGGTACCAGCGCCTCGTAAGTGACGCCCTTGTCCATCGGCAGGTGGCCATAAAGCTCAGTTGCGTCGGCCATTTGCGGCACTGCCTTGGGCGAGACGAAACTGGTCGCTTCGACCGAGCGCACACCGGCTGCGATCAAGGAATCTAGCATTTCCAATTTGCCCTCGACCGTCACGTGGCGCGGTTGATTCTGCAAACCGTCACGCAGCCCCACCTCGTTGACGATGACCCTGTCGCTCATGATTTTCTCCTTTTCGCTCTCTTCTGCGGCTCTCAGCCAATTGTGCCGGCGTCTCGCAATTCTTTGATGTCGCTGTTGCTTTTTTTAAGAAGGTCGCGCAAAACCTTGTCCGTTTGTTGGCCAAGGAGCGGTGGCGGCGCGAATGTTTCCTCGCCGGTGTCACTCATCTTAACCGGATTGCCAGGCATTTGTACTTCGCCACCTTCGGGATGTGCAACGGTCACAACCATGTTGCGTGCTTGAATTTGCTCGTCGTTCAGCGCGTGTTCAAGGTCGTTGACCGGGGCGCAGGGAATCTTGGCCTCGGCAAGTTTCTCCAACCAATGATCGCAGCTCTCTTTTTTCAGACGGGTAACGACCTTCTCTTCGATAAAGTCCTTCGCCGCGAGTCGGCCGGGCTGAGTGTCGAATTTGTCGTCCATTAACTCCTCGATTCCCATCATGTCGCGAAAGTTTGTCCAGCCTCCATCGGTGATGATAGCGATGATGAGCCAGCGGTCCTTAGTTGGGTAGGTGTTATAGGGCACATGCACAAAGTGGGCGTTGCCAATTGCACCGGGTACTTCGCCCGAGAGGAAATACATCGTCGCCATGTAATTAATCAGCGAGATCTGGCAATCCTGCATCGAAATCTCAACATGCTGGCCGCGTCCGGTGCGTTCGCGCGCGTGCAGCGCGGCAAGGACGCCGACGGCGCTAAACATGCCGCCACCGAGATCGCCGATTGGGATGCCAGCGCGGGTCGGCGGCGCGTCCGCCTGGCCGGTGATCGACATGCCACCGCCATATCCTTGCGCAACCATGTCGAAAGCCGGGCGCTTATAGGCCGGGCCGGATTCACCAAAACCGGTCACCGTGCACGTAATGATACGCTTGTTGATCTTAGCGAGAGTTTCGTAATCGATCTTGAGTCGCGAGGTGACTCCGGGGCTAAAATTACTCAGCACAACATCGGCCTTTTTCACCAACTCATAGAACAGCTCGAGGCCCGCCTCGCTCTTGAGGTCGATACAGACGCTTTCCTTATTGCGGTTGAGGGTGAGAAAATATGCTCCCATGCCCTTGAGCGAATTTTTCGGATCCTTGGCGAGAAGACCGCGCGTAAGCTCGCCTTTGCCCGGAGGCTCGATCTTAATTGTTCGCGCGCCTAGATCCGCCAACAGCATGCCGCCGAACGGTCCCGACAACATATGCGTAAGGTCAATAACTACCAGGTCCGACAACGCTTTCATCGCGCGAAACTCCAGTGAATCATGTTGACAAAGGTACGGACAAATCTATGGAATATACTGAAGCTGGTCAATGTGGCCGGCCATGCAGCAAATGGGGCGTATGTCATGGGCACTGATGCTTATAAAGAAATCGGATACGGCGACAGGGAAATTGGATTCGGCAGCCGGCCTGCAGTAATGGTGGTTGATTTTCAGCGCGGTTTTACCGACCGCAATATGGATTTCGGCAATTGCGACCTAGTGCAGCGAGCCGTGGAGAATACTGCTCGCGTGCTGGAAGTTGCACGCCGTGCAAATGTACCTGTTGCTAACTGCTACACCGCCTATCATTCTGAACGTGATATGCCGCATTGGAAGATTGGCCCGGTGCATGAATCTTTTTATTATAGCGATCCTTGTACCGAGATCGAACCGAAGACCTCGGATCCGGATCACGACTTTATTTTCTGTAAAACTGGCCCATCGATTTTCTTTAACACGCCTGCCACCACGCTTCTCGCTAAGAACGGCGTTGATACCACGATAATTACCGGTTGCATGACGAGCGGTTGCATTCGCGCCAGTATCATCGATAGCTTCTCCCATGGGTACCGTACCATGGTCCCAGAGGACTGTGTCGGCGACGCAGAAGAAGGGCCGCACAACGATAATCTTCGCGATGTCGGCCGTCGATACGCTGATATTATCGATTCCCAGGCAGCGATCGATTATCTCGATGAGTACCGCAAGCGAAACGCTTGACGGCAGAGCTTCCCACCTTCAACAATTTGGCATGATACTTCGCACGGGGTTGTGCGGTACGGCAGACACTGCGCGGCCGGCGCCGGTGCGTTCGAGCACTTCGATCGGCGTTTCGTTGCAATCTCGGTAGACGCTCATGGCTCGGGCCATTGAGAGGGCGCCACGCCGTGTGGCGCAGCCGCAGACAAAAGCGCGTACCTCGACGCCGCGTGCGTTAATCTCGCCCCGGACGACACGCCAGATAGGCTGTTCGCCGAGCAGTGCTTCGGTCACATAGTAATGCCGTGAAGAGGACTTGTCGTCCGCCAAGGCGCTCCCTCCTATCCGCCGAACTTTTGGATAAACGGATAGATTTCGGTAAAATCCGATTCCGGCATTTCGTCGCACATCCTGCGCCACACGCTTTGCAGCAATGTTTTGCTCAACCGATGCGGCGCGCCTAGATTCTTGCAGGAATCGACATAGAGCGTGAGATCCTTCGTCATGAGCTGCGTGGCGAAGCCAGAATCGTAGCTTTCTGGCAGGATCCGATTGGGGAATTTATCGGTGATTGCAGTGTTTTTGCCGCTTGAAACTGCAACCGTATCGATGATCGTAGACATATCGAGGCCTTGGCTTGCGCCGAACGCCACGGCTTCGCTGGTCGCAGCCATGGCCATGCCGGAAAGAAAATTATTAAGAAGCTTCATCGCCATGCCCTGGCCGGGTTCCCGGCCGACATGGCGGGTATTCATGGCCATGGACTTCAGGAGAGGCTCGAGACGGGCGAATACATCGTCTGGTGAGGCCACCATCATTGCCAGCGTGCCAGCACGTGCACCTGAGGCACCACCGCTGACCGGCGCGTCGGCATAGGCGATACCGGCTGTGGCGAGCAGATCATGGGTTGCCCGCGCCTCGTCGACTCCGGATGTGGTGCTGTCGACCACTACTTCGACGATGCATCCGGGTGCCGAGATCAGCTCGCCGACAACCTGGTTGGCGATCGGTCCGTCCGGCAGACACAGAAATACTATGGCGGCGGATTGCGCCACCTCGGCACTATTCGCTGCGTGGCGCGCGCCTTCAGGCGCGCGGTCCGCTGTACCGGAAGCGTCATAGCAAATGAGGGGGTTGCCGACCAAAGCGAGATTGGCGGCCATCGGGCTACCCATATTGCCGAGGCCAATAAAGCCGAGAAGCGGCTCAGTCATTGTCACCGGGCTCTGTTGCGTCAAGCTCGTCTATCACCCGCCGGCCGATGCGGAAGGCCTCGACGGCCGCCGGAATACCGCAATAGATACCGATCTGCATCAGCGTTTCCTTGATCTCTTCTAACGAGCAGCCATTCTTGAGCGCGCCTCGGAAATGGATTTCAAATTCCTGCGGCCGGTTGAGCGCGGCGAGCATGCAGAGATTATTGAGGCTGCGCTGCTTGCGGCTGAGACCAGGACGTCCCCACACGGCGCCCCAGCAATATTCCGTCATGAATTCTTGAAAATCCTGATTGAAGTCGTTCGCATTATTGATGGCGCGATTAACATATTCTTCACCGAGCACCTCGGTTCGAATCTTGAGGCCCTTTTCGAACATTTCGTTCGGCATATTTTGCGTCTCCGTCGTATGCGATGGTTGCGTTTAAGCGACGTCGCGGTCTTGCAGGATCTCTTCAGCACGGATGCCGTGCCAGCCCTCCTCGCGCCGGCGCCAATATTCATCCATCAGTCGCGTCGTTAGGATGCCCGGCGCGCCGTTGCCGAGAGTCTTGCCGTCGACCTGGGTCACCGGCGTGATGCCACCGGCCGTGGTGCTGGTGAAGGCTTCGTCTGCGGTGCGCAAATCTTCGGGTGTCAGCGGTTTCTCGACAGGCTCAGCGCCTATCTCCGTCGCCAATTCAAACACCGAGCGGCGTGTCATACCTTCGAGCAAATTGCCGAGCGGAGTATAGAGCTTGCCATTTTTGGCAACCCAGACATTGAAACCTGGGCCCTCTGAGAGATAGCCGTCCGGCGTACACAGCATCGCCGAATCACCACCCTTTTCATAGGCTTCGAGAAGCGCTCGAGTCAGGTCCATCCAATTGAAGTTCTTGACTTTTGCGTCGATCGCTTCGAGGGGCACGCGCTGATTGTCGGTGATCACCATATTCACGCCGACGGTCTGTTTGTCCTTACCCAGGACCCAGTAATAGGGCACGCAAACTCCCATCAGGCCGTTCTTGCATTTACGAATGTCCCGGTTGGCGAGATCGATAAATGGTCCCCGCGTCGCCATCAGGGTGACACAGGTATCCTCGAATTCAGAGCGCATGATCATTTCCGCGACGATGTGGCGAATCTCATCGAACGAGTAGGGTGGGTTGAGCTGCATGGCGCGGAAGGACGCCTCAAAGCGCTGTAGGTGATCATCGAGCCGGAAAATATAGCCCTTGTAAGAAGAGAGCGTGTCATAAACCACATCACTCTTGGTAAAGGTTGGCTCCATAATGGAGATTTTTGCTTCCGTGATAGGAACGAACTCGTCGTCGACGAAGGCGATGCTTTCGGCCATGGCTGTGTCTCCCAGGTATTTATGCGCCGTCGGTTGTTTTGGCGGTTATTAAAACATTAATAGTTGCGCCCCTCAAAGGTAGCGATGGATGTGCGCATCTCGTCGGAAATGCGCTCCTTGTCGCCAGTTGTCATGACAACCATGACGAGGAGTGAGTTAGAGCGGCTGGTCAGGCCTTTTTCGGCGCTCCATGCGCCATATTCAAGAAGAATGCTGGTATTGCCAATATTTTCCGTCCTGACGGTGATGAGTAGGCGCTCATTATAAAAGACTGGTTGCCGGTAATCGGCCTCGAGTCGCGCTAATACGCAGCCTATCGAATTCTGGGATGGAGCCGGTAGGCCGTGGAACATCATATAGCCAATGCGCGCATCCTCAAAATAGCGCAGGAAGGTGGTGTGATTAAGATGGTTGAGGGCGTCAAGCTCGTGAAATTTAGCTCGTCGGGCAAGCGCGTAACGCCACTTTTCCCCTACCTTGAACTCGCCGGCGATATCCGGCCGATCATTTAAGTCTATGAACGGCGCAAACGGATCATGGGTCATGGTGGACTCCCGGCGGGCAAAATGTGATAGCGGTTCTAACAAGGGGGCGGACAGGGCACAAGATCGAGTGGAAAATGTGCGCTTTGGCACAAAGCTTCCAATTTATTAACGATACTGTGGCATGGCACTACTGCGATACCGCATAAAGCAACTGGCACGCTGGGCTTCATTGCCAAGCATTTTGTTATATTTCGAGTAGAAATAGCTAATAGTAGACAAGAGTGGTGGCGCGAACCTCGGCAAAAACATCACGTTGTTCCCGACGACGGCTTTGCGCTGCCGGCAGTGATCTCATAGTTAGGTTAAGGTTCCAGCAAGGCAGGCAGCGCGTCATCAGGTAGGTCAGACAAGTGCAAAGTAAGCGACACACGATCTAAATCATGGCCTGACGTCAGTCCACCAGTTGGATGGCGGATCATAACTGAGTTTGTCTAAGCTCGCTCTAACAAGTTTAGCGGTTCCAGAATGTTCTCGGCCATTCCAGAAATCACTCATTAAGTGTCCTGAGCGAATAAAGGGCTTTAGAGACCGCAAAATACTTCGTCTAAGCATCTATTTACCCGTGAGAAACAAGGGGCTGCGCCAACTTGACGCAACCCCTTGTTAAAACTGGCTCCCCGGGTCGGATTCGAACCAACGACCTAGCGGTTAACAGCCGCTTGCTCTACCACTGAGCTACCGAGGAATTTTTTCTATCGCGCCGTAGCGCCGATATTGGCTTTTATATCAAATCACCATTTTCCGAGCTAGCGATTCGTTGGCGTAACATTCACGCAATATGATTAAGATAACGGAAAATGCAATCGCTTGTTTGAGCTTGCCACGCCCGATATCGAAAGCCGCGAACGGCCCGATCTCAGCGGTAACATATACTTCAAGCCTTAAGCGGCACGCCTGATCTGCTCTTATGCCACGGAACGGAGAGTTAAGACAGCTGAGGAGCTTGCCACCAGGCTGGACCGATGGCGTGCTCTTCACGCGATATTCACAATGCGGGGAGAGGCTAATCAGTCTTGGCCTTGGGGCCGGGCTATTTCAGCCGAGGCTAGGCGATGGGCGGTCAGGTCCTTGAGTTCGGTGGCAAGCGCTGGATTGTCTTCTAGCAGCCGATTAAGATCGCGCGCTTCGAGAATGATTAATTGGCACTCGGTGATCGAGATGACATTGGCCACCCGCTCCGTACGGCTAATAATCCCCATCTCGCCGAAGTATTTGCCGTTCGTCAGGTGAAAGGTGCTTGGCGGCAAGTCGACTTCCACATCGCCTGACACAATGAAATACATGCAGTCCGCTGCTTCCCCACGACGAATAATCGTATAACGCGCCGGCACCGACCATGGTTTCAGAAGTGCAGCAATCTCCGCGATTTTCTCCGCGTCGAGGCCGGCAAAGAATGGCACCTTGGCAACCATGCCCCAGGTCACCACGAATTGTCGCTTGCTCAATTCCTGCATGAAACCGGAAGCAAGAATTGCGGCAGGTAGGGCATACATACCGAGACCCAATATGGTGACAAAGCCGCCTAAGACCTTGCCACCCACCGTGACCGGCGTGACGTCGCCATAACCCACAGTGGTGAGCGTGACGAGAGACCACCACATGGCGGAGGGGATATCTGCAAAGGCCTTTGGTTGAGCGTCGTGCTCGATCAGATATATCAAGCTCGCCGACAGCACGAGCATGATAACCATCAAAAAGCCCGCCATATAGAGTGTGCGCCTCTGGCCATAAAGCACGGCGGCGAAAAGCGCCCAGGCGCCGGAATAGCGGGTAAGCTTTAGTATTCGCAGCAGGCGAAGAATCCGCAGCACCCGGAGGTCGATGCCGATGGCGAAGCTCAGATAGAACGGCAAGATGACGATCAGGTCGATAAGCGCCATCGGTGTTAAAATATAGCGCAGGCGACCCCAGAAAGAACCGCGAAATTTGGCGTTTGCTTCGTCAACGCATACCCAAACTCGAAGCACGTATTCGGCAGTGAAAATAGCTACCGACACCAGTTCGAAGACATCGAATAGGGGCTGGTAATTTGCCGCCACCGCGTCGATCGACTCAACGATGATGGCCAGTACATTGAGTGTGATCAGTCCGATGAGACTGAAGTCGATAATGCGGGAATACAGATCTCCACTCTCGGAAACTTCGAGAATGTCGTGCACCCGCCCGCGAAGTTTGGTGAAAGCTGAAATAGCCTGCTCCTGCGCTAATTCAGGGTCAACATTTTGCCCCACGCGAATCTGATTGCAAGAAAAGTTTTGTCGCTCATCCGCTCAAGATGATAGCCGGTTTCTATTGGCGTAAGCCCGCTTCGCGCATTAGTGGCAACACTTTTTCACCAAAATATTTCAGCTCTTCATGATAATCGAGCCAGGAAATAGCGAGCCCCTCGACTCCCACATCTGCTAGTTGGACCATCTGGTCCACGATTTGCTCTGGAGTTCCTACCAGCGGCAGTCCGCCCCAGCCCGCGATGAAGCGCTCGCCCATGGCGCGAATTTCGTTGCTGTTAGAGCCGTAGGAATAATTTTGACCGAGCATTAGCTCGATGATCGTGTTGGTCGCTCCCCAATCGCCCTCGTCGATAATCCGCTGGTAAAGCGCTTTTGCCTCTTTTTCGGTGTCCGCGCAGCATACCAGGGCGTAGCTCAGTGCGCCGCAGCGTCGGCGATGTTCAGCGGCTTGCGCGCGAATGTTGTCTACCTTGCCTGCGGCTGATTCGAGCGAGGTGATTGAAAGAAGATTGTAATCAGCGTGGCGCGCGGAAAATTCCACGCCGGCGGGGGAGGAACCTGCATTGATCACCACTGGATGGGGCTGTTGCACCGGTTTCGGCAAGAGGAAGCCCTGGTCGATGTTATAGTATTCTCCCGCGTGGTCGAAGTCCTGCTCCGTCCACATGCGCTTCATGCAGGTCATCCATTCGTCTGCCATGACGTAGCGCTCGTCATGTTCGAGCTGTTTGACGCCGAACATTTCCATCTCCGGCTTGAACCAGCCGCAAATAACGTTGATACCGAATCTGCCATTAGAAATATTGTCGATGGTGGCGGACTGCTTGGCCGCGAAGATGGGGTGCACCGTCGGTACATGAGAGGTCGCAAATACCGTGATGTTCTCGGTGTGGCAAGAGATCGCAGCCGCCCAAGTATAGACCTCCAGATTGGTCCCGTTGAATTGTGTCGTGCCACCAAAATGGCGCCATCGACCTACTGGCAGCAAGAATTCCCAGCCGAGGCTGTCCGCTAACTTGGCAATCTTCACATTATGCTCAAAGGTCGGCTCGAAGGTTGTTGCTGCATGGCTGATGGTGCAACCATAAGAGCAGTTGAGGCCAAATACCCCGAGCTTGAAGCGGTTCTCGTTGAACATTGGGCCGCTGCGCGTGATTTCAGTAGTCATTATCGGTTTTATCCGTCGTTTTGGTGTAAAGCGCGCCAAACTCTTGCAGGCGTAGCTGGCATGTCGAAATTTGAAACGCCCGCTTTGTACAAGGCGTCCATCACGGCATTCGACATCGCCGCGAGGCTACCGACTGTGCCAGCCTCGCCGGCACCCTTTATGCCGAATGGTGTGTTGTTGGTGGGCACGTTATGAGTGTTGACATTGATCGTCGGTATATCCTTCGCTCGGGGAAGGCTGTAGTCCATCAGTGAGCCAGTTATCAACTGGCCGCTCTCAGTATCGAAAGTAATCACTTCGCACAGCGCCTGACCCACTCCTTGAGCGACACCACCATGAATTTGACCGTCCAGCAATAAGGGGTTGATAACTCGCCCGACATCGTCGGCCACTGTATACCTGGTCACCCACAATTCGCCCGTCTCCTTGTCGATCTCTACCTCGCAGAGATGGCAGCCATTGGGAAAGGTACAATTTTCCGGTGCCGTCATGGCATAGGCCCGGAGCCCGAATTTGTCGCTTTCCGCCGCTTTTGCCGCGACTTCGGGTAAGGAAACCTTGTAATCGGTACCACGGACTAAAAATTTTCCGTCGGAAAATTCGATATCGGCTGGCGCTACTTCAAGCATTTCGCCGGCTACCAGGCGGGCAGCCTCGATGATTTCATTCGCAACCTTTTGGAAAGCCGTGCCTCCAGTGCCGAGGGATCGAGAACCAAAGGTGCCGATGCCTTCCTTGACATCTGCCGTGTCGCCGAAGCGAATATCAATTTGCTTCGCGCTAAGGCCGAGAAAGCTATTGGCCAATTGGCGGAAGGCGGTTTCGTGGCCTTGGCCATGATTATGTGTGCCGAGCCGCAGCGTTGCTCTCCCCGCTGCGTCGAAGCGGAGTTCGGCGGACTCTTTTCCTGGAGTATCCTGCGGCCCGCTGGCGCATTCCACTGCATAGGCGATGCCGATACCGTGTAGCCGACCGTGCGCGGCAGCCTGAGTGGCACGGGCTGACCGACCCTGCCAGTCGGCGCAGTCGAGTGCCATATCCATGGTCTTTTCAAATTCGCCGCAATCGTATCGGAACGTCAGGCCCGTATCGAAGGGCATGGCGTCAGCCGGGATCATATTTCGCCGACGCAGCTCCACTGAGTCTAGGCCGATTTGTCGCGCGGCGCTATCGACGATGCGCTCGATGCAGTAGGTTGCCTCCGGGCGGCCGGCGCCGCGATAAGGCGCGACCGGTTGCGTGTGGCTGAAGACGCCCGCCATTTTGACATCGAAAGCACCGATCTTGTATGGGCCGCTCAATCCACCGAGATTGCTGACCGTGACAGTCAGGCCAAATGTATCGATATAGGCGCCCAAACTAGTTTTCGCACGCAGCCGCAGCGCCAGGAACTTGCCATCGGCGTCGAGCGCGAGCGCGACGTGCGAAACATTATCCCGCGCATGGTGGTCCGCGACAAAAGATTCCGAACGGTCGGCGACCCAGCGCACTGGCCGGTCGATGCGTCGGGCTGCCCACAGTACTAGACCGAGCTCGCGCTGTACGGATGCTTTGAGGCCGAAGCCGCCACCGACATCGGGCGAGATGATTCGTAATTTATCGGGCGCAATGCCAAGAAGTTGGCTGGCAATCTCGTTACGGACTACGTGGGGGGTCTGCAGGCCGGCATAGAGGGTGTAGCTGTTCTCCCCAGGTTCATGGATGCCGATCGCCGAGCGCGTTTCCATTGGGCTCGCAGCGACACGTGAAATGACATAGGTTTCTTCGACGATATGGGCAGCTTCGGCAAAAGCCGCATTACTACCCGCCGCGTCGCCGAGGCTCTCGATGAAACAGATATTGGTCGGCTCTTCGGGCCAAACCGCAAGCGCACCCGGTGCGGTGGCCTGCACGATATCTGTCACGGACGGTGCCGGCTCAATTTCTAATTCGATCAATTCTAGCGCGGCATCGGCTTGCGTCACGCTCTCGGCGACGACCATTGCAATGATTTCACCAACATGGCGAACTTCGTCTATCGCCAGCAATTCATAGGGTGGTACGAAATTGTTCGAGCCGTCGGCGCGTTTGCGCTGTGCCAAGGGCCGTATAGTGCCGAAGTCTTCCTTGGCTAAGTCTCCCCCAGTCAACACTGTAAGCACACCCGGCGCCACTAGAGCGTTGGTCACATCTAGTCGGCGGATACGCCCGGCAGCATAGGGTGAGCGCAGCATTCGCGCCTGGGCCATACCGGGCAGACGAATGTCAGACACATAGCGCCCCCTACCGGTTAGGAAGCGGTCATCCTCAAAGCGCCGTACTGGCTGACCAAAACGACAATCTGCGGAAATATTCCCATGCGGAAATTCACCGTTGCTCTTGGTCACGAACAAGTTCCTATTGAGTTGGGGGG
Organism: uncultured Rhizobiaceae bacterium; assembly: GCA_964624055.1. Taxonomy (GTDB): domain Bacteria; phylum Pseudomonadota; class Alphaproteobacteria; order UBA828; family UBA828; genus PTKB01. The sequence continues at coordinate 4,545 of CAZUXZ010000231.1, read as the reverse complement.
CGGGACCAAAATCGAATGGGTTTAAGAGAATTTACAAATTTAAGAAACATTTATAACCAATTGATTTTTATGATTTTATCAAATTAGAAAGTCACTGGATGGTGTCGTATAGGTTTCAGGGACCTGCTGGGATAAAACTTTTTACCAAGTGCGTTGCCCGTACCTGCGACGAATGCGAAGTAGCCCATTCTACGGAATATCGAATGGGAGACCAGCGGTATCGACTTTGATGTCAAGCCATCCCCAGTTCTTGAAAACTGAAGACAGCATCACCACATATTCAGCAAGCGGTTGCCAATCTTGGGACCGCTCTAAACGGGCGGGGCTTTTGTGGCACGTCTGAAAAGCCATAGAACGCCTTGCCGATATTGCTCAAAGGAGAATATCGAAATGCGTACTACTACTTTTGACTTTTCCCCCCTGTTTCGTACCGCTGTCGGCTTTGACAGGCTTACCCGAATGCTGGACTCAGCAGCGCAATATTCGGACGGTGATCTATCCTATCCACCGTATAACATCGAGCAGACTGACGATGATCGCTATCGCGTCACTATGGCAGTCGCTGGATTCAAGCCTACGGAAGTAGAAGTCGTACTGACTGAGAATTCGCTCACGATCAAAAGCGAACCTGAAGGCGAGGAGAAAAGCAATTGGATCTACAAGGGTATCGCTCGACGTGCATTCGAAAGGCGCTTTCAGCTTGCAGATCACATAAAAGTTGAAAACGCAGATATGTCGGATGGTCTTTTGACTATCGACTTAGCTCGCGAGGTGCCTGAGGAGAAGAAGCCTAGAAGGATTCCCATCGCTTCCGCAGCACTCTTGGAAGACGAGGCGGCGTAACTCGCTGTAAGTTCGATGCGGGGCGGGGCGTCAACTGGCGTCCTGCCGCGTTCTGTTCGTAGTAGGAACTTAATGACCACTGGGGGGCAGGTAGGTAAGATTTAGTATGGGACGGATTGTTTCCATGCTTGCCGTCATCGCGCTGTTATTCAGTGCAGGATATGCATTGGCTGACGACAACAGCGAGGCGAATAGGTTGCTTGTCGAAGCGGTCAAACTAGTTAATGCGGCTGGGAATGAAGAGAGTGCTGTTGGAAGGCTGAATGTTTTGGAAGAAGCTCTCAGTAAACTCTATGAAATTATTGAGAAACATCCGTCCAGTGACTTAGCGGCCAAGCTGACCAATGAACAGGATATGGGTAAAGTCTCGTTAGAGCAGGTTTCTGATGCGGCTGTGAGAGCGCGCATCTTGTATTACGAAGGCGGAAACATCCTTGAGAACTACGCGGAGCAATTCGTGCGGATATTTAACGCTCTTAAAGAAGCCAAAGCTGATTGACTCAAAAATTTGTGAAGGACGTGCCGTGGCGGCCTGGCACTCCCTCCGTGGGGGAAGGTTACAACTCAGGCGCGGGGTTTAAACGCGCTTGTCCGGTCTGACACGGCAGGGCCGTGCAAGATTGAAAACACGTATCATGGAGAAGTGACGCTGATATTGCCCGATTAATGCGTTAAAAGGCTTCGTCGCCTGCATCACATTATTAGGATTGGCAAATGAATAGCGACGGAGGTAGATCCGGAGTCTAATGGATAAACATGCTTGCTAGAGACATTTTCAAGTATTTAGGTAGGGTCTCGCTAGAAGGCTCTGTTCGCTAGGTCACCGCCTTAGTTGTCAGCTGTTACGGTGGCTTAAACAGCGAATAGCGGTGCAAAGAGGCAAAATAGGCAGATTAAGGGGAAAAATATGGGTGTAACGATTAATTGTGATATAGGCGAAAGCTATGGCCTCTATAGTTTTGGCAACGATCTCAAAATCATGCCACACATAAACATCGCGAATGTTGCCTGCGGCTTTCATGCTTCAGACCCTAGCGTCATGCATAAGACTGTGAAAATGGCAATAGAACACGGAGTTGCCATCGGCGCGCATCCTTCGCTTCCTGATCCCCAGGGTTTTGGCCGTCGTGAGATGGAGATGGAACGTGACGAGTTGCGCGACCTATTGATCTATCAGGTGGGTGCATTGAAGGGATTTTTGGATGCGGAAGGTGCCGCTCTTAACCATATCAACCCCCACGGTGCGCTCTATGGAATGACGTCTAAATATGAGCATTGTGCCGAAGCGGCGGCCGATGTCTCTGAAATATTCAGGGTGCCTCTAATTGGTCAGGTAGGCACCATGCACGATAGCGTATACACGCGGCGCGGGCTGTTGTGGTGGGCAGAGTTTTACGCTGATCTCGAATATGACGAGGGGTGCCGGTTAATCATTACACGTGAGCATGTAGCCTATGAACCAGAGGCAGCGGCAGCGCGAACGTTGCGCGCTCTAAGGGAAGGCATGGTAACATCCGTTTCTGGAAATGACATGCCAATTCGCTTCGAAACCGTGTGCATTCATTCGGACACACCTGGTATCGAAGCTGTAGCTCCTACCCTCCGTAACGCCCTCGAGCCCTATATGGAATAGGGAAGCACGTGACCGAAAGTTTCGTTGTCCCCCATGCCCATGGGGGCTTGGGCTTGGCGTTTAGGCGCGCTCCACTGGAAATGACAGGGCTCGGCAATTTTTTTTGGGGTACAGCCGTTCGTTGGCGAATTTGTTGCAAATATTTTGATGTCCAAAATTACATGGCCGGCACTAGCCTTTCCTTGGGATACTCCGCACCGACGACATGCTGGATCGTCGCCGCGCGAACCATTTGATAGGTGCGCACGCGAAAGGCTGGATCACACGACATGCGGATGTACATGTCCTTGCCGCTGATCGAGTAGTCGTCGCGAAACCACTCCATCATATTGTTGCAGGCGTCATAAACGGCGTGCTCCATAGGCAAGTTGATTCCAACGGCGACGAGACTTTCCGGTTTCTCAATGCGCACGCAAGGAGCATGGCGATCCTTGATCACCCGGCAACTGAGTTGAATTGTTGCCCGCGTCTCGTCGGCGATGCCGGTGAACTCAGTGTCGCCCTGGCCACCGTGCATGTCGCCAACATAGAGGAGACCACCTTTGTGATAAGCATTGAGATAAATAGTGTGGCCGGCACGAACGTCACGGCAATCTATGTTGCCGCCGAACGGGCCTTGGCCAAGCAGAGAGGTAAATACTTCGCGTTCCGGGGCGCAGGCAAGAGTGCCGCAAAATGGCATCAGATCCCACGATAGTTTATCCGTATATTTTCCTGTCCCGTCGCGCGTGTGTCCGCTAGGCCCAGGAAAATGTTCTATCACCTGAACATGAGCTTCTGCACAATCGCCCCATTTTCGTGAATCGCCGAGCGGTCCAATGCCGGGGAGAATTCCCGAAAAGCCATAACGCCATGGATCTATCCAGTCGATGTCAACGGCCAGCGTGTCGCCACGCTCACAACCTTCGACGTAAATCGGACCAATCACCGGATTGTAAAGTGGTGGCCACTGTACTTGTAGATTCTTGACGTGATCGCCAGTGAAAGTATGAATCGGTGGATCATCCGTATCGTCGACGATGAGACCTGACAATGCGTCATCGGTTTCAAGTTGAAATATCTCTCCCTCTAAGACCTTCAGTAGCGGTTCATCGCGCCAATCAAAGGCGTATTTGCTAGGAAAATCGCCACGATTGATTCGTTTCATTATTGTTCTCCTTATCCTGTTTGTCGGCGGTAGGTCACGTAAACAGGTTAACTGGTTTACCCGTGATAGATCACCGCCGAATTATCCTTCAGATTTTGGCTGGCTCATAGCCTGACACATTTGATTCAGCAAGCAATCGACAAGGTTGGTCTGAATGACAACAAGTAACTTGTGAAGAAGAAGGGCACTCAGAGAGGCTCTGAGGACTAGCTAGCGATGGGGAGCCTTAGGGAACTGAATGACTGCTGGAGATTGGTTGGGTAACATTAATAGATATATTGAGGCTGCAATCACCAAACACCCTAGGCGGGTGGCATAGCACCGAAGTGGGGGACGCATGGACTTGATTTTGCGTAGTGCAACCCTGCCGAACGGGCGTACCGGTGTGGATATCGGCATACGTGGTGATAAGATTGTAGCAGTCGAGCCAGGGCTTGATGCCATGGCGGCTACAGCAGTTGGAAAAGTTATGGAAGGCGTTTTGGAGGACAATGTGTACCAAGACGCAAAGGAAGAACCGGTCTAACCGCCAACTATCTTTTTACACAGGTGGTTAAAGCCATTACCAATATCAACTGTCATAGCTATTTCAGTACTATTTGCTTCCCCTTCCAAACAGGACATCCATCATGGAAATTAATGGAAAGATCATTGAACTCCTCCCAGAGAAATCTGGCGAGTCAGCTAAAGGTCCGTGGCGTAAGCAGGAGTACATTCTAGAAACCGAGGGCCAATATCCCAAGAAGGTTTGCTTCCTGGCCTGGAGCGACAAGATAGCCGCGTTCGCCATCAAGGAGGGAGAGAGCCTTGTTGTCACTGTAGATCTAGAGAGTCGGGAATATAACGGGCGCTGGTATACAGATGTAAAGGCATGGAAGGTTTCACGGACTGGCGCTGATGGACATGAAACCCCATACACTGC
>CAZUXZ010000230.1:0-5167 GCA_964624055.1 uncultured Rhizobiaceae bacterium | reverse complement strand
TCCGGCAATATTGATTCATTCAAAAAGTCTGCAAAAGGGGGGCAAACCAATTACGAGCCAACCGACCAACCCAGGCTAGAAGAGCGTGCTTACTGAATTGATTCTTTATAGACGGGCAACGCTTTCGATTCTCCCTTCTTTTATGCGAACGAGATCCCGCGCGCCCAGCAACAGGTTCGACAATTTTAAATCAAAAATTGCACTCTCTAACTCGCCACTCAAACTACACGCGATGCCGATGAACGAGAAATGGCGATTGAATCGAACCCAGTGAACACGTCATTCTACCTTCGCATGGTTGTACACGACGCCGGCACAGTTCAATCACAAGCAATCGTCAGGAGCGACCTTCCTCGCCTGATCGTCGCGCTTTAACCGGAGAAAAAGCATCATGAAAACTTTGCACGGCAAGCGTGCCATCGTCACGGGCGCAGGGCGCGGCATCGGACGCGCAACCGCAGAGCGCTTTCTCGCCGCCGGGGCCGAGGTTTATGCCTGCTGCGTTACGCAAATATCGCTCGACAGCGTTCTGGCCGACAATCCGCGCCTCAAGGGCTGTCTCGCCGATGTGGGCGACGCGGATCAGGTTGCGGCGCTATTCGAAGGCGCAGAGAGCCATCTTGGCGGGCTAGACGTACTAATCAACAATGCCGGTATCGGCGATCCGCAAAAGCCCATCGAGAATGTGACCAACGCAGAATGGCGCCATGCCTTCGCGGTCAACATCGACAGCATGTTCTATTGCTCAAAACGTGCCATCCCACTCCTAAAAGCGGCAGGCGGCGGCACTATTGTTAATATCTCCACCGCCTCGACGAGGACCGGTCTGCCGCTGCGCACGCCTTATATCACCAGCAAATGGGCAGTAGAGGGGCTAAGCGATAATCTCGCCCGTGAACTAGGGCCGCATAAGATCCGCTGTAACTCGATCCTGCCCGGAATAATCGATAACCCGCGCGGCCGACGGCTGGTGGAGCGCATCGCAGAGGAGCGCAACCAAACTTATGAAGAAGCGGAAGCGCGTTATTTCAGCTTCGTATCGACACGCAGCTGGGTCGCGCCGGAAGAGGTAGCCGACATGGCAGTGTTTCTAGCCAGCGATGCTGCCAAGAGTATCACTGGTCAAGCGATCGGCGTGTGCGGCAATCTCGAGTGGGAAGAGTGAGCTCGGGTACCTCAACTCGGGGCAGCCTTATGCTACCACTTAACGCTCAAATGCAGCGCTGAGGTCAGCTCCAAAAATTCATACATTTGCAGTCTCGTGGTCGAACGCAACGATGGCTATGTTGTAGTTGGTCCATCAGTCCTCCAACCCCCTCGCCAAGACGCGCACCAGGTCACCACCGTCGCCGCGCCAGGCACTACCATGCATGCAGGCAAGCATGCCTAATTCAAGCGCCGCCAGCCGTTCCAGAATTTTGCCACTATTGGGCGCATGGGCGTAATAATCCATGCCGTTTCGCTCCTGCTCGCTCGCCTACAGGATGTCTTCCTCAATGATCGGCGGCTGATCGGCGCCTAGTCGGGTTAAAAGGTCTCAGCACAGCGATGTCTACGTCGAGTTTTCGAACAAATAGCCACACTCCCAACCATGGGGCAGATGGGGCATCGCCAGCCAGGTGACCGAATAGCAGCCGAGGGAGAGGGTCTCGCCATCCATTATTTCGAGCGGCGGGCGGTCCGCCATATCCCTGATGGACGTCATCGCGGCGGTTTCGCCGCAGAGCGGCGCGGCGTTGGGCGCCATCGCCAGGATTTCATTGAGTGTGCCACATTCGTCTACTTCTAAATGGCTGAAGCTGACATGGCCAGTTTGTCGATTGGCATGACCATCTCGATAACCTGACGCAGCAAGGGAAACATCTGGCGCAATCCGGTATGAAAGAGTAGCGGCTTGTCATCAGCGATTAGAAATTGGTTGAAGGTAAAGCCTTGGGGCAATTGCTCGTTTGGCGGGATCGCCGTAGGTATGCGGTGGATACCGTCGGCAATCTCGTCGACAAGGGTTCCAGTCTCTTTTGTTTACAACGGGCATACATCCTTTCTCCAGAACTCTCAAATCCGGCTGAATTATCGCGCCGCCTTAACAAATGTTTTAATGCCCGGCGTGCGATAGCCGTCCTTGCGCCAGGTGATAGGAAAATAATTCTCATCCATCTCATTGTCGCTGAGCCTTTTATAGCGGCCGTAAATTCTGCCCGTCCCGTTAGTCAGACCGTCCGGATTGAAAGCCGCGTCCGAGCGCATGGCGTGCAGCACCAGCGCACGACGCGGGCGGTCCGCACGGTTATGGCTCGACCCGTGCCACACCCAACCGTGATGAAATGAGCCGCCGCCGGCCGGCACTTCGACATAGTCGATTCTGTCCTCAACATTTCTGATGCCTTCCGCCTCCGCGGCGCGGATTAAATGGCGACGATAATTTTCCGGACCGTGAAATTCCCCCTCCGGCGGGAAACGCTTCCAGCGATGAGAGCCCGGGACGTATTCAAGCGTACCGCCTTTAACGCTGGTGTCGTCAAGCGCTATCCACAGGCTAAGAAGATCTGAGGGGCGATACCAATTGAGATAAGCGCTATCCTGGTGATAATTGAGCGGACGGCCGCCTGGCGGCTTCCACAACACATTGTCGATCATCACCCGAGTACCCGGCCAGTCGCCGAGTTGCGCCACCGCACGGCCGAAATCTTCGCGCATAATGATTTCCGCGATAGCGCGGTCGGCGCGCCAGCCATTGCAAATTTGCCGGGTCAGGGTCTCATCGTCGGAGCCAAACTGCCAATTGACCTCGTCCGGCGTCACCCCGGTCTCGAACTCTCCGGCGAACAGCTTGGCGAAGCGTTGGCGCAGGCGATGAACTGTCTCTTCGTCAACCAAGCGTTCAACGGTCAAAACGCCCCGATGCGCGAACTGCTGAATGTCTGCTGCATCAAATTTTATCGATTTCGCAAATCCCATGCATGATAGCCTATCCGTTATGCTATTGCGGCGCGACATGAGAAGACTCGTAAATTTTTTGGCGGAAGGGGGCGTGGTCTATCTGGTGACAGCGGGAGCGCACTGTACCTGGACGCGCAAGTCTGCGCACACGGATCTACTCACACCATCCGCGGATGGCCCGATCAAATATTATATATTGAGCGGCGCCCAAGTCTCGGCCATTCTCGCAGTGGATAAACTAGAGAGCACGCGATGACGATTGCAGTGGGCTTGGGATTCATGGATTTTCCGTTTTCTTCGGCGGACGCATATTGGCGTTGGGTTGCACTCTGCGAGGAAGGCGGCGTGGATTCGGTGTGGCAGACCGACCGCCTCGTCTCAGAGCAACCCTTTCTGGAATGCATGAGTACCATGGCTGCACTTGCTGGCGCCACCAAGCGCCTTAAATTCGGCATGAATGTGGTATCCGTGGGATTGCGCGATCCGCTACTTCTCGCCAAGCAGTGTGCCACCATCGATATGTTAAGTAATGGCCGCCTTTTGCCCGGCTTCGGCATCGGCAATATCCGCGCCGCCGATTGGAAGGCCACGGGGACCAATACGGAGGGGCGAGGGCGGCGCAGTAATGAGGCACTGGAGATCATTTCACGCCTGTGGGTTGAGGATTCGTTCGACTACGACGGTGAATTTTATCACTATGAAAACGCGATGATTTCGCCCAAACCAGTTCAAAAGAATTTGCCGATGTGGCTGGGTGGCGCCAGCAAGGCCGCGATCCGGCGTACCGCGCGCTTCGGTACCGGTTGGCAGGCCGGACTGGAAACGCCAGGCGAAGTGGCACCAGTGATTGCGGCAATCAAAGAAGCGCTGATTGAGGAAGATCGCACGATCGATTTAGACCACTACGGCGGCGCATTTTCCTACCGCTTCGGATCCTGGGAGGACCACCCGGTCCAAGCCACCGCTGCCTTCTTCCGCAACCGACTGGCGCGCGAACCCAAAACTCGCATTGTCACCGGCGGCGCGACGGACATATTGGACCGTATCGAAGCATTCATCGCCGCCGGCGCATCTAAATTTATCCTCAGCCCGATAGGCGAGGACGATGACGAAATCTTCTTCCAGACCGAGCGTCTAATCAGCGACGTGCTCCCCGCCGTACATAAATTCAATACTTCGATTGATGGTTGAGACTGCAGACCAAAACCACCGAGTTCATCGTATTCGAGCGCTATATTCCAGACGATCTAATAAAAACAGACAAAATACGAATCAAAATCCTCCAGATGCACAACCTTCTGCACCGATCGGCAGAATCGTTAATTAAATCAGAAACGTAGCGACTTGACCTGAAGAATATGGGGGAGCGCGCGTATCGCCTCAAGCACCGCATCCGATGCGTCGCTGTCGATTGACACCAATCCGATAGCATCTCCACCCGCTTCGGCACGTCCGAGATGGAAGCTCGCGATATTGATATCCGCACCGCCTAGCACTCGGCCCATGCCGCCGATCAGGCCAGGCTTGTCCGAATTGGTGAAATAGAGCATGTGCGGGCTTAGCTCCGCTTCGATCTTAATCCCCTTGATCTCGACAATGCGCGCCTTGTCTCCGGCGATCAGCGTGCCGGCGATCGAGCGTGTCTGACGCTCCGTAACCACAGTGAGACGGATGAAAGTCTGATAATCTTCAGCTTGTTCGCGCGTCACCTCGCGCACATCAATGCCCCGCGCCTTGGCTATCACCGGCGCGTTTACAACATTAACAGAGTCGAGCTGTGGACGAAGCAAACTCTGCAACATGATTGCGGTGAGCGGCTGGCAATTGAGCGATGCTGCGGCACCTTCATATTCGACGGTTGCCCTTACTAGGCCGCTTTCCGTCAATTGCCCGGCGAACGAGCCGAGCTGCTCGACCAGGCGCAAATAGGGTGCGAGCTTAGCCATATCTTCGGCCTCAATAGAGGGCGTATTGACCGCATTAGTCACACTGCCGTCGAGCAAATAATCGCTGATTTGTTCCGCTACCTGGCGCGCGACATTATCCTGCGCCTCCTCCGTTGAAGCGCCGAGATGGGGCGTAGCGATCACCTGATCCAGTTCGAACAGTGGATTGTCACGCGCCGGCTCGATCTCGAAGACATCAAGCGCGGCGCCGGCAACATGGTCACTCTCGATGGCCGATTTGAGATCCTCCTCAACCACTAACCCGCCCCGAGCACAATTGA
>CAZUXZ010000229.1:0-3986 GCA_964624055.1 uncultured Rhizobiaceae bacterium | reverse complement strand
CACAAGGTGGCATGTCGGCGGCGCTCGGCAATATGGGCGATGACGATTGGCGCTGGCATATGTATGACACAATCAAGGGCTCCGACTGGCTCGGCGACCAGGACGCTATTGAATATATGTGCAAGGTGGCGCCTCAGGCGGTCATCGAACTTGAGCATTACGGCGTACCCTTCTCGCGCACCGAGGACGGGCGCATCTATCAGCGTGCTTTCGGCGGCATGACTACCAATTACGGCGAGGGCATCGCGCTCCGCACCTGCGCCGCCGCCGATCGCACGGGCCACGCCATCCTCCACACACTTTATCAGCAGAGCTTGCGCCACCGGGCGGAGTTCTTCATCGAATATTTCGCCCTTGATCTGATCATGAGCGAGGACGGCACCTGCCAGGGCTTGCTAGCGTGGAATCTCGACGACGGCTCGATCCATCTTTTCCGCGCCCATATGGTGATCCTCGCAACCGGTGGCTATGGCCGGAGCTATTTCTCCTGCACCTCGGCCCATACCTGCACCGGCGATGGTAACGCCATGGTGCTACGCGCAGGCCTGCCGCTTCAAGACATGGAGTTCATCCAGTTCCACCCGACCGGAGTCTACGGCGCCGGCATGCTGATCACAGAAGGCACCCGCGGAGAAGGCGGCTATCTCGTCAACTCAGAAGGCGAGCGCTTCATGGAGCGATATGCGCCCTCCGCCAAAGACCTCGCCAGTCGTGATGTTGTCAGCCGCTCGATGACCATCGAAATTCGAGAGGGCCGCGGCGTCGGGCCGCTTCAAGACCACATCCACCTCAAACTCGACCATCTCGGCCACGATGTGCTGCATAAGCGTTTGCCCGGCATCACCGAAACAGCCAAGATCTTCGCAGGTGTCGATGCCACCAAAGAGCCTATCCCGGTGATCCCAACAGTACATTACAATATGGGCGGCATCCCGACCAATTACCTCGGCGAGATGGTGACGCTAAAGGACGGCGACCCCGACACAGTGGTGCCCGGCTTGATGGCCGCCGGCGAGGCGGCCTGCGTCTCGGTCCACGGCGCCAATCGCCTTGGCTCTAATTCGCTGCTCGACCTCGTCGTCTTTGGTCGCGCCACGGCCGAGCGCGCGGCGCAAGTGGTTGATGCCGGCTCGACCCATGCACCACTCACCAATGGCGCCGTCGAAAATTGCCTCGACTGGTTCGATCATCTGCGCCACGCGAGCGGTGAAACCTGCACGGCGGAGCTTCGCCTCGAGATGCAGCGCACCATGCAGAACCATGCCGGCGTGTTTCGCACCGGCGAGCTGATGGAAAAAGGTGAGACCAAGCTCCAGAAAATTTGGAAGGGCTTCCGCGACGGGATCAACGTCAGTGACCGCTCAATGGTATGGAACTCAGACTTGGTCGAAACCATCGAGCTTGACAATCTCTTGCGCCAGTCAACGGTGACCATCAAGGCCGCACTCAACCGCACGGAAAGCCGCGGCGGCCACGCGCGGGAGGACTATACCGAACGCGACGACGAGCACTGGATGAAGCATTCCACGATGTGGCTGAGCGACAATGGCGAACGGGTGACCATCGATTACCGCCCAGTACACATGCACACCCTCTCCAATGAGGTCGAGCCCGTTCCGCCCAAGAAGCGGGTTTATTGATAGTCGCGGTCTACGACGAACAAGGTACGCCGGCAAGGATCAAAAAGATGGCTAAGTTTACGCTACCCAAGAATTCCAAGATCAAGAAAGGCCGACACCACGCAGCGCCAGAGGGCGCGGGCGCGAAGATCCGGCGCTTCAAGGTCTACCGCTACAATCCCGATTCGGACGACAATCCGCGCACCGAAACCTATGATGTCGATATTGAAAACTGCGGCCAGATGGTCCTCGACGCACTGATCAAGATCAAGGGCGATACTGATTCGAGCCTCACCTTCCGGCGCTCCTGCCGCGAGGGCATCTGCGGCTCATGCGCGATGAATATCGACGGCACCAACTCGCTGGCCTGCACCAAGCCGATCGACGAGAGCTCAGGTGAAGTGCGCATCTATCCCCTGCCGCACATGCCGGTGGTGAAGGACCTGGTTCCCGACATGAACAATTTCTATGCGCAATACACTTCGGTCGAGCCTTGGCTAAAGACGGATTCGCCGCCACCTGCTAATTCCGAGCGCCTACAAGCTCCGGAAGACCGCGCTAAGCTTGACGGTCTCTATGAATGCATCCTCTGCGCTTGCTGCTCGACAAGCTGCCCAAGCTATTGGTGGAACAGCGAACGCTATCTCGGCCCAGCCATTCTCCTACAAGCTTACCGCTGGCTCGTTGACAGCCGGGACGAGGCGACAGGCGAACGCCTAGACGACCTCGAAGATCCCTTCCGCCTTTACCGCTGCCACACCATCATGAACTTCACCCGCACCTGCCCGAAGAGCCTGAATCCGGCCAAGGCAATTGGGGAAATTAAGAAGATGATGGTGGCAAGGAGGTAAGTATAAGGCCACCTTGCTCCCTGCTCCATCCCGCGCTAAAACCCGCGCCAGAAAATCAGGAGATCGTTCATGGCACGTAGTAAGATCGCGCTGATCGGCGCAGGGAATATTGGTGGTACGCTAGCGCATCTCGCCGGGCTTAAAAAGCTGGGCGATGTTGTGATGTTCGACATTGTCAAAGGAGTGCCGCAAGGCAAGGCGCTCGATCTTGTCCAGTCCTCGCCTGTCGAGGGTTTCGACGCCAGGATGACGGGTACCAACAGCTATGCTTCGATCAAGGGAGCAGATGTGGTGATCGTCACCGCTGGGGTGCCGCGCAAACCCGGGATGAGCCGGGATGACCTTCTCGGCATCAACACTTCAGTTATGAACCAAGTCGGCGCGGGCATTAAGAAATATGCCCCCGACGCCTTCGTCATCTGCATCACCAACCCACTCGACGCCATGGTCTGGGTGCTGAGGAAGGCGAGCGGCCTGCCGGCCAAGCGGGTCGTTGGCATGGCGGGAGTGCTGGATTCAGCACGCTTCCGCTATTTCGTAGCCGAGGAGATGGAAGTTTCCATCGAGGACGTCACCGCCTTCGTCCTGGGCGGCCACGGTGACACCATGGTACCACTTACGCGCTATTCTACCGTCGCCGGCATTCCGCTACCAGATATGGTTAAGATGGGCTGGATCAAGCAGAAGAAGCTCGACGAGATCGTCCAGCGCACGCGCGACGGCGGTGCCGAGATCGTCAGCCTACTCAAGACCGGCTCGGCCTATTACGCCCCGGCGGGGGCAGCGATCGAGATGACAGAGGCCTATCTCCACGACAAAAAGCGAGTGCTGCCCTGCGCCGCCCAATTGAACGGCGAATACGGCGTCAAGGGCATCTATGTCGGCGTGCCTGTGGTGATCGGTGCGCGCGGTGTCGAGCGCATCGTCGAGATCAAGCTGGACCGATCGGAACGCGCGGCGTTCAACAAGTCGGTCATGGCGGTGGAGGGGCTAATAGACGCCATCAAGAAGCTCAAAAAGAGCAAAGGTTGAGCGAAGCGATCAAGCACTTGCAGAAGCGAGTGCGAAGCAATATAGCCACCGCATGAAGATCAACCATTATTGGACCGGCTGAGAGTGAACATTCATGAATATCAGGCCAAGGTCGTGCTCGCAGGCTATGGCGTCGCCGTTGCAAAGGGCTGGGCGGTGCTCAGTCCCAGAGAAGCAAAGGCGACGGTCGATGCCCTCGGCGGACCGGTCTGGGTCGTCAAGGCGCAAATTCATGCCGGCGGACGCGGCAAAGCGGGCGGCGTCAAGCTGTGCAGGACGGCAGAGGAAGCGATCGCCACCGCCGAGGACATGTTTGGCCAGGTGCTAGTAACCCATCAGACAGGTCCCGCGGGCAAAGAGGTGGGACGTGTTTATATCGAAGAGTGCTGCGATATTGCGAACGAGCTCTATGTAGGCGCGGTGATCGACCGCGCCACCGGGCGTGTCGCCCTTATGGCCGCCTCCGAGGGGGGCGTGGAGAGCG
>CAZUXZ010000228.1:0-14359 GCA_964624055.1 uncultured Rhizobiaceae bacterium | reverse complement strand
AACAAGGATATTGCCTGGGGCGGCACTAATTTGCGTGCCGCCAGCAGCGACTTGTTTAACCTCTCCAGCCTACCTGCGTCAGAGATAACCCAGCGCGAGGAGAATATCGCCATGCGCTGGTGGTTTGATCGGCGCGTTAAGATTCGCAACAGCCCGTATGGCCCGGTAATCTCGGATTCGCCTCTCTTGGAGGGTCCGGAGGACGAGATCGTCGCGCTTAGCTGGACCGGCCACCGGGCGAGCGACGAGATTACCGCCATGCTCGCCGCTAACCGGGCCGAGAATTGGGAGAATTTTACCGCCGCCTTCGAGAACTACTCGGTCTCGGCACAGAATTTCGTTTATGCTGACGCCAAGGGGAATATCGGTCAGCTGATGGCGGTACATCTACCGATGCGGAACGATGACATGCCGCCGGTGGTGCACACGCCAGAATCGGGTGGCAAGGCCTGGGAGCGCTTCGTTGACGTCCGCTCGCTGCCGTCGAGCTATAATCCAGAGGTTGGTTATCTTGTTTCCGCTAACAACCGCCCGCCACCCGCTGAGGTGCCAGTCGGCTATTTCTTCGCACCGGAGGGTCGCGCCGCGCGTCTCGCCGAACTGGTTGAGGCCCAGCCTAACATCACTTTTGAGGATCTTCGTGCCTTGCAGACCGATGTGGTCGAACCCGCCGCCGCCGCGATCAACCGTGCTCTGGTCGAATCCGCCGAGCGCCTCGGCCTCGAACGTAACTTGACCCGCCAGGCGCGTAGCGTCCTTACCACTATGGCCGACTGGGACGGTAGTTATGAAGCGGATTCGCCGGTGCCGGTTGCCTTCGAGGCTGCCTTCTTCCACTTTCTGCGCTACTTCTATGCGCCGCGCCTGGGAGAAGATGGTCTGCGCGCCTTTATTACGGCAGCTGATCTCGGGCGTACCGTGCCGCATGATATCGCCGCCGAGCATGACGATATCCTGACCCAGGTGCTCGCCAGCGCGCTGCAGGATGCTGTGCCGGCGGTGAAGAAGTTTGCCACCTGGGGTGATATGCACCGGGTGCATCTGCGCCATCCCCTTGCCATGGTACCGATCCCCGGCAATCGCTACACTTTGGCTGACTTCCCAGCCAGTGGCTCGCGCCAGACGGTGATGAAAACAAACCATGCCCCGACCGACCAGAAGCACCATGCTGGCTATGGCTCCCAGGCGCGCCACATTTCCGACATGTCGGATCTCGACGAGAACTATTTTATCATCCTCGGCGGCCAGGACGGCTGGCTCGGTAGCAGCACCTTCCTCGACCAGGCCAAGCTATGGCAGCGTAAGGACTATATCCAAGTGCCGCTAAGGCGGGAGAGCGTGGAGAAGGAATTTGAAAGAAAGATGGTGCTCAAAGCCGATTAAAAAGCCCTTCTTTAAGGTGCGGGCAAGGAGTGTTGAGTGGAAGGGGAGAGCCAAGCACGCCCTAACCAAAGAGGCGTAAGTGATCACCCGGCGATTGAGGGGCTATGTGAAGAGCGTTCGCGTGCTAAATTATCAATAAACTAGCAAATGCGAGGTGGCTGCGCGATGAGTGGCGCAGATGTTCGCAGCGTGCAAAATCGATTGCCTCTGACTCGGTTGATTACGACCCTATTGATTAAATCAATTGTCTCTGTCCCTATTAAACACATGAGAGGACGCGACGTTATCCTGGAGAGCCTGGTGGCCCAGGGGGTCGAATATATCTTTGGCAATCCCGGCACCACCGAAAGCCCGCTCACCGACAATCTTTACGCTCATCCGCAGCTCTCCTACATAGTCTCGTTGCATGAGGGTGTCTCCATCGGCGCTGCGAGTTACTACTCCCAGGCTAGCGGCAGGGCCGGCATCGTCAATCTTCATGTCGCGCCCGGTCTGGGCAACGCCATCGGCATGCTCTACGGCGCCTTGAAGGCGAACTCCCCGATGGTGGTCACCGCCGGTCAGCAGGACACGCGCATGCGCCTACGTGCGCCTTTGCTCGGACACGATCTCGCGGCGATGGCCGCTCCTGTGGTAAAGTGGAGCGTCCAGGCCGAGCGCGCCGACGAATGCGCCGACATTATGCGGCGCGCCTTTAAGGTAGCTCACGATCCGCCTGCCGGTCCGGTCTTCGTCGCACTCCCTATCGACGTTATGGAGGCTGATACCGACATTGGCGCCATGCCCCCCACTACAATGTCTACTAGAACGCAGTACCGCGCGCCGGGGCCGGATCGCGAGGCGCTTGCCGAGCTCGTCCAACGTCTGCTGGCGGCAAAGACACCGGCCATCGTCATTGGCGACGACGTTGCCCGCGCCCGCGCCGGCAGCGCGGTAATGGCGCTTGCGGAGGCCCTCGGTGCGCCAATCTGGGACGAGGTAATTCATAATCAGCAGGCAGTGTCGAACGCACACCCAAATTATCGCGGCTGCTTGCCGGGCATCGCCGGCGCCATCGCCGAGGCCCTTGGCGAGGCGGACGTGGTGCTTATGATCGGCGGCCCCTTCTTCGAGGAAGTGTGGCATTCGGGCAGAATGCCCTTTCCGACGGATTGCACGCTTCTACAAATCGAGGAATCCGCCGAGCGCTTAGCCGCAAACTACCCTCTCGCCGTCGGTATGGTGGCTGGCCTCGCGCCGGCGCTCGCTGCCCTCGTCAATGCGGTCGAGGATGACCAAACCACCACCACCCGCAAGGCCGCTCGGGCACGCAATCAGTTCCTCGCCATGCTCAAGCACAAAGCAGCAGCAGCGCGCGTGGCGAATCTTGAGACCCTGCAGGAGAGCCGTCCTATGCCGGTGCCACTCGTGATGGACGTTCTCGCTCGGACTGCGCCCAAGAATGCCGTCATCGTCGAGGAGGCGATCACTGGCAGCCCTATTCTCACCACCACTTTCGATTTTGCAGGTCCCGGGGATTATTTCTGCGGCCGAGGCGGTGGCATCGGCCAGGGCATCGCTGGCGCCCTAGGCGTCAAGCTCGCCTTGCCCGACCGACCACTGATCTGCATCTCCGGCGACGGCGCGGCGTTGTACTCCATCACGGCACTGTGGACCGCCGCTCACCACAATCTCCCCATCACCTTCATCATCCTTGCCAACCGCGAATACCGCATTCTCAAGCATAATATTGACATCTACCGCGATCGCTTTGCCATCGATTCGAATCGCGGCTATGCGCATCTTGATTTGCTGGAGCCCAAGCTCGGCTTCATCGAGATGGCGGCGGGGATGGGAGTCAAAGGCATGAAAGTGAGCGAGCCAGAGGAGCTGGCGGCGGCGGTCATGGGCGCGGTTGTGAGCCGGGAAGCGTGGGTTATTGAAGTGGCAGTCGAAGGGAAAGGGTAGAGCAAACTGGATGGTGCGAGGCATTCTTGCGCTATTCTGCCCACGCCCTGCTAATGTCACAGGATAGTGTATATTAATGTTGTCAACATTGTTTTATTAGCATAGCGAACCGAAAAACATATACCTAGGGATGAGATTCGTTCAAACGTTGGTATTGCCGTTGTCGAGGCACGCGGCGCTGCGGTAGCAATTGTGCAAGACCAGAATATAAGCTCTCGACCGAGGCGGTTTTTCCTGGCAATTAATCCTCTAGCCGCCTTTCGCAAAACTCGCTAGTTGGTTGATATGACCCGTAAGATAGCCCTTATCACAGGCGTCACCGGCCAGGACGGTGCCTATCTAGCCGAGTTGCTGCTCAACAAAGACTATGTGGTGCATGGCATCAAGCGGCGTTCTTCCTCGTTCAATACCGAACGAGTCGACCATCTATACCGCGATCCCCACCTCGGTGAAGCGCGATTTCGTCTTCACTTTGGCGATATGACCGACGCCACCAATTTGATTCGTCTGCTGCAGGAGATCCAACCCGACGAGATTTACAACTTGGCGGCGCAAAGCCATGTGGCGGTGAGTTTTGAAACGCCTGAATACACTGCTAATTCGGACGCTCTCGGTACGCTGCGTCTGCTCGAAGCGATGCGAATTCTTGATCTCGGCGAAAAGACGCGATTTTACCAAGCTTCTACCTCGGAGCTCTACGGTAATGCGCCGGAAGCGCCACAAAGCGAAACCACGCCGTTCGCGCCGCGTAGCCCCTATGCAGCGGCGAAGCTCTATGCCTATTGGATCACCGTGAATTACCGCGAGGCCTATGGTTTCCACGCCTCCAACGGTATCCTCTTCAATCACGAAAGTCCGATCCGTGGCGAAACATTCGTCACCCGAAAGATTACCCGGGCGGTCGCTGGTATAAGCCTCGGCATGCAGGAAACACTTTACCTTGGCAATCTCGACGCCAAGAGGGACTGGGGCCATGCACGAGACTATGTTGAGGGCATGTGGCGTATCCTGCAACAGGATGCGTCAGACGACTATGTTTTGGCGACGGGCGAAGATCATTCGGTGCGCGAATTTGTCGAACTAGCCTATGCCCATATCGGTCGCAAGCTCGAATGGCTTGGCACGGGTGTCGAAGAAACCGGGCTCGACCTGGATTCCGGAGAGGTCTTGGTTAAGGTCGATCCGCGCTATTTTCGTCCCACCGAGGTGGATAGCCTACTGGGCGATGCGCGAAAAGCGCACGAGGTTCTCGGCTGGAGCCATCGCACCAGTTTTGCCGAATTGGTGAAAGATATGGTCGATGGCGATATCATGAAAGTGACTTTTGAGGGACGGCCGGGCAATGAATGACACTGCCTCGGCCTATGCACTGGCTGGCAAACGGGTATGGGTCGCTGGCCATGGCGGCTTGGTTGGCTCAGCGTTGATGCGGCGCCTGGTATCGGAAGATTGCGAACTACTGAGCGCAACACGCAATGTGCTTGATCTCAGGCGTCAGCAGGATGTCGAGACATGGCTCGCAGACACACGGCCTCATACAATATTTCTCGCCGCAGCAACGGTTGGCGGAATCCATGCAAATGACAGCCGGCCCGCTGAATTTCTTCACGACAATATTATGATTGAGGCCAATATCATTCACGCTGCTTGGCAATTTGGCGTCGAAAAGTTGTTGTTCCTGGGATCGACCTGTATCTATCCGAAATTTGCCCCCCAGCCGATGGTCGAAGGTGATCTGATGACTGGCCCGCTGGAGCCGACCAATCAATGGTATGCCTTGGCCAAGATCGCTGGAATTTACCTGTGCCAAGCTTATCGTCGGCAGTATGGCTGCGATTTTATTTCGGCTATGCCGACCAACCTCTTTGGCCCAGGCGATTATTTCGATGCTGTGAACAGCCATGTCATCCCGGCGCTGATGGGAAAAGTGCACAAAGCGCATGAGGAGAAAGCGTCTGAGGTCGAGATATGGGGAAGCGGCGAGCCGAACCGTGAATTTCTTTATTCTGAGGATGCAGCCGACGCCTTGGTATTTTTGATGAAAAATTATTCTGGTGACGTACATGTTAATGTCGGCACTGGTGAGGAGATCAAGATTATCGAAATTGCCCGCATAATTGCCGACGTGGTCGGCTATGGTGGTGGCTGGAGTTTCGATACCAGCCGGCCCGATGGCACGCCGCGCAAGCTCACAGATTGTTCGTTCCTGAATGACCTTGGTTGGGCCCCGCGCGTGGGTCTCAGGGAAGGGCTGCAAGAAACCTATGACTGGTATCGCAAAACCTACTCGGCAGGAAGATTGCGCGCCTGATGTTTACCTTGGATACGGCGTGAGCAACACAGAATTTCCTCTGGACGAACGCGGTATGTGGCGTGAGATTCGCACATCTATCCCAATTGGTAAGCCTCGCCCTGCCCTGTTTGTTGACCGTGACGGCACAATCATCGAATTGGTGGATTATCTCAGTATGCCCGAATGTGTGCAGCCGATCCCCGAGGCAGTGGCGCTGACGGCGCGGGCTCACCTCTTCAAGATCCCCACCGTAATGGTGACAAACCAATCCGGTGTTGGTCGCGGATATTACGGTTGGTCTGACTTCGCTGCTGTTCAGGAAGCCGTGCTCGCTGAGGTCACCGCTGGCGGAGGCGAGATCGATGCAGTTTATGCATGCCCTGCTTTGCCCAATAGTGGCGATCAGTGCCGCAAGCCAAATCCTGGCATGCTGTTCACCGCCGCGCAGGATCTCGGTCTCGACCTTGCGCGCAGTTGGATAGTTGGCGACTCGGCGAGCGATCTTGCGGCGGGAGCCAGAGCCGGCCTTGCCTGTGGCTGGCTCGTTGCCACGGGGTATGGCGTCGCGGAACGTTCGGCAGCGCTTTCCCTGTGCGACTCCAACTTCGGTGTAACTGTGGACCGACCCATGAGCGAACTTGCCGAACTGCTCTCCGGCTTGTCGAATGCCTAAGCAGCGGTTAAATCTTTCTCCAGCCCGATCACCGATCCCGAATTGACACATGAGCACCTTCCCTGAACGGCGTTATGACAGCATTGGCGCTTATTGCGATGATTACATCGCGCAATTGGCGCACGCAGCCGCTTCAATCGACCGCGACAAACTGGTCGAAGCAGCCGAACTGCTGCGGCGCGTATTCGATGACGGTGCTTGGTTATTCGTTTGCGGCAATGGCGGCTCGGCGGCCATCGCCAATCACTTGCTGTGCGATTTTGCCAAAGGCATTCAAACCGACACCAATCTTTTGCCTCGGGTCGTGTCGCTGAGTGCTAATCTCGAGCTTATTACCGCCATTGCCAACGATATCACTTTCGACGATTGCTTCATCTATCAGCTTCGAACAGCGGCGCGGCGCGGGGATCTGTTGCTTACCATTAGCTCTTCTGGCGATTCGGAAAATATCGTTCGCGCGGTGGACTGGGCCAGTGACAATGGCTTGCAATCGATTTGCCTCACTGGTTTCGGCGGTGGTCGCTCTGCTAAGGGCGCGGCTATTAATATTCATGTTGAAGGTGATAATTACGGCGTGGTGGAAGATACCCATCAATCCATCATGCATATGCTTTCGCAATATTTGCGGCAGACCGACATGACGAATGAGCGTATCGCCGAGAGAAAATTCTGAACGATCAATCCGCTGCAGGACGATATGGTGAAGGGTGCTCAGCTCGCGCGTGTGGGTGGCTTAATCCTCGGCTATCGGCGGCTTTGGCTTGCGGCAGACTGATTTGCCGCCAGATTTGGCGATGGCACCATTTTAGCGGGCAGCTCGTCTCCCCCCGCGCACAGCGGGAAATTATCAAGTTTTGGTCAACGCCTAGGGCAAGCGGCGAAAGACCGCCACTAACTCGACATGGCGCGACCATAGAAATTGATCGACCGGGGTGCGCCTCGCGCTGCGATAGCCGGCATTGGTGAGAATTCGGGCATCGCGGGCGAAGGTGGCAGGGTTGCATGACACGGCGATGACGCGACGTACCTTGGACGCGCTAAGTGCCTCGGCGAGCGCCCGCGCGCCGGCGCGCGGCGGGTCAAAAATGACGGCGTCAAAGCGGTTTAACTCGGCCGGCGTGAGAGGTCGGCGCACGAGATCTCGCGCCTCCGTTACGACATTGTGAGCAGCCGCGTCGGCGGCCTTCCGCGTTGCCTTGGCCATCCTTTGATCTCCCTCGTACATCACAACCTGATGATGCGACGGCCCCGGCCCGCTGCCGGTCGCTATCGCGAAGCCGATGCTACCCAGGCCGGAATAGCAATCGGCTACCCGCAAGCCCGTGCCGCTGTCAGCACCACCGCGCGCCGATTCGCCGGAGGACACATTGTCGAGCGCGAGACCGTTCAGTACCAAGCGTTGGATCGCCGATTCGCCCGCCGCCGTCGGCTGGAGAAAAGCGCCGAGCGGTAGATCGACAGAGACCGCACCGAAATGGGCCCGCACGGCACCCAGTTGAGCAATGGTCTCAAGCAACGGCGCGGCGTTGCGATTTCGCCGGCCACCTTGCCCGCGTTTCCGCCCGCTGCCGCTCGCTGACTTGCGATATTCCACAGAGATCCGCTCAATGTTCTCAGCATGGGCGAATTCCGCCAGAGCTTCTCGCATCGCCAAATTGGGCGCGGTGACAAGGCCGTGAAAAATAACGTCGCGACCTTCGGGCGCTGCGGTTAGGGATAGCTCTTCGACCCCATCTCCAATCCCCGCCACCAAGCGACCGAGCGGTGCGAGTAAGTCTTCGAGTTCCGGCAACATCACCGTGCAATGTTCGATAGCAGCGATGCGATGGCTAAATCGGTAGCGAAAACCGATTTCGGGTAAGGCTCTGAACTTGATGCCTGGCTGAGTGACGCCTAAGCGTACCCGCCGCCGGCTGGCTGGTGGCGAGGTAATTGCTGGCTCAACGGGGACATTGCGAAAACCATGATGGGCCATTGCCTTGCTAATGATCGCACATTTCCATTCACTATAGGTTTTGCCCGTCATATGCTGCGCCACGCAACCGCCGCAGGTGCCAAAATGGTTGCAAGGGGGCACCTCCCGGCCGGTCGCTTCTGACAACCTCTTCACTAGCTCGGCATGACCTCCCCTTATCGACGGCGTGACGAGTACCCGTTCGCCTGGTAGCGCGTCGGGAATGAAAAGCTTTGCACCGTCGTGATGGGCAATGCCATCGCCTCCGGCGCCAAGCGCCTCGATGGTCACTTCTATAGACATGGCAGAGAGCTATAGCATGGCACGCGCGCTGGGCTCAGACGGGCGCGGCAACGAGCTCCGCCAGCAACAGGGCGGCGAAGGAAAAAAATGCCAGCTTCGTGGCGATGGCGAAGCCGCATTGTCCCAGCGCTCCTCCCCTCAGCCAACACGGCGCTTGGTCCGCCTTCGGCAGCAGTTAGAAGCCGAACACCTCCGTCGCGAGATGCTCGATCGGTAAGTCGATCAGGGCTGTTGAAATCGCTCACCCACATTGTTGTTGGCATTCAATGTGGAGCGTAGGACTAACGGAGTACCTGGGCCGGACGACAGTATGTCGGCCGGCGCGAAGACCAAAAAAAAGAGCTGTAAAGGGTGGGATTGGAGGCATGGCGGGCAGGCCGCCGGGCGGTATTATTTCTTACGAAATGAATCGAGGGTGACTACTTCCGCGCTAGCCGCATCAGAATCACCTTCGTCATTTTCGCTTTCGGGCTCTGCTGTGGCATCATCTGCCGTTGGTTTTTGCAATTTTCCTGCACTGTTTGCTTCGTCGGAGGCATCATCTCTTGTCAGCGTCACCGTCTCGGTTGCAGTCGGTATAATTTTCGCAATCGCCCCAGACCCGTCACTCGCCGTATCTGCGATCTCGTCGCCGACGCCACCAATAAGCTCCAGCTTGCCGCCAACGCCCGGTGTGTTGGCCTCGAACTGCAAGCCAAACTTTACTCCTGGATCGGCGAACCGGGTAAGCGCCGCGAAGGGCACGCTAACGTGCTCGCGCGCCTTGTTGAAGCTGAGGGTGACGGAGAAACCCGCTTCCGTGACATCGAGGCTCCAAAACTGATGCTGCAGTACGATCGTCAGTTCGTCCGGATATCGTTCGCGTAAATAGCTTGGGATGTTGACGCCTGGGTAATTGGTGCGAAATGTAATATATAGTTGATGGTTGCCGAGTAGGCCTTCCTCGGCAACGCGCAGCAACACCATGCGCATCGCACCGCGCAAAGCACTGTCCACCAAATCGTCGTAGCCGATGTGATCCTTGCCCATGCTTTTACCTTTTGCCTCCCTCGGCGCCTTCTTCTTCAGGCTTCAGGTTAGCGCTCCCCGCGGAACCTGTAACCTTTAAAGTGGGGGGCTTCTGTTGCCCGGTGCCCCCCGGACCGCGCTTACATAGCCAGGCTATGCAGCGAGTGCTACTTCATTATCGTTCGCACTTACATTTTGGCCCGATAACGGTGGTACCATGCCGAACGAAAACCGAGTCTTTACCACGTACGTCGATCCTGGTTCGCCCCCGCAACATATTCGCAAAAATCTTGGGTCGGTTCGCCGACTCGACTGATGCTCATTGGTGGAGGCGCCGGGTACTGCCCCCGGGTCCGCAACGCTTATTTCACGCGGCGTTTATCGCCATAGTCGACGGAAATCCGTCGACAGGTTTAATATAGTAGCCTTTGCTGCGCTGTCCAAGCGCCGCGTATGGCCCAACTCTCGGCAACATTTTTATTGTTGGCCGAAACGAACCGGAATTCATGCCTCTAGATCCCGATCAACAAGCGGAAATCGATGAGCTTCGAAAAGACAGCTCTTCGACTCGGCGGGTCTGTGCGCCGGCCCTCGAAGAAATTCTATACCAGGCGACTCCGCGCCTCGATCACGGTTTTGTCCGGGTAGTCGATTATATGGGCGATGACGCCGCGATCGTGCAGGCGGCACGGGTCTCTTACGGTCGCGGAACTCGGCGGGTAAGCGAGGACAAGGGCCTGATTTCCTACCTCATGCGCCACCGCCATACGACGCCATTCGAGATGTGCGAGATCAAATACCACATCAAGCTGCCGATCTTCGTCGCGCGCCAGTGGATTCGCCACCGTACCGCCAATGTGAACGAATATTCTGCGCGCTATTCGATTCTTGATAAGGAGTTCTACATCCCTGCCGCTGAGCAGTTGGCAAGCCAATCAAGCGCGAATCGCCAGGGTCGCGGGAGGGTGTTGCAGGGTGAGGAGGCGACGCGCGTGTTCGATTTGTTGCGCGCCGATTCCGAGCGTACCTATGCCCATTATGCCGAAATGCTAAACGAGGGCGAGGACGGCGCGCCAGCGGACCCGGCACGCGATGGCCTGGCGCGGGAATTGGCGCGTATGAACCTCACCCTTAATTATTATACTCAATGGTATTGGAAGACTGATCTGCACAATCTACTGCATTTTCTCGGTCTCCGGGCCGACGCCCATGCACAATACGAAATCCGCGTCTATGCGGAGGCCATGCTAGATACGCTGAAGCGTTGGGTGCCGCTAGCATATGAGGCCTTCATGGAATATGAAATCGGCGGCGCCCGCCTTTCGGCTAACGCCCTTGAGGTGGTCCGCCGCATGATCGCCGGTGAGATAGTAGAGCAAAGCAAGAGCGGCATCTCCAAGCGCGAATGGCGTGAACTCATGGCGATATTGGAGATCGATGGCTCAAACTGAGTTTTGACGTCAAAATGCAAAAAAATGTTAATTCAGCGGTTAAATTTTGTTTAACCAACTTTTTAACTTTCCGAAAACGTTGGAGACTGCCCGAGCGGAAGTTTTCCACGTTTGGAATTGGAGAGAACAGATTACGAGCGGCAATAAGCATTATTGATGGTAGCTTCGGCGTGGCAGAGACCAGCATTTGTCCCACGGTAGCGAGTCAGAACAGCCAGTTCGTTGCACGCGGAAAGCTTGGCGGCGTTTCGTGCCGGTAGCCTGGATAAGGTCCTGTTCTTGAGCGAAATCAACCTAGAGATTGCGGCGCGACTGACCAGAAATACTCGCTGCCACCGCACAGCGACGCAACGACGCTGGCAGGTATAACTGTTCGAAAACGGGTGCTGACGGGCGCCCTTTTCACATCATGACGATATTGGGTGTCTGTCGTCCGTCGCCTTCCTGCGCTGCGCGGCAAAGTTGCAGAACTTGCTGGGAGATGCCGCGATAGGCCGCCGCGTGCGGGCGTTGTGGTCGTGCCTGGACGATCGGCTCGCCTGCTTCGGAGGTTTCGCGTATCTCGGATGCCAATGGGATCTCCCCAAGAAAGCCGACGCCTAGCTTGGCGGCTGTCTCGCGTGCGCCGCCATGGGAAAAGATATTGCTCGTCTCTTTGCAATGGGGGCAAACGAAATAGCTCATATTCTCGATAATTCCGAACACCGGTACATCGACCTTTTCGAACATGGCGATACCGCGGCGGACGTCGAGAAGGGCAATATCCTGGGGAGTTGATACGACGACCGCGCCAGTGAGCGGCACACGCTGCGCCATGGTCAGTTGCGCATCGCCTGTGCCGGGCGGTAAGTCGCATACCAAAATATCGAGCTCGCCCCAGCGCACGTCGCGCATCATCTGCTCGAGAGCGCTCATCACCATCGGACCGCGCCAGATCATTGGCGTGTCTTCTTCGACGAGAAAGCCCATGGACATGCACTTCACGCCATAATTTTCCATCGGTAGCAATTTCGAATCGCCGAATGTCTCGGGCTGGCCGGAAAGGCGCATCAGGCGGGGAATGGAGGGGCCGTAAACATCGCAATCGAGCAGCCCGACGCGCGCGCCGCCGGCGGCTATTGCGACGGCGAGATTAACTGCAGTGGTGGATTTGCCAACACCGCCTTTGCCAGACGCCACGGCAAGAATCGCACTGATTCCGGGAATGCCCTGACTGGCTGGCGGCGGCGCGGTCTGGCTGGGTGCGGTTTGACCGGGTGCTGCATTGTCGAGCGTGATTTGATCAGGCGCGCTGCCGCTCCGTTGCGCTGTTCGATCCGCCGTCAGCACCGCCGTCACAGACAAGACTCCGGACACCGTCTCTACGGCGGCCTCGCACGCTTTGCGCAAGGGCTCGGCCCCGGCACCTTCTGCGGCATCCACTTCGATCGCGAACCCGACATTTCCGTCACGCACGACGACACCGGAGATCATGCCCAGGCTGACGACATCCTGGCCACTGTCCTTCTTACGCACTTCTCCCAACGCCGCCAGGATCGTCTCTCTTGTCACTTCCGCCATATGCCAAGTCTCCCTCATCGCTTGAACATTTGTTGGCGCTGCCCATATTCCTGTGAGAAGTTGTTGGATTGCGCCAGGGAACAGGTTGACATATAAGGCTCCGAGAGCTCGGAGCAAAGCCGAGTTTTGAATTTTTTAACATGGGATACATATGAATCATGCCATGGTCTGACCAACGTGGTGGTAGTGGTGGCGGTAACGGTCCTTGGGGACGCTCCCCGGGAGGACCCCGCGGTGGCGGCGGCCGTGGCGGCGGCCCGCGGGGCGGCGGCCGTGGCCCGGGCGGCGGCGGTGGAGGGCAACAACCGCCGGATTTGGAAGAGGTGTTGCGCCGCGGCCAGGACCGGGTGCGCCGCTGGATGCCTTCTATGCGTGGCCCGCGTGGCATCTTTATCCTCGTGCTCATCGCCATTGGTATCTGGCTGCTTACAGGTTTCTACCAGGTGAAACCCAACCAGGAAGGTGTGGTGATGCGGTTCGGCGAATGGACCAAGACAACCACGCCAGGTCTCAATTATCATCTACCCGGACCCATCGAAACGGTGGAAAAACCGGAAGTCACCAATATCAACCGGGTGGAGATCGGATACCGAACCATTCGCGACAATCGCGGGCGGCTGGTACAGACGTCGATACCCAACGAAAGCTTGATGCTGACCGGTGATGAGAACATTATCGACGTTCAGTTCACCGTATTTTGGCGCATAGTCGATGCTGGAAAATACCTCTTCAACGTGCGTTCGCCGGATCGCACCGTGAAGGACGCGTCCGAAGCAGCGATGCGCGAGGTCATCGGCAAGACCGATCTCAACAGCGCCCTCTCGGAAGGTCGCTCGGTACTTGCGGCGCAGACTCAAGAACTGGTTCAAGAAATTCTCGATTCCTATGAATCCGGCATTCTTATTACCCAGGTAGAGCCACAGCAGATCGATCCACCGGAGGCGGTGATCGCCGCGTTTCGCGATGTGCAGGCTGCCCGCGCCGACGAAGAAAGGGCTAAAAACGAGGCGGAAGCCTACCGTAACGACATTATCCCCCGCGCCCGCGGCGAAGCGGAACGTATTCTGCAGGAGGCCGAAGCCTATGAGCAGGAAGTGGTGGCTCGCGCTACAGGTGAGGCAGAACGCTTCCTTCTGGTGTTTAACGAATATCGCCAGGCCAAGAACGTCACTCGCCAGCGCATCTATCTAGAGACGATGGAAAACATCCTGGGGGGAATGAACAAGGTCTTGATCGATTCCTCCTCCGGGGGCAGCCAGGGCGTCGTGCCCTATCTGCCGCTGCCGGAGTTGGACCGCCGCCGCCAGGATGCGGCCGGGAGGGCTTCGCAATGAGCGGACGGGCAAAACTCCTCCTAGCAGGAGTCGTAATCGTGGTGGCAATCATTCTGGTGCTGAGCTCGACCTATAAGGTTAAAGAGTATGAGCAGGCGATCTTGCTGCAATTTGGTGAACCGAGAAAGGTCGTCAATGCTAGCGGCACGCACGAGCCGGGCCTATATTTGAAGACTCCGTTCGTCCAGAATGTCGAATATTTCGAAAAACGCATTCTTGATTACGATGCGCCGGCGGAAGAAGTTATTCTGGGCGATCAGAAGCGCTTGGTTGTCGATTCCTTCATTCGCTACCGCATTACCGACCCGCTGCTGTTCTATCAACGCGTTCGTTCAGAGGGCGGCATCCGCACGCGTCTTGGCGCCATTCTCAATACCTCCGTGCGTCAGGTTCTCGGCAGTGTTGAACTGATTACAGTTCTGTCCGGCGAACGTACACAATTGATGCGGTTCA
>CAZUXZ010000227.1:0-13976 GCA_964624055.1 uncultured Rhizobiaceae bacterium | reverse complement strand
ACGCGACAGGCCAACGGCAAAGTAATGCTCGCCGATCCAGCCGAGTGGGGCCTGATCATGGATATGCTCCTGGATACCGGCATGTGCCGCAATACGAGCCGCCGGGTCCACCACGCCTTCAGCGTCCTTCAAAGTTTGATCTACTTTGGGATCAGAGAAATTGTGATAGTTGACCAGCGCGCCAGTTGGCCAAACAAGCTTCAAGGCATAGTTGATATCAGGTTGGATCGGCATGTCGGTCCAAAGCGCGAGGGAGCCCTGCTTGCTCTGTACCGTATCCGACCAAGCTGCTGTCGGTAGCTTCTTCAGCGACAGATTGATTCCGGCCTTTTTGAAATCACTCTGTAGCAGGATAGCGATTGATTCTTGAGCCGCGTCGCAGACGCAGAAGGAAAGCTCAGCATCAAAGCCATTCGGGAAGCCCGCATCCGCAAGAATCTGCTTCGCCTTGGCTGGGTCGAAATCATACTTCAACCAAGGCTCATAGCCAGGATAGGTGCTCGGCATCACACCTTGCCAGTTGTTCATCATGCCATGATAGATGTCCTTGACGATCGCCTCGCGATTAATCGCGTGGTTGATCGCCTGGCGCACCTTCACATTGTCGAACGGCGCAAGCGTGTTGTTAATCATCATCCACATGGACTGGTTGCCGCGCACGGCCACACCACGCGCCTCTTCGGAATCGGCGAGTGCCATAATCTCGTCCGGCGTTAGGCCTTCGGCCATGTGTACTTTACCCTGTTGGAGAAGGGCGACACGGTTGGCGGACTCTGGAACTACGAGATAGATAATCTTTTTGATCTCGGGGGCACCACGCCAATAGTTTTCATTGGCTTCCATGACCGCGCGCTTGCCGGCTGTCCATTCGGTCACACGATAGGCACCGAATCCACCACCATTAGTTGAGATCCACTTGTTAGCCCAAGGATCATCTTCCGTCGCGTTCTTTTTCATCTCGGTCGAATCGAGCCAAGCATTATAATAATTGGTCAGTGCCTTGCAGGCGAGCGGCATACCGGCTGAGGAGGTTGCCTCGACGGTATATTTATCAATCTTCTTGTAGCCGCCGGTCTCGGGTGGATTAATCGTTTGGCCCGGCAGGTTTAGCAAAAATTCAAGGAAATTATTAATCGCACCCGTCGCCTTGCCACGCTCGATACGCCACAACATATCGTCAGCGGTGAACTCGTTGCCCCACGGCGAAATCACGCCCTTACGGATGTGATAAACGGCGCGCTTACCATCTGCATCAAGCTCGCATTTCTCGATGATGCCAGGTACCAGTTTCTTTTGGCCAATGTAATCCGGGTATTTGAAGCCCGGAATCGTCGAGGGGTCCCAAGCGTCACCGGTCGAAAAGGGAAAATCGACCCACTCCCAGCTCATACCATCTTCCATTACCTGAGCACCCATGCTCCAGGTTTGCGGGCTGACGTGCTTATCGAGGTCAATACCCTGCGGCAAGGCGCCGATGGCAATGACCATCGTGTCCTGATTTGCCTTAGCAAGACCTGGCGCTAGGGCGGTGCCAGCTGCGATCAGTGCCGCCGCCACCGCGCCCAATACGCTATGTCTTAACGTAACTCCCATTTTCATGACCAAATCTCCCTTGGTGTTAATGCTGGTGTTTTTGATTGCTCTAGACACTAACTAACGATCATTAGAATTACCGCTTAAGCTAGCATCTTTACAATTTCAGGCCAACAGAAAGTGCGGCAATTGCTCACGGCGTGTTGAGAGTTTGTGACCAAATTCTATACTTGAGTACTCGCCGCCACGTCGCGCCAGCGACGACAGGCGGAGAAATGATCTGGCTCGATTTCGACCATTGGGGGCACCGCTTCCTTGCAGGCGTCTTCTCGGATCGGGCAACGGCCATAAAGCGGACATTCTGGCTTGGGATTAATAGCTGTCGGAATTTCGCCCTCTATAACATAGGGGTCCGGCGGCCGCGCGGGGTCCGGGAACAGCACCGCGGATAAAAGTGCTCGGCTATAGGGGTGGCGCTGGCTCTCCATTATCACCTCGGTCGGTGCATGCTCGACGATATGGCCGAGATACATGATGGCAATTCGGTGGCTGATCTTGGCCACTGAGGTGAGGTCGTGTGAAATGAAGATGTAGGCGGTACCGAGCTCCTGTTGAATCTTCTTCAAAACATCCAGAATTTCGGCCCGCGCCGAAGGGTCGAGCATGGAGGTGGGTTCGTCAAGCACGACAAATTCGGGCTTGGTGGCTAGCGCCCGAGCAATACCGGTGCGCTGCTGCTCACTCGCCGTCAAGTCGGCGGGATAATAATTGTAAAAATGCTCGTTGAGTCCAACGAGACTCATCATCTCCGAGACTCGCTCGCGGCGTTCGTCACGCCCCATACCGTGCAGAGCGAGCGGCTCTTCGATGGTTTGCGAAACAGTTAAACGAGGATTGAGCGAGCCAAAGGGGTCCTGAAATACAAGCTGCATATTGGCTCGCAAATCGCGTAGTCGCTTGACATCGAACTCGGTGATATCTTGACCATCGAGCACGACGCGGCCCTCCGTTGGCTCGATCAGGCGTAAAATACAGCGCCCGACGGTGGTCTTACCCGACCCGCTTTCCCCCACAAGGCCCAGGGTTTCTCCGCGCTTCAGACTAAAGGAAACATTGTTGACCGCTATCAGATTAGCGTCCTTGGCGATGACGAAAATTTTTGTGAGGTCCTCAACCTCCAACATATTGCTCATATCTTGCCATCTCCCGCACACGGCTTACGGTGCCGCCCCAAACAAATCAATAGTCCAGAATGCCCGCGCTTTTCAATCAACATAATTGCCCTGCCTCGTGCCCTTCATGTATGGCGGCGGCCATAGTGCGTGGTGCGCGGCAATCGCCGATGACTTCAACCGCAATTCCGCGCTCCGAGAGATCCGCGGCCAGGTCGTCTCGTACCGCGCGCGGCGTAGCATAAACGAGGCAGGCCACATCCTCGATATCTCCCTCATCACCATTGAGCGCATTGCGGTAGCTGAGGCGCCTACTTTTGAGTGCCAGCGGCAGACTCAGCGGAATGATTTCGACACGGAGCCCCGCCATACGGCGAAATACCCCAATCATAGAAAGATAATTCACCTTTGAGCCGATCGTTGGTCGTGGCGTCATGATAACCGTTCTTGAGTACCGCTCGTTGAACAGTTCCGCCGCAGCGTAAACCGTCGCGGTGTGGTCCTGATCAAACAGCACAGCGGTACCCTTATGGTTTGCATCGGATCGTAGCAGATCCGAGGTCGCAGATCTGAGGTCGCACGCCTTCGTGCCAACCGCGAGGCTCGCCGGCCAGATTGCCTCGGCACCAGTTGCAAGGATCACAAGGTCCGGATCAAGCGCGGCGATGGTCTCCACGGTGGCGGACGCACCAAGATGGAAGGTAACGCCATGTTCTTCCGCCCGGCGGCGCTGAAAGGAGATCGCATCGGCAATATCGGCCCGCCCCGGCAAACGCGACTCCCACAGCGCCGCCCCGCCCGGTTCTGGCGAAGCGCCGAAGAGATGCACCTCATGGCCGCGCGCTGCCGCGATCCAAGCCGCCTCGAGCCCGGCAACGCCGGCACCAATAATGGCGACACGCTTCTTTGCCGATGTTGATTTCGGCGCCCACCCAATTTCATCGGGTCGCGCCAGTTCTGGATTGTGCACGCAGGTCATGCCCCGCCCAGCATGGATTTCACCCCAACAATAATTGCAATAAATACACGGACGGATATGGCCTTCGCGGCCGTTCTGCGCCTTGGCAGCCCAGGCGGCATCGCTCACCAGCGCCCGGCTGAACCCGACCATATCGCCACAGCCCTCTTTGAGTGTCTGCTCTGCAGCGTGCGGCGTTTCGATACGCCCGAGCGTCATCACCGGCACGCCGCCGCATTTTTTGCGCATTTGCGCATGTAGATGCTGAAACGGCCGGTGCGGAAAATGCATGTCCGGGCAATGGTCTTCAAGGCTGGGGCTGAAATTACCCTGGCTGAAGGCAAAATAATCCAAACCGCCGCCGGCAACGAATAGCTTGACGGCCTCCTCCGCTTCTTTCGGGTCGATACCGCCAGCGACACCTTCGTCACACGGCATTTTAAGGCCCATCAGGAATTCCGTACCGCAGCGCGCTCGGATGCCGTCTATCATTTCACGCACGAAGGTCAGGCGCCCTTCGCGACTGCCGCCATATTTATCATCGCGGTCGTTGGAGAAAGGTGACATGAATTGGGTAAGCAAATAGCCGTGTGCTCCATGCAATTCGACACCGCTGAAGCCTGAGCGCTGCAGGCGTTCAGCAGCTTCGACAAAGCTCGCTACCATCTCCTCAACCTCGCCCACCGTCATCTTGTGCGGCACGGTCCAGCTCAACGGGTCAGGTCGCGCCGAAGCGCTTATCGGCGTCGCCAGCGGACTCCACAATTGCTGCCGTCCAACATGGCCAAGCTGCCCGACCAGACGACACCCCTCCGATTCTACGGCATCAGCCCAGCGCTTGAGAGGATCAAGATTGCTCTCGTCGAACAGACTGACCAAAAATGGATTGGCCAGCGATGTGGGGTGTACCGGCATCAACTCGGTCACTATCATCGCCGTACCGCCAGCGGCACGTGCTCGGTGATAGTCGATCAAACGATCGGTTGGCCGGGTATTCGCACCATAGCCGGAAACCGTGGCGGTGTGGACGACACGGTTGCGCAATTTGTGCGCGCCCACCTGAAGGGGGGAGAACAGCGTGGGATACATCATGACGAAAACATCCGGGCTCGTGACAGGCTCGACAAGAATATTGAAGGTATAGGCCCCATGAAGCAATTCGACTTTGTTATCGTCGGCGCCGGCACCGCCGGCTGCGTTCTTGCCAACCGTCTCTCGGCGGAGACCGGCGTCTCCGTTCTAGTACTTGAAGCTGGCGGGCCCTACCGCCATCCGATGCTGCGTATTCCGATGATGGGCGGGCTCAGCTACTTCATCAAATCAACCAATTGGGGCTATGAGAGCGCACCGGAACCCCATATGGACAACCGTAGAATACCCTGGCCGCGCGGTAAGGTTCTGGGTGGCACCTCCTCGATCAACGGCATGATGTATATGCGCGGCCACCGTTGGGATTACGACAATTGGGCCGCCTTGGGGCGCAACGGCTGGTCCTATGACGAGGTGCTGCCTTATTTCAAATATGCAGAGGGCCATAGCGAGCGGCGCGACGCCTATCACGGCAATGACGGCCCGTTTATCGTCAGCCGCGCAAAGTCGGACAATCCGCTCTATAGCGTGTTTCTTCAGGCCTGCCGCCAAGCCGACCATCCCGAGACGGACGATTTCAACGGCGCTCAGCAGGAAGGTATGGGGCGGCAGGATTTCAATATCGACAAGGGCCGGCGCGTCTCAACCGCTACTGCCTATATCACGCCGGCGCTCGAACGCCCCAATCTTAAAGTGGTCACCCGCGCCCATGTGACGCGCCTCGTTGTGAAGAATGGCCGCGTCACCGGCGTCGAATATGCCCTGTGTGGTAAGGGCAGCAGCAAAAAATTCGTGCATGCCGAGCGCGAAGTGGTCCTGTGCGGCGGCGCCATTAATTCGCCGGCACTGCTACAGCTTTCTGGCATCGGCGACAGGGCGTTGTTGAAATCGCTCGACATCCCGGTCGTCGCCGAGCTACCCGGTGTTGGCGCCAATCTGCATGACCATGTCGGCGCCTATGTACAGAATCATTGTCTGAAGCCGGTGACCCTCTACCGCCTGTTCCGTGCCGACCGCGCGGCGCTAGCACTCCTACGGGTCTGGCTGTTTGGCGATGGACCAGGCGCTTCCATCGCCCTCGAGGCCGGGGGCTTCCTCCGGACACGACCCGAGCTCGATATCCCCGATGTCCAGATCTCCTTTATCCCAGGCCTCTCACTAGATACGACGCGAGCCAAACAGGGCAAGCACGGCTACCTAACCCATTTCTATCTGGCGCGCCCGGAAAGCCGTGGACGAATTGCGATCAGGTCTGCCGACCCGTTCGCCGCGCCGAACATTGAACCGAATTCCCTAGCCACCGAGACTGACCGGCAGGTGATGCGCGATGGCGTGCGGCTGGTGCGAGAGATCATGGCGCAAAATGCCTTCGCACCCTATCGCGGCGAAGAATTATCACCGGGCAAGGGTGTGAAGTCGGACGACGACATCGATGCCTGGGTGCGCGCCAACGCCACTACCGTGTGGCATCCCGTCGGCACCTGTAAGATGGGTACGAGCGACGATGCGGTGGTGGATGCCGCGTTGCGCCTTCACGGATTGACAGGCCTTCGGGTGGCTGACGCGTCGGTAATGCCGCAGATCCCCGCCGCTAATACGGCGGCGCCGACAATTATGATTGCGGAAAAAGCTGCCGATATGATCCTCGGCCGAGCGCCGCGGACGAAATAAGCTATAACCCGACTGGAAAGCGGTAGGATGGATGGATGGCTTAAGGCGGCGCTGCCGGGGCGGGACCTCGCCAATTCCATCCTGACCAATTCGGTGGACGGGTTGGCACGGGCTTGGTCTGACGCGCTAGTTCATATTCTCCAGACTTTTGAATACCGCGGCCCGTCGAGCGCCAAGATACGCGATTGGACAGACCGTTGGTGAAGCCGGTGGCACACTCTCGATTTCGCACCAATGCGCGACCATGTATTGGTCGCTGACCCGTCCATGGACGCGACCAGGGGGCGACCCACCACGCCACTGGTCTGGCGAGCTATGGCGAAGGTAAGCGCCTGGTGCGCGAAGCGGGCAGCAAGGTCAAAGAACTCTGGTTCGGCGGAACTCAAGCGTAAATATAAAGCCTAGCCGTCGGTTTCGGTACGTTCACCGAATAACATGGTGACGTTTATCCGCCGATTTTCGTATCCCTTGATGAAACTATAAGGGATGGTCTCGTGGATAAGGCTTGAATCAAAAATCACTGCGCGATTACACTTGTAGGGAATGTCCATCGCCGCTCCTCCCCGCCGCGCAATCTCCGCTCGGAGTGCTGTTTCCTGGTGATTGTAATTCTCGAAGCACCAATCTGGCGGGATCGCAATATCGTAAAGACGCAGACCACCGCAGTTATCGTCCGCGCAGGCTTCATCCGGCGTAATCCAGAAATTGAGATTGACCGCCGCCTTGTCTGCATGGAGCCGTGTGCCAGAGCCCTCCGCACCATATTTAAAGGCCCACATCTGAGCGAGGCGATGAGAATGGAAGATGTCCGGAAGACGCTCCTTGAGGTCGCGTGCCAGGGCGAAAAGAACCGGGCTATCGAATCCTTCGTTTAGATAAGCGCCGAGATAACCGCCATATTCCTTACAGTCGAACCAGATGGTTGCCTCGAGGCAAAAACTGCGTAACGCAACCAGCGCAGCATCGGTAAGAAAATTATCGACCACTACCACCGGCGGCCTGGCGGCGGTGTAGTCTGCCTGTAATCCGGCGTAGGCAAGCGTCGGATCGAGTGCCACATTCGACCATTCGCTCTCTGGCGGCAGATAGTTGAGGCGGTTGAAGCTGCCGGCGAGGCGCGCCTGCTGATTGGGCGTTAGCGCGTGGCGGTGCGTGGTATCACCGTTCGAATCGACATGCTCCAACTCCGAAAGCACCTCCCGATGTCTGTCGATTTCGCTTGCGAATGACGGCGGTAAGGCGCCCCGATCGAGAAGATACTCATATTGCTCAATGTCGTGAACGAGCTTGGCGCGCGAAGCGAATTGGAAGGTCTCCTGCTGCGAAGGGTCGATTGACGCGCCCCCAGGAATCTGTGGACCTCGTAACAGGCGAAGTGCGGAGCGAAACTCAACGACTGCATCCTCGAGAAGCCCCTGCCTCTTGAGGGTAGTTGCCAGATTGATATGGGCCGGCGCCGATTGCGGCGCGATGACAAGCGCTTTGCGAAAGGACCCGGCAGCGGCAGCGTTACGCTCGAGACGCAGATAGAGATTGCCTAGGGTGATATGGAAGTTTGCTCGGTCCGGCGACAGAACAGCGGCGCGCTCCAGCGCCCGCAGCGCCTCGTATAGCTCGCCCGCATCAGCCTGAGAGACGCCCATTACATAAAGCGCGCCTGGATCATCCGGCGTGCGCACCAAAATGGCGCGGCATATCCTTAACACTTCGCCACGATTTCCCCGCTGATAGGCGCTGATTGCGTCCGTCAACTGTGCTTCTGACCGCGCCATGAGATTCATGCTCCTCTGAAGACTAATTTGCACATCGATTTTAGCTTAATTGCGCCCATAAATCCGCCTTGCCCCACGCCGTTTTCTCGGCCTAGGGTATGCGTCGACATTTTCTTGATGCGCCAACGAAAGCCCACCCGTATGACGCTACGAACATATTTGTACCGCAATTCCGGTACACGCATGGAGCCATAGAGATATGGCGACCCGCTTCGTCGGCGAGCGCATCAAGCGTCGCGAAGACGCAAATCTGTTGACCGGTCGAGCGGTCTTCATCGACGATATCAAACTGTCGGATATGCTTCATGGCGCGGTCCTCCGAAGCCCACATGCAAGCGCCTGCATACTCTCCATCAATACGAGCGCGGCGCTTGCCCTGCCGGGCATACATGCGGTGTTGACCCATGAAGATCTAGGTGCGGCTAACGACCCCATGCCGCTGCTAAATGACGACCCAGGCTTCGTTTCTCCTCGCACCCACCAGGCCCTGGCAGCGGACCAAGTACGCTTTGCCGGTGAGCCGGTGGCTTTCGTCATAGGCGAAACGCGCTATCTCTGTGAGGACGCGCTAGATCTAATCGATGTGCGCTATGAGGTGCGCGACGCGGCGGTTGATGTGATGGCCGCTGCTGCGGATGGCGCACCACTGGTGCATGACGATACGGAATCCAACATTGCTTGCCGCACGATAAACGAAAGTGGCGATGTTGCGCGCGCCTTCAAACAGGCCGATGTAATTGTTCGCGAGGTACTTCGACCCGAGCGCGGTGCGGCCCAGCCGATCGAGACGCGCGGTGTCGTTGCTGAATATAACTCGAGCACGGGCCATCTAACTGTTTGGGACTCAACCCAGATGCCAGTCGGCACACGCGGCGTACTGGCTGAGAAGCTCTCCATGGCAGAAGGTCGAATTACGGTGATCGCGCCGGAGGTAGGCGGCGGTTTTGGCGTCAAGCTAATGTTGCTTTATGCCGAAGAATTGCTCGTACCCTTCGCCGCACGCCTTCTCGGCCGGCCGATCAAATGGATCGAGGACCGCCAGGAGCATTTCCTTGGCTCCAATCACGAGCGACTAATGGTCCATGAGGTAGCCCTCGCGGCGGATAAAGACGGCAAGCTGTTGGGTCTCAATGATAGATTTTATTTCGATAGCGGTGCCTATTGCCCCTATGGCCCAATCAACGCGATCTGCTGCCAGGGCATCTTGCCAGGACCCTACAAAATCCCCAATCTCCGCCTTGAATATAATGCGGTCTATAC
Source organism: uncultured Rhizobiaceae bacterium (assembly GCA_964624055.1). Classification (GTDB taxonomy): domain Bacteria; phylum Pseudomonadota; class Alphaproteobacteria; order UBA828; family UBA828; genus PTKB01. Next base: position 4,521 of record CAZUXZ010000227.1, on the reverse strand, counting down.
CAACACCGTGACCGTCGGACCCTATCGCGGCGCCGGCCAGCCACATGGCGCTTTCGTGATGGAGACCATGATGAACCGCCTGGCGCACAAGCTCGAAATCGACCCGACGGTGCTGCGCCAGCGCAATCTGGTGACGCCGGCGGAATGCCCCTTCGATGCCGGCACCGTGTTTCAGAACGGCGCCAAGCTCATTCATCAGGACTGCGACTACCCCGCTGAGCTCGATATCGTCCTAAAAGCGCTCAATTATGACGCCGTTCGGGCAGCGCAGAAGGATCTACAACAGAAGGGAATTTATCGAGGTATCGCGATCGCCTTCTATGTCGAGGGCACGGGCATTGCACCCTATGAAGGGGTCGAGGTTCGTATCGAGCCTACAGGCTTCATCCATGTCGCCACTGGCTATCCGGCGCAAGGCCAAGGCCACCACACTTCCCTAACCCAGATTGTCGCCGAGGCGCTCGGTGCCGATCTTGACATGGTAGTGGTCGAGAGCGGACGTACAGACACCTTTGCCTGGGGTGTCGGCACGCTCGCCAGCCGGTCGGCGGTGATCGGCGGCACCGCCGCCGTCAAAGCCGCGGCTAAAGTGCGGAAGAAAGCGCTTGCGCTTGCTGCCACGCAACTCGAAGCGGCAGTCGAGGATTTGGAGCTCGTTGCAGGATCGGTGCAGGTGAAGGGTGTGCCAGGCCATGCTGTCGGCCTCAGCGAGCTCGCCGCTCAGGCAAACCCGATCTTCGACCTCGAACCTGGCGTGGAACCAGGTCTCCGCGCGACCGAGTATTACCGCCCGCAGGGCGCCGAATACGCCAATGGCGTGCATGGCGCGATTATCGATGTTGATATAGAAACCGGCATATCGAACATTCGCAAATATATTGCTGTCCATGATTGCGGCAACATGATTAATCCGACCATCGTCGAAGGACAGGTGCGCGGTGGCGTGGCGCAAGGGATTGGTGGCGCGCTCTATGAAAAAATCTTCTTCGATGAGAATGGGCAATTGTTGACCACGACCTTCATGGACTATTTGATACCGAGCACCATGGAGATTCCTGATATCGAAATTCACCACCTCGACAGGCCGTCGAGTCGCAACCCGCTCGGCGTCAAGGGCGTCGGCGAAGGCGGCGCCATTGCCGCGCCCGCCGTCTGCGCCGCGGCAGTGGAAGACGCGCTCCGCCCCCTCGGTGTTAAATGCAATGCCGTGCCGCTCACCCCGGCCCATATTCTTGCTCTGATCAACAAGAGAAAGACGGATTGATATGCCGCGTTATGTCTTGGCCGTGGATGTTGGCGGCACCTTTACCGATGTGATCTGCTTTGATGAAGAGACCAGCAAAGCGACTGTCGCCAAATCCTCCTCGACGCCGCCGGATTTTATCGACGGCATGATCAACGGAATCGCCGCGCTTGATATCCAACCCATAGATATCAAGCTGATCAAGATCGGCACCACCATCGCCACCAACACTATCATCATGCGCACCGGTGCTCGCACCGCGCTGGTCACTACGGCGGGCTTTACCGATGTGCTACACGCTGCCCGTGCCGCCCGCCCGACGCTTTACGATTCCGACTGGGACCCGGCGCCGACGCTCGTCTCCCGACGCGACACTCACACTGTGCGCCAGCGCACGACCTATGAAGGCGAGGTAATCGAGGATCTCGACGAAGAAGGTTTGCGCGCCATCGCAACTAAGCTGCGCGAACAGGGCACTGAGGCGATCGCTATCAATTTCCTTCATAGCTATATCAACGGCGAACACGAGCGCCGGGCACGCGATATTCTAGGCGCAGAGATACCGGATGCCTATGTCAGCATCTCGTCCGACATCCTGCCGGAGATTCGCGAGTTCGAACGAACCAGCACGACGGTGGTGAACGCTTATCTCGGTCCGGTGCTTGACCGCTATCTCTCGACTCTTTCCAATCGTCTAAAGAAATTTGGCTATAACGGACCGATGTTGATCACCCATTCTGGCGGGGGTGTTATGTCGGTCGAGGCGGCACGGGATATTCCAGCGCGCATCTGCCAGTCCGGCCCGGCCGCCGGTGTCATGGCCGGTGCCAATCTCGGGCAGACAACCAACCGTCCCAACGTTATCAATCTTGATGTAGGCGGCACCAGCGCGGATGTTTCACTAGCACGCGATGGTCGACCGATGATCCGTGCCGAGTGGAACATCAATTTCAACATCACGATCAATTTTCCGTCCGTCGACGTCGCGACCATTGGCGCCGGCGGCGGCTCAATTGCCCGGGTCGATGCCGGCGGGGTGCTTAAGGTTGGACCGGAGAGCGCCGGGGCACGACCTGGCCCGGCCTGCTACCGGCAAGGCGGCGAGGTGCCAACGGTAACCGATGCCAACCTCGTGCTCGGCCGGCTCGGCGCAGATACCAAGCTTGCCGGTCGCGTTTCACTCGGACTCGACCTAGCCCAAGCCGCCGTCGATCGAGTCACTGGACCGCTCAACTGTTCGCGCGACGAGGCAGCGGCTGGCATTCTTAGAATCATGCGCGCCAACATGGCTGGAGCAATCCGCCTTATGACTGTGCGGCGCGGCCACGATCCGCGCGAGTTCGCACTCGCGGCCTTCGGCGGTGCCGGGCCGCTACACGCCTTCGAGCTTGCCAAAGAGCTTGGTATTCCCGAGGTGCTCATTCCCTATGTGCCCGGCCTTGGCTCGGCGCTCGGTGTCTTGTCGGTCGATGTGCGCCATGATTTTGTGCAATCCATCTTCGCCACCGACACGCGCTTCGACGTAACCGAGATCAACGACGCCTTCGCTGATCTCTCGGCTAGGGCGTACGCCCGTCTTGCGGAGGAGGGTGTACCGGACGACCGCATCGCGCTCCACCGCCAGCTGGATGTGCGCTATTACGGTCAAGTCTCCGGTGGCCTCACGCTGGACGCTGGTAAAGAAACACTTGCAGAGGAAGATATCCGCGTAATCTTCGATTCCTTTCACGAAAAGCACACGGAGGAATACGGTTATACTCTGCCGGCGGACCTCGCCGAGCTGGAGCTGGTCAATGCCCGAGTCCGCGCTGAGGGAACACAAAGCGCTCCGGCAGCCCCGGTTTTTGCCGGCGCGAAAAATGGCGAGGCCAAGCCAAGCGGTACACGCCAGGTTTATTTCGAACCCGCCGGTTGGACCGAGACAGCGGTCTATCAGCGCGACACGCTCCCAGCCGGTAGTGACATCGCCGGCCCAGCGGTGATCGAACAACTCGACAGCACTACGCTGGTCATTCCAGGATCGAGCGTCGAAGTAGATCCGCGACGAAACCTCATTTGCAGAGTAGGATAGGGCTATGCAGTTGAACCCGATCACATTCGAAGTTTTGCGCAACGCGCTCGGCGCCATGTGCGACGAGGGTAGCGAAATGATCGCCCGCCTCGCCTACGCGCCGACCATCAGCGAAGGACACGACCATTCCTGCGCATTACTTACCGCCGAAGGGCGCCTCGTCGCTCATGGTAACCGCGACCAGGCGCCGCATATCGGCTCGTTCGAGCCCTCCGTGAAGGTGGTGCGGGAATGGACCGAAGATAAATTTGACCCCGGCGATGTCTATATCTTTAACGATCCCTACTCCGGCGGCATACACGCCAATGACGTCAAGCTCATCCGACCGATTTTCTATGGCAGCAAGGTGGTAGCCTTCAATTCGAGCACCGGTCACTGGCCAGATGTTGGGGGCGCGCTCCCCGGCAGCTTCAATCCGCGTGCCATCGATTGCTATTCTGAGGGTCTCCGCATGCCGCCCATGCTGCTTTTCCGCGGCGACGAGATCGACCGTACTGTAATGACGCTGATTCAATACAACATGCGCACAGGGCGCGAACGCATCGCTGACATCTACGCCCAGCACCGCGCCGGACGACTAATCGAAGAGCGCATGCAGGAGCTTTACGACCGCCATGGCGGCAATATGATTGAGTCTCTCTTTACCGACATTTTTGATTATACGGAGGAGATGTTCCGCAAACAGGTCGCCGAGTTACCTGACGGCGAGTTCGAGTTTGAGGATTTCTCCGACATGGACGTGATGCATCCCGATCAGCCGCGCATTCGGGTGCATTGCCGCATGCAAATTTTGGGTGACCGGGTGACGTTCGACTATACCGACAGCGATCCGGCACCAATTGGCCAGTTCGGCTTCCCGCGCGCTTAGCTCGAGCCCGCGGTATATGACGGCACGCTTCATTGCTTTCCGCAATTGGCGCCGCTAAATCATGGCCACGCACGGTCAGTGGAGGTGCTGTCGAAGCCTGGAAGCTGTGTACATATCGAGGAGCCGACGCCCGCCTCGGGCTATGCCTCGGGCGCCTATGAAAAGGGGGCGGCTGTCACCATGGCGTGCTGGGCGAATGCCTTTTCAAGCGTTAATCCGCGCCGCAGGTACGCCGCTGGCATCAATCTCGCAAATCTTTGTATCGGCGGCATCCACCCCTAAACTGGCAAGCAGTTCGTTAATTATCTTTGGAATGAGGTCGGCCAGGGCGCGCGCAGC
>CAZUXZ010000226.1:0-21654 GCA_964624055.1 uncultured Rhizobiaceae bacterium | reverse complement strand
TCAAAATGTTCGATATCGAACTGACGTGTGCGGACATCTATGCACAGCGCGAGCGGTCGGTTAAACGCAGCAGCGCTATCACCAACGGCCGCGTCACGCGGGCGAACCAAATCGGAGAGCAGCGAGAGCGGCAGATTATCGCCAACTTCATAACCGATATCCTCAAGCAAATTCAGCGCCGTAGCCTTGCCAGCACCGGACATGCCTGTGACCAAAATAAGCCGGCGGCGCGCCACCTTTGCTTCGGCGATCACACTCATGATCTTTCCGCTCGTGCCGACGCCAAATTCGTCAGTGGAACCTCACCGCGCACCACCATTCGGCAGGCGAGGGTGACCTTAGCCGGCGCCGAGGCCTCGAAAGGTGCAAGAGGGACCAGCGGCAGTTCGACTCCCTGGAGACGGTAGGCAGTGGTCAGCGGCACACGCTCAATGCAATCCGGCGTCATAAGATCGAAAGCTAGCCGGAGTGGCACACACGGTAGATAATCTATGGATACTGAGCCGAGACCGCGCACCTCAATCACACCGGCGAGCGCCATCGGCGCAGAAGCGTAAAGCATCTCACCGTCGCGCCGGCAACAAACCTGATCATCAGCTACAAGGACGGCGCCCCCATCGATAAGACGCAACGCCAAGTCAGACTTACCCGCACCAGACGGTCCGAGCAGGAGAACACCCTGGTCGTCTAAAGAAATGCAGGTTGCGTGTATGAGATGCATGCCGCCGACAGGGTGAAACGCTGCCGGTCCGCTGTCAATCCAACACGATCGAAGCACCCCGTAATGGCATGTTAGGCGACGGGCACCTCGGCTGTCTGGGTAAGGAGGGCATAGAGCGCCTCCGCACTGTCCGAACCGCGTAAACGGGCGCAGACGTCTTCGTCGCGCAACAGGCGCGAGATGCGCGCCAAAGCCTTTAGGTGATCGGCGCCAGCGGTCTCGGGCGCAAGAAGGAGAAATATTAGATCGACCGGCCGTTCGTCGATAGCCTCAAATTCGACCGCCGCCGGCAACTTGGCAAAGACGGCATAGAGCTGGTCTATATCGCCCAGCTTGCCATGAGGGATAGCGATCCCTTTGCCAACACCGGTCGAACCGAGCCGTTCGCGTTCGAGCAGAACGTCGAATATAGTGCGCTCGTGAATACCTGTCTCGTCTGCCGCCACGGAAGCCAATTCTTGCAGCAACTGCTTCTTGCTGCCAGCCTTGAGATTAGCCAAAACGGCTTTCAACGAAAGGATATCCGCTATTTCCATCATCTTATCTCCGGCCCGTTACACGGCGGTCTTAATTTGCGCGTCGAAGCAACCAATATTGCTGTTGGTGCGGTGGAATAACATGTCCATGCCATCGTGACTGCGGTTGAGGGACAGCAAGGACGGCCATTCCGCCAAGGCCTTGCGCATGGTTGGCTCTCCGACGGCCAATTCAACAATCTGAGTGGTCGCGCCGGCGACAATTACATGGGAGCTAATCGTGGCGGTGGAATATTTACTGATCGCGTATTCGAGGCACTCACACACGTGCTCGCGCAACCGCTCGCTGAACCCGACTTGTCTGCCTTTGACGGTAAATTGCATGGTAACTTCCCTTCACGCGTTCCGGCGCGCAGATGATCTAAAATAACGGCTAACCGCCCCGGTTCGGAAAGGCGGCAGCAACATAGTTCCAGGCCCAAAACGAGTCAATAGGCCCGCCTTAAACTGCCATTTCTCATAATTTATATAATTATTTCAATTGTTTATTCTATATTCCGCGTGCCACTTTCGCTAACTTGCGGCGCCGTTACCCTGATGAGGGAACAACCTTTGATTCGCGGTATTTAGCGACGGTCTAGCGTGCGATATAGACCCCAAACTACCTCAGAATTTTGGCGATTCGATGATCAGACGACATCTTAATCTCGGGGTTCACCGTCGATCAGGTTATGTATTTGATGTCGTACCGCCTCGGAGTCACGGACTTCACCGCTAGCGCCAATGGAAAGTCCGCTGGAGAAGATAAATTTGATCTCATAGGCGCCACGCGTCGTGCCGCCATACTTGTTGTTGCTGAACCGACTCACTCGGATCGTCCTCCGTCGCACCCCCCGTAGGCCTCGCTCCCCTCAAGCGCACCATCCTGGCCCTCAAGCAGGGGACTCTTCACGAGCTCGCCATCAATTAATTCCGAAAGCTCAATATTGTTGAGCTGCATCAGCTTGATCGATTGCTGCAATTACGGAGTCATCTCCTGTAAATGGCTCTGGCGCATTTCCAGGCGAGGAGACATCACCATCGGAGAGAACCACCTACAGCTGAAACCGGTCACCAAGATAAACTCGCCGGACTTCTTCGTTGCTGACGATATCCGAAGGCGCACCTTCCATCAGAACCGTGCCCTCATAGAGGATATAGGCGCGGTCGACAATTTCGAGCGTCTCGCGCACATTATGGTCGGTCAACAACACGCCGATGCCACGATCCTTAAGGTGGGCAACCAGTTCGCGAATTTCCGCCACGGCAATCGGGTCAATGCCGGCAAGCGGCTCGTCGAGCAGCATGAAACTCGGCTTGGAGGCAAGCGCCCGGGCTATCTCCACCCGCCGCCGTTCGCCGCCGGACAAGGCCAACGCCGGGGTACGACGGAGATGAGTCACGGAAAACTCGGCGAGGAGCTCATCAAGCAAGTTTTCGCGTTTCTCGCGCACCGGCTCGACCACTTCGAGCACCGCGCGTATATTATTCTCGACCGTGAGGCCGCGGAAGATCGAGGCCTCCTGAGGCAAGTAGCCAACGCCAAGACGCGCCCGGCGATACATCGGCAGATCGGAAATATCGTGACCGTCGAGCGAGACGGTGCCATATTCGGAAGCGATCAGACCGGTCATGACATAGAAGCAAGTTGTCTTGCCTGCCCCGTTTGGACCGAGCAAACCGACCGCCTCGCCACGCCGAACATAAAGGCTAACATCGCGCAAAACTGGGCGCTTTTTGAAGCGCTTACCGAGATTGTTCGCGGACAGACCTGTGCTTTCAGCGACCAACCGCGGCGGGTTGTCGCCGTTGTCGCCGTCGCCACCGTTATTGTGCAATGGGATAACTGAATCCTCACCGTCAGGCATTTCTTCTTTATACCCCAGATTGGTTAATTATTTTCTTTTTTTGGCACGAAGAGACCACGCACGCGCTCACGCTTGCCTTCCCCGGTCGCGGCACTCAATACCTTGCTTTTGCCGGATACCAGATCGAGTTCCAACTGCTCACCCTGGATGATGTTGTCGCCCTGGGTCAGCACCACCTGACCGGTCAACCAAATCTTTTTATTGTCAACGTCGTATATGCCACGCGCGCCTTGTGCAGTCTCGTTGGGCGAGGAAACAAAGACATTCCCTTCCGCGTCGATTTGGGAGATACCCGGCTCGTCCGCCGATTGCTTGTTTTCACGGTAGTGCACGACGAGCATATCGGCCTTGAGCAGCATATCGCCCTGGATCGCATCGACGTCGCCGCGGAAAATGGCGAGATTCTCACTCTGCCGGACTTCAAGCGTATCAGCGGTAATTTCAATCGGCGCAGCGCTATCATGATCGTCGTTTAGTTGGTCGAGTTGCGCGTTGGCTGGTGAAATTGTAGCGGTGGAGAGAAACGCAGCCACAGCCACGGAAGCGATCCATCTAAATATCATGCCGTCAGCTCCGCCCGCTTGGGAATATGGTCATCTTCACGCCACCGCCAAACAACATCGACTGTGCATTATCATCCAAAAAAAAATTGCCCGCCTGCAGAAGGCCGAGAGGTCCCTGACCGAAAAGCGGTGCATTGCCATCGGCCGTACGCGCTGCAAGATCGATGTGAGCGCGGTCGGTATGAAATTCGTGCCCCTGGTCGGAAAAAATTGAAACGTCGCCGGCAAGATCAAGCTGGCGCGCGTCGCGTTCATAAAGACCCTCGCGCGCAGTGAGCGCGATCCAACGCCCGCTGCCGGAGTCAGTAAACACATCTGCGGAAATGTTTTCCAAGGTAACAAGAGGTGAGTTAGGATCGGGCTGGTTGGCCTCGGCGGCGGTGACCGTATAGGGCTGATTACGATTGTCGACACCGATATAACGAGCGTTCACCATGCGAAGCGAGCCATCGAGATCCGGCGCATCGCTAAAGGTGATGCGAAAGCCCTCCTCACGTCCCGTCGCCAGCGGCCAAACGATGACTAGTCCGATCAGCAAAATTGCACCAAGCGGCACAGCGTAGCGCATGAATCCGACGAATTTGCTGTATCCGACCGTGCGCCCCGCAGCCCCTTCGCGGCTGCGCGCCTGAAGGCCAGCAAGACGCGGCGGTTTTTCCTTGGGCGGCACTGCGCCACCATGTCCTCCTAAGGCGCTCACGAAATACCCGCCCGGAGACAATCATGGATATGAAGGATACCAACCGGGCGGGCACCGTCGGCAACGAATAGGCCGGTGATTTCGTATGTGTTCATCACCCGGACAGCCTCGGCCGCGAGCGCATCCTCTTGGATCGTCTGCGGCTGAGTTGTCATCAAGTCGCCAGCCGTTCGCTCAAGGAAGTCATCCGCAAGATTGCGGCGCAAATCTCCATCCGTGACGATGCCAAGGAGATCGCCCGCCTCGTCGACCACGCCGACGCAGCCGAAGCGCTTCGCCGTCATGATAACAAGAACTTCTGACATAAACATAGCGGGTCCGACCAGAGGCAGGTCCGCCTCGCTATGCATTATGTCGCGTACGCGCACCAGGCTCTGGCCAAGCTTGCCACCTGGATGAAAGACATGAAAATCGGATTCAGTAAATTGCTTACGCTCGAACAGCGCCACCGCCAGGGCGTCGCCGAGTGCTAGTGTCATGGTGGTGGAAGTGGTGGGCGCGAGGCCAAGGGTTCCAGCTTCGGGCTCGTCGGCCATGATCAAGGCCACGTCGGAGCTATCTGCCAGGGTGCTGTCAACGCGCCCGACGATGGCAATAAGCGGAATTTCGTAGCGTCGGGAAAAATGTACCATGTCGCTAAGCTCGGTAGTCTCGCCGGAATTGGAAAGTACCAGCAGCGCATCGTCCCGGGTGATCATGCCGAGGTCACCATGACTTGCCTCCGCCGGGTGTACAAAGATCGCTGGCGTACCGGTCGAGGACAGGGTAGCCGCAATCTTGTTGCCGATATGGCCACTCTTGCCCATACCTGAGACAACTATTCTGCCCTTGGCGCGATCTAAAATATCGACCGCGCGAATAAAATTGTCATCGAGTTCCCGCGCGAGACGCGAAAGGGCGCGTGCCTCAAGCTGGAGAACCCTGCGCCCTGCGTCAAGATCGCGTTTCTCCTCCGACTCGCTAGCTTCCGCCGGAGCGGGCACAGCCTTCTTTGTTGGCGCTTTCATATCGAACATTTGCGAATTCTTTTCCGCCCTCGGCGCATAACGAATCGCCGAAAGCAACCAATTGCCCTGAACATACTCGCTTCCACGAAAATTTTAACCGAATATTCGCTTGGCAGCGCGGAGAAATGGCCTGCCGACATTGCGCCGCCGTATTAAGACCTGTAGCGTGCAGCGACCATGCAGACACCAGATATGGCGCTGGGCAATGCAACAACAAGAGGACCCCTGCAATGGCCACGGCGCCACAGAACTCCAAATCAAACCCGACGTCGCCCAGTTATGAAGCCTCCGGCGTCAATACCGAAGAGGCCGAAGCCGGTCTCGGACGGCTTGTTGAACATGTGAAATCGACTTGGCAGCTCGGCGAGGCGCCAGTCAAGCTTGATCTTGGCTATTTTGCCAATGTTATCGATGTTGCCGGCCTCGGCATCGCCATCTGCACCGACGGTATCGGCACCAAGGCGCTGGTCGCGCAGATGATGGGAAAATACGACACCGTTGGGATCGATTGCGTGGCGATGAACGTCAACGATCTCGTCTGCGTCGGCGCGACGCCGTTGACAATGGTCGATTATGTTGCGGTGGAGAGTGCCGACCCAGCGATGCTAGAAGCAATCGGCGCCGGCCTCGCGGAAGGAGCTCGGCTCAGTAATATTTCCATCACCGGCGGTGAGATCGCACAATTGCGAGATATCATTAAGGGCCATGGCGAGGGTCTCGGCTTCGACCTCGCAGGCACGGCGATCGGCCGGGTCAGTCTGGATAACATCAATCTCGGCGAGAGCGTTCAACCGGGAGACGTCATCCTTGGCGTTGCCAGCAACGGCATTCACTCGAATGGCCTCAGCCTTGCGCGGCGTGCACTTTTCGAAATGGCCGGCCATGACGTGGATACGCATATTGATGAACTCGGCACTACAGTAGGCGAGGAGCTGCTGCGCCCAACACATATATACGTTGCCGAGGCGCTCGAGATTCTGGAGAAGGTTCCTGAGGTTGGCGCGCTGGTGCATATAACCGGTGACGGTTTTCTCAATCTCACCCGGATCAAAGCTGAGGTAGGTTTCGTGATCGACGATCTGCCGCCGCCGCCGGCCCTCTTTGCGCTCATTCAAAGCATTACCAACTCGGATGCGATGGAGATGCATCACGTTTTCAATATGGGCATCGGCTTTTGCCTAGTGGTGCACCCGGAGGATGAAAGCGAGACGCTCGAGATCGTGCGCCGCCGTGGAAAGGCGTGCCAGAGAATTGGCCGCGTCACCGATGGCCCCACCGCGCGCGTTACGCTCACCCAGGCTGGAATCGAGATGTCGCGCTAACGCCATTACGTTCGGCTAGTGATGAAAAATATCGACCTCGTCCCAGCCAGCGAGATCGAGTTTCGCGCGATAGGGTATAAATTCGAAACAAGCCTGGGCTAATTTCGTCCGTCCCTCGCGCGCCAACAATCCATCCATAATTTTTTTAATGTCGTGCAGATAGAGTACGTCCGAGGCCGCATAGGCCTGCTGTTCGGGCGTCAGCTCCTTCGCGCCCCAATCAGAAGATTGCTGCTGCTTAGAGAGTTCGACGCCGAGAAAATCGTGGCACAGGTCCTTGAGGCCGTGACGGTCGGTGAACGTGCGTACCAACTTGGAGGCGATCTTCGTGCAATAGACCGACTCACAGGTAACTCCTAGATAACGCTCGATAATCGCGACATCAAAGCGTGCAAAATGGAAAATCTTGAGCACACCAGGATCGGCCAAAATGGCTTTCAGATTAGGTGCAGCGTAATCGCCGGGCGGCGGGAAATGTACGAGATGGCAATCCCCATCCCCGCGCGATATTTGCACTACGCAAAGCCGGTCGCGATGCGGGTGCAAGCCCATCGCCTCGCTGTCGATAGCTACGCTGTCTCCGAAGGTAAGCCCGGGCGGCAGATCGTTGATATGCAGATGGTTGGCCATATCTATGTTGGGTATCCCTGCCGTATCAACCTGTCAACACCTATCGGAACGTCAATTTTCCTGGCGGCACGGCGCGAAGTATCCTAAGTAAGGGCTGCAATCGAATGGTTGTTGGCTTTGGTATTATGAGTAATCGCATCGTAACGGTATTCGGCGGCTCCGGTTTTCTCGGCCGCCATCTAATCCAGCAGTTGGCGCAAGAGGGCGCGCTAATCCGGGTTGCCGTCCGGCGACCAGAAATTGGCGGTTTTCTGCGCCCGATGGGCGGTGTCGGCCAGATAGCTTTAGTGCAGGCTAATGTGCGCGACGACGATTCTGTAGCGCGCGCTATCGAGGGCTCGGACGAGGTGATCAACCTCGCGGGCATCCTGTATGAGCACAGCCGCCAGCGTTTTGACGAAGTGCATGGAGCAGCGCCAGGCCGTATCGCCCGCGCGGCGGCGGCGGCGAAGGTTAATAAGCTGGTGCATGTCTCAGCCATCGGCGCGGACACGGCGGCCAACAGCGCATATGCCCGCAGCAAGGCCGTCGGGGAAGTGGCGCTTCGCGAGGCTTTTCCTCAGGCGACAATCCTCCGCCCCAGTATAATGTTTGGTTCGGAAGACGATTTCTTTAACAAGTTTGGTGCGCTGGCGCGTATTTCACCAGTGCTTCCGGTGTTTTTCGATATTCGGCAAAAACCGAAATTCCGCTTTGAGGGTCTCTACTTGGTGCCCAAGATCAAGGCCGGAACAACGCGTTATCAGCCGGTTCATGTTTCCGATGTGGCGCAGGCCATCAATCGTGTGCTCGCCGCTCAGGCGAGCGACTGCGGCGGCAAGATCTATGAGCTAGGGGGACCAAAAATCTACAGCTTCCGCGAATTGATGGAGCTAGTGGCGCGCGAGACGCAGTATAAGCGCCTTATGGTGCCCGTGCCCTTTCTTGCCGTTGATATCATGGGATTTTTTGCGCAATTCCTACCCCAACCGCCCTTCACGGCAGATCAAGCTAAAATGCTTCGCGCCGACAATGTGGTGGCAGAGGACGCGCTGACGCTGGCGGATCTCGGCATCACGGCGAGCGCAGCGGAGCTTATCCTGCCAACCTATCTGCACCGCTTTCGTAAGGCGCGCATGGATTCGATTCCCCAGGCCCAATCCTGAGGCTTAGCTTCCCAACGTCCAACCGAATCCGTAATAGAGCACCAGCAGAACCATGCCCAAACACACCCGGTAGATAACGAAGGGTGTGAAGCTCACGCGCTTCAGCATAATCATGAGAATGGCGATCGAAACGAGCGCTGTAAGGAAGGCGATGGCAGCGGCAATGGCGGCGGCAATGGTTACGATGGGCTCGCCCGTCTCCGCTAAATCGCGCCCGGCGACTGTGCCGGCGGCTATGATCACCGGAATTGACATCAGCATTGAGAAGCGCGCTGCAGCACCACGCTCAAAGCCTAGGAACCGCGCTGCTGTGATGGTGATGCCGGAACGGCTGGTGCCGGGAACAAGCGCCAGGATTTGTGCCATGCCAATAATAAATGCGCTGCCATAAGTCATATGCTCGACCCGGCGCACCGTCAGGCCGATATGATCGGCGAACCATAAAAGTACACCGAAGCCGAGCATGGTCCATGCGACGAGCAGCGGCGAACGGAAGATCTCGGGTGCAAAAAAGGCCATCAGGCCGCCAGCAACGATCACCGGTGGTAGAGAGACGAGAAGATGAAACCCTAGCGCTCGGCCCGCCTTACGTTCGCGCGTCATACCACCAAGAAAGCCGCGCACAATCCCCCAGATGTCGCGATGAAAATAAACCAACACGGCTCCGAGGGTGCCGACATGGACAGCAATATCGATATTGAGACCTTGGTCCTGCCAGCCCACCAAATGGGGCAGCAACACCAGATGGCCGGACGAGCTGACCGGTAGAAATTCGGAGATGCCCTGGACGAGCGCTAGAATGATCAGGTGCAACAGCAGCAAGGTTCAGATGGCTCAATGCTTTATTAGTTACGCCGGAAACTTCGCGAAGCCGGTTATATCACATTGTAGTCTAGGGATAATTGCTAAACGAAAGGGCCCCAAAAACGGGTCCGCTGCATAAATGTCCTATATCGGTACTAAATTTTCGACCAACAAATCGGAACATTAAAATAATTCTAGAAAATATAGACCTCAATAGCATTTATGTCAGTGAACATGACTTAAATGTAGTTTTTTCTCGCAATTTCTTGGTTTTTCCCTATAATGCAGATAACAAGGCGCGCCACAAAACTTCAGCTGGCAGCTCCACCTAAAACCAAAAACAGTGAATTCAGGAGCAAGCGGAAGCCGCATGCTTAAATTCGTTAACATTGGGGCCAAACGGCCGGACAAACGCGAGGCGAGCAAACGTCGCCAGGACTGGAGCGAGGTCTATAGCGATTACGTCCCAGAAAAAGCAGTGGAGCAGTCCTCCCGCTGTTCGCAATGCGGCGTGCCGTTCTGCCAGATCCATTGCCCAGTGCAGAATAATATACCTGATTGGCTGATGCTTACCGCCGCCGGCCGTCTGCAAGAGGCCTATGAGGTCTCCTCAGCGACAAATAATTTTCCCGAAATATGCGGCCGCATCTGCCCCCAGGATTTACTGTGCGAAGGTAATTGCGTGATCGAAAAGGGATTTGAATCGGTCACCATCGGCTCGGTCGAACGTTACATTACCGACACTGCGTTCAAAAAGGGTTGGGTCAAGCCGCCCCATCCGGAGAACGAGCGTCCAGAATCCGTTGGCATTATCGGCGCCGGGCCGGGTGGCCTGGCAGCGGCGGAGATGCTCCGACGGCTCGGCTATCAGGTGCATGTCTATGACCGCTACGACCGCGCAGGGGGCCTGCTGATCTACGGCATTCCTAATTTCAAGCTGGAGAAATCCATCGTTGCCCGCCGCGCTGAACTCCTCGTCGCGGCGGGCGTTGAGTTCCATTTGGAGTTTGAGGTTGGGCGCGACGCCTCGCTCACCGACCTGCGCCACCGCCACGATGCCGTGCTGATCGCTACCGGCGCCTACAAGGCGCGCGATATTAAGGTGCCCGGCGTTGGCCTCGATAATATCTGCATAGCGATGAAATACCTCACTGCAAGCAACCGCAAGGGGCTCGGCGACGACGTGCCGGATTTTGATAACGGCACACTCAATGCTGCTGGCAAAAACGTGGTGGTGATCGGCGGTGGTGACACGGCAATGGATTGCGTGCGCACCGCAGTCCGTCAAAAGGCTAAATCCGTCACTTGTCTCTATCGCCGCGACCGGGTCAACATGCCCGGTTCGCTGCAAGAGGTCACCCACGCGGAAGAGGAGGGTGTCAACTTCGCCTGGCTCTCAACGCCAGAGGCTTTTGTCGGCGACCGAGCGGTCGAAGGCGTTCGCGTGGTGCATATCCATCTCGGCGTTGCCGATGCATCTGGTCGACAAACGCCACAACCGATTGCCGGTTCAAGCCACATCCTAAAGGCCGACCTCGCGATCAAGGCGCTTGGATTCGATCCGGAGGATCTTCCGATGATGTTCGATTCGCCAGAGCTCGAGGTTACCCGTTGGGGAACGGTGAAGGTGGATTGGACCTCAATGATGACCAATCTCGACGGGGTCTTCGCCGGCGGCGATATCGTACGCGGTGCCTCCCTCGTGGTCTGGGCGATTAAAGACGGGCGCGACGCCGCGGCCGCGATCCACCGCTATATCGGCACGCGCGCCGTGCCATTAGCTCAGGCAATTTGAATCTAGGCGCATGAAAGAGCGACAAAATATTGAAAATGGCCAGGCCTTTACTGCCGCCTGGCAAGATAATGCCGAACGGCTTGAGCGGAAAGGTCTCTACCGGGCATCCGACGAAAGGAATGCTTGCGGCGTCGGTCTGATAGCCGCAATCGACGGCAAACCTCGACGCGATGTGGTGGAAGCCGGCATCTCGGCGCTCAAGGCAGTATGGCATCGGGGTGCAGTTGACGCCGACGGCAAGACCGGCGACGGCGCAGGCATCAAGCTCGAAATCCCGCAGAATTTCTTCAAGAAGCACGTCGAGGATACTGGCCATCGACCGAAGCCAGGCCGCCTCGCCCTTGGCATGATGTTCCTACCGAAAACCGATCTCGGCGCACAAGAAACTTCGCGCGGCATCGTCGAGACGGAAATTTTACGCTTCGGTCACGGCATCTATGGCTGGCGCCAGGTGCCGATTGACCCCACGGTAATCGGTGAGAAAGCAAATGCGACTCGGCCAGAAATCGAACAAGTGATGATTTCGAACGACCGGGGCGTCGACGATGACCAATTTGAGATCGACTTGTTCATCATACGCCGACGAATCGAGAAGATCGCCCTAGATCACCATATTAAGGAATTCTATGTCTGCTCCCTAAGTTGCCGGACGGTGGTCTATAAAGGCATGTTCCTCGCCGAACAGCTTACCGCTTTTTATCCGGATCTTCTCGACGAGCGTTTCGTCTCGAGTTTTGCCATATTCCATCAACGCTATTCCACTAACACCTTCCCCACTTGGCGCCTTGCACAGCCCTTCCGCCTACTTGCCCATAATGGCGAGATTAATACCATCAAGGGGAATACCAATTGGATGAAGAGCCATGAGACCCGCGCGGTGAGTGAGGTGTTCGATGAATATAACGAAGAGATCTTCCCTCTCATCGAGCCAGGCGCCTCGGATTCCATGGCCCTCGATTCGGTCATTGAGGCGCTTGCTCACGCCGGTAGACCGATGCCGGCGGCGCAGTGCATGCTGGTGCCCGAGTCCTGGTCGCACCGCCCTCATATGCCGCAGGCGCACCGCGACTTCTTTGCCTATTGCAATTGCGTGATCGAGCCATGGGATGGCCCGGCGGCGCTCGCCGCCTCAGACGGTCGCTGGGTCATTGCCAGTATGGACCGCAACGGTCTCCGCCCGCTTCGTTACAGCGTTACCAGCGACGGGCTTCTCGTGGTCGGCTCGGAGACCGGCATGGTGCCGCTCGACGAAGGCGAGGTTATGGAGAAAGGCCGACTCGGACCCGGAGAGATGATCGGCGTCCAGCTTGAGGAAGGCCGTTTCTATCATGACCACGAGCTCAAGGACATGATTGCAGCGCGCCATCCCTATACCGACTGGGTCAAAAATATCGTTGAGATGGACAGCCTGATCGGTGCGGAAAAAGAGCCAATGATTTACGACGCCGATGAGCTGCATAATCGCCAGCGGGTGTTTGGCTACACCATGGAGGAGCTTGAACAGATACTCCACCCCATGGTGGTCGACGGAAAGGAACCGACCGGCTCAATGGGCGACGATACACCGATCGCCGTACTCTCGCGACAATATCGTGGTCTGCAGCATTTCTTCCGGCAGAACTTCAGTCAGGTCACTAATCCACCGATCGACTCGTTGCGAGAATACGGCGTAATGAGTCTCAAGACTCGGCTTGGCAATCTCGGCAATATGTTCGCCGAAAGTGAAACCCAGACCGACCTCCTGATGCTCAATTCACCGGTTCTGAGCAATGCCGAGTTCTCCGCCATGCTCAGCTATATTGGCGACCAGGCAGCTTGGATCGATTGCACCTTCGAAGCCAGTGAAGGTCATAACGAGCTCACCATCGCAATGGACCGCATCCGTCGCGAGGCCGAAGACGCGGTCAGAGGCGGTGCAGTACATCTGGTACTGAGCGATGAGAACACCTCCGCCGAGCGCGCGCCGGTACCAATGATCCTCGCCGCCGGGGGCGTGCACAGCCACCTCGTCAAAGAAAAATTGCGCACCTTCACCTCAATCAATGTGCGTTCAGGAGAATGTCTTGATGTGCATTATTTTGCCGTCCTGATCGGCGTTGGTGCGACAACGGTCAACGCCTACATTGCACAGGAGTGCATTGCTGAGCGTCAGGGGCGTGGCTTGTTCGGCAATCTCAGCCTGGACGAGTGTTGCCAGCGTTACCGTGCGGCGATTGATGCCGGCCTCCTGAAGGTCCTGTCGAAGATGGGTATTTCAGTTCTCAGCTCCTATCGCGGCGCCTATAATTTCGAGGCGGTCGGTCTTTCCCGAGCGCTTGTCGCCGAGTTCTTCCCCGGCATGAGCTCGCGCGTCTCAGGCATCGGCCTTTCAGGCATCAAGCGGCGCGTCCTCCGCCTACATGAAAGCGCCCATAAGGTCGCGCGGACGACTCTGCCTGTAGGCGGCCTCTATAAGGCACGTAGCTCCGGCGAGGTGCATGCCTTCGACGGCCGCCTGATCCACATGCTGCAACACTCGCTGGCAACTGATTCTTACGCCACTTACAGGAAATATTCGGCTGGCGTAAACAAGATGCCGCCGGTTCATCTGCGCGACCTGTTGGACTTTAAAAATCCCGACGCACCTGTAGCGCTGGAAGAGGTCGAATCGATCACCGAAATTCGAAAGCGTTTCATGTCGGGTAGCATGTCGCATGGCGCACTGTCCCGCGAGGCGCATGAAACTCTTGCTATCGCCATGAACCGTATCGGCGCCGCGTCCTGCTCTGGCGAAGGCGGCGAGGACCCGACGCGCTACGAGCCCCGGGCCAACGGCGACAATGCCAATTCGGCAGTCAAACAGATTGCCTCGGGCCGATTTGGTGTTACAGCGGAATATCTCAACCATTGCCGCGAAGTCGAAATTAAGATGGCCCAGGGTGCAAAGCCCGGAGAAGGTGGCCAGCTTCCCGGATTCAAGGTGAGCGAGGAGATTGCCCGCCTACGCTACGCCACCCCCGGCGTAACCCTGATCTCGCCGCCACCGCATCACGATATCTACTCGATTGAAGACCTCGCACAACTTATCTATGACCTCAAGCAGATCAACCCGCAGGCCCGCGTATCAGTCAAGCTTGTAGCCGAGGCAGGAATCGGCACGATCGCCGCCGGCGTTGCAAAGGCCAAGGCGGATATCATTTTAATCTCTGGCCATGACGGCGGTACCGGCGCCTCACCGCAGTCCAGTCTGAAATATGCCGGTGTGCCTTGGGAGATGAGCCTAGCGGAAATCAATCAAGTGCTAACTCTCAACCGTTTGCGGCATACCACAACGCTTCGGGTAGATGGCGGCATCAAGACCGGACGCGACGTGGTGATCGCGGCGATGCGCGGCGCTGAGGAATTTGGCATTGGCACCGCCTCGTTGGGCGCCATGGGCTGCATCTTGGTGCGGCAATGCCACTCTAACACCTGCCCAGTCGGCATCTGTACCCAGGATGACGCGCTCCGCGCCAAATTCGAGGGCACTCCAGAGAAAGTGGTTAACCTGTTCAGCTTCGTCGCCGAAGAGGTGCGTGAAATCCTCGCCTCACTCGGCGCCCGCACTCTCGACGAAATTGTCGGACGCAGTGACCTCCTTCGTCAGGTAAGCCGTGGCAGCCGCGATCTTGACGACCTCGATCTCAACCCGATTCTGGTACAGGCTGATCCCGGAGGCTTCGCACGTACTTCGACCCGAGAGGGCCGCAACGAGGTTCCTGAGAGCCTGGACGAGCAGATGATCCGCGACGCGGATGATGCTCTCGAAGTTCCAGAGAAAATGCAGCTCGCCTATACGGTGCGCAATACGCATCGCGCCATCGGCGCCAAGCTCTCCTCCAACTTGACGCGGCGCTTCGGAATGACCGGCCTACCATCAGATTATTTTACCGTGCGTATGCGCGGCGCCGCCGGCCAATCACTCGGCGCCTTTGCTGTACAAGGGCTTAAGCTCCAGGTGATAGGCGAAGCCAATGACTATGTCGGCAAAGGCCTCTCCGGCGGCACCATTGTCGTCCGCTTAGCGACCTCAAGCCCACTAATTTCCAACGAGAACGCCATCATAGGCAACACAGTTCTCTACGGCGCCACAGCGGGTAAGCTATTTGCCGCCGGCCAGGCTGGAGAACGCTTCTGCGTGCGCAATTCCGGCGCCTCCGCAGTGGTCGAGGGCTGCGGCTCGAATGGCTGCGAATACATGACTGGCGGCGTCGCCGTCATCTTGGGCCCCGTTGGCGACAATTTTGCCGCCGGCATGACCGGCGGCATGGCCTTCGTCTATGACACTGATAGCAGCTTTGGGCACCGCGTCAATGCGGACTCGGTGGTGTGGCAGCGCATCCAAAGCCGTCACTGGGAAAATGTCTGCCACAACCTAGTTCGCGAGCATCAACAAGAAACACAAACTCGTTTCGCCGAGCGGTTACTCGCTGATTGGGATCTTGAGTTGAGTAAATTTTGGCAAATTTGCCCGAAAGAAATGATCACCCGCCTTGAACATCCTCTAAACGACAGCCAAGCCGCCAACACCGCGTAATCAGTTTGTGTCACTAATGAAAAATGGCATAAACTTTTGGATGGGATGGTCAAACTAGTTTCTTAACTTCCCGAGTCTCTTCGGCCTCAATATACGAGGCAATACTATTTAGACACATACACCATTTTCCGTGCGTGGTCCGATAAAGAGACCGAGCGCTTATTGACGTTTGATAGACAACCATGGCGCCAAAGCAAGAATGGTAAGCCGTATATCCCAAAACACGGATTTTTTACGCCTTGCGGCGCCCTAACATGAACGTAGCGGTGCGTATAGCTATTTATTTCATTTCATCTAACAAGCCATCACAAAATCATTTCTAAAAGCACTTTAAATGATACTGTTCCGATGAATTATATTTTTTAAATAGTTATTTCGCAAAATGGCCACATATGTTATAATATTTTATCATAACCGATAAATTATTTTCATAATAATCATTCGGGTGAATTATGAGTGCCATCTCAATATCCAGTTTTTTGCGTGTACTTAAATCTAGGAGAGATCAGATATTTCCTGATTCCTCTGGGCATTATTGGCAAGCGATATCTGATACAGCGCAAACAGCCTTAAACATTATAAGTTCATCTGATGCCTTATACCATGACGTTGAACACACATGTTTGGTTACTCTATGTGGCCAAGAGATATTTATAGGTAAAAAGATACTGGATGGGGATTTAACTGAAGACGATTGGGTATATTTTACTATTGCTTTATTGTTGCACGATATCGGTTATGTTCGCAATATTCTTCCACAAGATTCAGGTCGTTCGCAAATAATATCTCCCGATAATTCTAAATACTTTATGGGTCCAGGCGATACAGACGCATCGTTAACACCCTTTCATATTGAAAGAGGAAAACTGTTTATTGAAGATAGAAATTGGCCCGAAGGCATAGATGAAAATATCATTTGCGAGATGATTGGTTATACGGAATTTCCGATTCCTAAGTCGAGAGAGAAACAAAAAGATCACTCTAATAAATCAGAGTTATTGGCAAGTCTCGTTGGTTCAGCTGATTTAATCGGTCAATTGGCTGACCCATCTTATGATGTTAAGATTCCACGACTATATTTTGAGTTTTTAGAAACTGGTACAGTTGACAACTTGGGTTACCGATCCGCTGAAGACCTTCGAAGATCATACCCATCTTTCTTTTATAATTTCGTAAACCCAAATATTGAGGCATCTATTAAGTACTTGAATGCCACACCAGAAGGGCAAAAATGGACATCTCTTCTAAATTTTCATGTTTTTTCCCAGGAAAATAGAGCTATCTTAGAACAAGATGGCGTAAAACTTTTGCAAGAAATACACAATTATTGCGGAAAGTCATCAGATTTAACCGATATTATAAAATTTACTTTACTTAAAGTATGCTCATATCAGTCATGGCCAATTGGACATGCATATCAAAGAACTGATACTCCTACTGGACCACTATTAACAAGCAGTAATATATGGCATATATCAGAAAACAATAATTTGTTCAAAGAGTGGAGAAACATCTCAGAAAACCATGATTTTAAGTCTGGTGAGGGATTGCCTGGACGTGTATTCGAAAGCGGGGAACCAGCCTGGATTACTGACGTAACCAAGGATAAGAACTTTCCGAGATCCAAACTTGCTTCTGATATAGGTGTAAAAGGCGCATTTGCTTTTCCGGTTTATGGCAAGGAGGGAATAAGTTTCGTTCTTGAATTCTACAGCCAAGACGCTGAGGATCTTGATAGCTCTATTCTATCATTTATGGAACAAATATCATATGAAATAACAAATCAGGAACAGGGATGAAATTATGATATTCACCCGCCTCACACTGCAGGAAGTAATAAAAGAGATTGAAGTCAACCAACACTATTTGTTTTTTTATAACCAGGATGAAGAGAAACACTTAAAAGTTTTACTAGCGATGGCATTTTCCACGATGACCAAAAGCGATAGTCTTTATTTTTCTGCGGAAAACCTCGTGTCAAATGCAAGAGTGGCTCTGGAGGTATGCCGTGCATTGACGGTGCATGGCGGACCGCCAGAAAAACATTTTTTTACATCTAATTTTTTCGCGTCTGTATTGTTTGCAAATGTAGGAGTAATAAGAGGAATATTACCTGAGGATCAGGGAGACAACTATCTAGTTGGTCCAAGTAAAACTATGAAAGTTCCATCGAAACACACCGATTCGATTCTATGGAGATACCGTCGGCAAAGAAGTATTTTGTACCTAAAACAAAATAGATTTACAAAACATACACTGGATTTAGATGTTGTTTCGTCGGCCATCGAAAACTCAGACTTTAGTCTTGATGTGGATCAAGGGACGTTATCACAGTTTGATAAGTTGGTAAGATCTACTTTTATCATAGGGTTTTTATCGGGTGTTAATTTTGATAGAAAATTAGTACAATTTTATCGTTCCGCAGCAGAAGGAGGTGCGTTAATAGACTTGGGATACAAAGATATTACTGATTTTAGAAAAAACTTTAAAGAGTTTTTCTGGGGTAAATTGTATGGTGAAGCAGCTGAAACATTAGATTTGTTGAAATCAACAGAAAACGGAAAATATTATGTTTCATCTCTTTATCAACACGTTTAATATTATAAATTCAGGGAGATTATTTCCAACAAAATGAGTCTCTCGATATTTTTGTACACTCATTTTATAATATAATATTACTTTTCACGAATATGTTGTCGCGATACAATAAAATTAGTGTTCGGGGCCGTAACAAGTTAATTGTAAACGATTAATAGTGTTTCTATGTTGAGTTACAGATATTAAAAATACCGTTACATTGAACCCTTGAATTGGCCTGACCTATCTGTTTTATATCATGATTTAGTTTGTTCATTGAATTCATTATAAAAACTTGTATCTAAAAGTGTGTTTGATAACCTTTCTCGCTGCGAGCAAGAATTCGATTTACATTATCGGGTGCCATAAATTTATCTGGAGAATAAGTTAATGATACCGAACCGAAAAGCTGTGCGCGACCCTGTTCATCGTTTACGAGAGCATGGTTTAACATCATCTGTGTTTTGTTGGGTTTGGAAAATTCCGCAAGTCGTAGGGTAAAATGGTAATATGGCATAAGCCAGTTATTTCGCTCTCGCTCATATTTAGCGAGCTCTAAATCGGGATTATCTAAACTGAAACCACGATGGACAGCTGATGCCAACATATCAGCGGTCGCAAAAGCTGTAGCAATACCCTGGGCAGTAACAGGATCCTTTTTCATGCCAGCATCTCCCACTAGAGCCCAGCCGGGTCCGTGGGAACGTCTTACAAAACTTCGGGTACAGCCTGAATAGAAACGGTCAATACGCTCACCTTCGGAGACTCGGATACCAATTTCAGACGCGGTTTTGTTCAGTCGCTCATAAAACGCTTCCTCTTTACACCGTCGGGCGCGAAGAAAATCGCGATACATCAGATTGCTGGCGATTAAAACACTGCCGTCACTGGACGGAAAAGCGAAGACACCCGCACCTTGATGCACTGTTATGTATAGATGGTCGATGTCGACGTTTCGCCAATAGCTCCAGATATTGCTCTGTAGCGGTGGCTCGGCATGATACTCTTCTGCAGCTGTGCATTTGGCCACCATTGAACCTGGCCCGTCGGCACCGATGACTAGCTGTGCCCGGGTGCTGAATTTACGTCCCGCTTTGTCCCTAGCCTCAACGCCGACGACGCGCCCATCCTCAAACATAAGGCCACCGACCCGGCAATTGAATTGAAGCTCCGCGCCAGCACGCTCGGCGGCAGCGGCCAGTTCACCATCGAGTATATCTCGCCTAGGTGCAATGGAATGTGCCACCCCGGCAAATGAAGGAGGTGGGCCGTGCATGACAGCACCATGCAAATCAACTGTCCAATCGGTGAAAGGTTTACTACGCGCTTCGATCGCTTCGAGCAGTCCCCAGTCTTTGAGATAGGCAACGCCAAGCGGATGGATGAGATGAGTCGAGTGGGTCATGTTTGAGGGGACGCCATCACGCTCAAGAAGGAGAACACGATATCCCTTCTGTGCCAAAATCATCGCCGTCGGCGCTCCTGCGCATCGCGCGCCTACAACGATGATATCGTATTTAGTTGAATTTAGACGCATCCCAACATCGTTTATTTGTCTGCCTCTTGGCTACGCAAAATGAAGCGCTGCACCTTACCGCTAGGCGTCTTGGGTAGTGAATCAACAAATTCGACCTCGCGTGGATAGGAGTGAGTCGACATGCGGCGGCGTACCAATTGCTTTAGTTCATCAGCTTGCTCAGGCGAGCCATTATAGCCGGCGCGCAGCACAACGAAGGCCTTGACTATTTCTCCACGCTCCGCATCCGGCTTGCCGATGACAGCAGATTCAACAACGGCTGGATGCTCGATCAAACAGTTTTCAACATCAAACGGGCCGATACGGTATCCGGCGGAAAGAATCACATCGTCAGCACGGCCCATGAACGTAAAGATGCCATCCGATCCAAGCTCAGCGGTGTCACCAGTGAGAAAATAATCTCCGTGAAATGGCGATTCTGCGCTGCCCTGATAGCCCTGAAAATGATAGAGCGGCGAGTTGACGGTATCGATGGCGATCTGCCCGGAACCGCCGGGTACGACTTCTTCAAAATTTTCATCAAGTATCACCATGCGAAAACCCGGCATTGCCTTGCCCATGGAGCCAGGTCGCATGGTATGGCTCAAACCATGGTGATTGCATATCACCATGCCTACCTCTGTCTGTCCGTAATGGTCACCGACCGGACAGCCGAGATGGTCGGCGACCCAGCGAATCACTTCTGGATTTAGCGGCTCACCGCCACTGCAGGCAACCCTGAGACGACAATTGCAGGCATCCGCCAATTCGTCTCCAGCGGCCATCATCATGCGATAAGCGGTCGGCGCCGAGACAAGCGCTGAGATACCGTATTTCTCGAACATGTGATAGCAGCCCTCCGGGCTGAAGGGGCCCTCGTAAAAATGCGTCGTCTGCCCGAGCACGAGCGGCCCGACCACAGCATAAAAGAGACCATAGGCCCAGCCGGGATCGGCCATATTCCAATACTGGTCATCCTCGCGCAGACCGATGCCATAGCGCATATAGACGATGATATCGGCGATCGCCTTCACGGGCACCGCCACACCCTTCGCACCACCTACGGTGCCCGAGGTAAACATCATGAGGAAGGGGTCCTCGGCAGTGCGCATAACGGGTGCAAAATCCGCTGGCTGTTTGGCCATCGCTTGAGCGAAATCGATATCGCCATCGCGCACGTCTTCGTCTGCTGCACGCGCAACCAGAATAACCGGTGGCGCATCGCTGATGTCGTCAAGCTTTGGTCGGTTGACAGCGTCGGTTACGACAAGCTTAGCAGCACTACGCTCAATTCGGTATTCAATAGCCTTGGAGCCAAAAGCAGTAAAGAGCGGCACATAGACCGCGCCGACGCGCCAGGTGCCAAGAGCAACAACAAATAGCTCCGGGATGCGAGGTAGCATGCAGGCAACCTGTTCGCCCGGTCCAACGCCCTGCGCGGTCAGAAAATTAGCGAAGCGCGCCGCGCGTTCCTGCAATTCTGCAAATGTCAGCGACGTGTTGTCACCGTCAACGCCTTCCCAATTGAGCGCCGTACGGCCGTTCTCGGCCCAGCGATCGCAGCCCTCGTAACAGACATTGATCCCGGTCTCAAGATCGCCGGCAAGAAGCGCCGTAATATCCGTCCGCTCAAACTTAGCTATAAAACTATCATAGTCCGGTGACAAACTGTCACCCGTTACACTATCATTCGACATGAAACGGCCTCTCCACAAACGCCCGCCTTCATGGTGGGGTTATCATTCCACCTCGCCGCCAACCTGGATTTCATTTCGCACGCAGACTATCCGAACTTCGTTCCATCCGAGAAGCAATTTAAAGTCCTTCGGGCTGTTGGTGGGCTCACTTTCTTTGTCCTCTGCCACTGATTTCATAAATAATTTACTTATCACATCCCACTTAAATTAACCCTGCGAGCCCTCTCAAGACATAGTGC
>CAZUXZ010000225.1:0-7495 GCA_964624055.1 uncultured Rhizobiaceae bacterium | reverse complement strand
CGCTTCACTTGAGCCCATCGTGTCCATGACCATCACCGACCGTGAACACCTGGTGCTGGTGCTCGCCACCCTACTCTTCGCTGGGTTAGCAGAAAATCATGCTCGCGTTTGTCTACCCCTTCGGCCGAACATTATAGAAGGGTGTTAGTAAATTGCTAAAGCCCCCCCTAAAAAAAAGGGCTGCTATAAAAGCAGCCCAGTTCATGTCGGGAAGAGACATGTTCGGCGTTGGCAGGGAGGGAGCATCGCAGAGATAACTTAATCTATGAAAGGATCAGGGCAATTTTATGGCGCACTTCCTTGGCACCCGCCCACTCCCAATTTCAATCTAATGGGGTTAGCATCAGCCTCATGCGCTTCATTCTCGCCTTGATGATAGCTCTACCTCTCCTCGCGAGCTCTGCTTGGGCCGGAGAGTTCTAACCCGATGCGCCTCCTTATTTCAGTTCTAGCTATGTTCGTTGTGGGTTTCTTAGCAACGCAGGCTAAGGCTGATCTGGTGGCAGACCTACGTAGTGGCCGTAGCGATATAGAGGCAGCGCCCAGTAGTCTTTTCAGCGGTGGCTACAGTACCAAGGGAACACGAAAGATCTATATCGAGCGTCTTCACGAGAAACTGCAGTCCAAGCCCAACTATCGAGCAGTGGCTGTGCATTGGTACAAGCCTTACGCCAGTTATGGTCATTATGGAGCGAGTTCGGCGGAGGCAGCTGTCGAGGAGTCATTATCGACGTGTGAAAAACAGTATGGCGGCAAATGCGGAGTTTATTCGGTAGGCGAAAAGATCGTTATTGGCTTCTCCCAAGAGAATTTAGCGGCAGCCATAGAAGCCTATGATCGAGGAAACAAGAAAACCACCATTGCACGTAAGTCGACTGAAGCAAAAGAGGAAGAAGCTCAAGGAAAGTATGATGGAGAGTGGCAGGGGACGCTGATTATTGATTGTCACGGTAGAAACCCACAAATGATTTCTGATGTATCGATTGTAAACGGAGCTATAGACTCTGTGTTTTCATCTGAGTCCAACATGGCGCATGGCGAACTCTCCTACCGCTTTAAAGGTTATGTACGGAATGATGGAAAAATTATAAATTCTTATATCTATTCCCCTTCTTTTGGAGCCACCAACCATGGTGTTTACAAAGAAAATGTATATGGAAAATTTGAGTCTTCATCCGGTAGATTTACGGCAACTTCTGGGGGACATTGTAAAGCAGAATTAACTTTCTCAACTGTCGATGAGACACTTATTGCGAGTAAGTCGACAGAGAAAGACCCCAAGGCGACTGAGGCAGAGCCAAGGCAAGAAGAAATATGGATGGAGGCAGAGTCTGATCTTTTCCTTGCAGAGCGCTTTCTGAAGGAGGAAGAAGCTCAGAAGCTGGCTGAGGCAGAACGAAAGCGCGCGGAGGAAGAGCGCCGTTTAGCTGAGCAGAAAAAAGAAGAAGATCGCCGTTTAGCTGAGCAACAAACAATCGTTGCCCAAGAGGCAAGGAAGTTAATTCCCGAGATTGAAGCGTTTGCGAAGACATCACCCCGCCAGATCGACTTCCTGCTTCTGCTGGAATTGTTCCATAAAGCAAAACCCGTCACCGAAGGAGCGTGGTCTGAAGAACTGCGTGACGACTACCTTGCATTGAGGAAATTGGTTATCAATGAGCCGGAATTCATTGCTTTTCAGGAAGCTGCAAAGGTCCGTCAAGCGGAAGAGAGACGCACACGGATCATAGCCTCGCGAAGCGAAGTGAGCCGGGCAACCGCTTTTCTCAAACATTTTGTTGTTGAGAATTTTTCATCTCCAAGTGCGCCCCTCGCAGTGTCGGTCATTGGTTCTCTTGAGGAGGCCCTATCCTCTGAGGATCTGGAAACATTGCAAACTGCGGCAGCGAACTTCTCATCCTTTGTCGACAGGGAGAAGCTTCAAGTTCAGCTCTCTGATTGGGAGAGTGAATTCGGAGATTCGATAGTCGCCGAAGCAGATGAAGAGGCCCCCGCGATGCAAGAGGCGGAAGTATTAGATTCTCAGGACATACCTGCGAACACCGCCTCACAAACAGATTCTGACATACTTCTTGAGGATATCTTCTCCTCCTATACAGCTATCAAGAACGCCAATGTCCGCGAACTTCCCACTGCAAAGTCACCTCAGGTTGGAACACTTCCCAAGGGCTCTGAAGTCACCGCACTCGGCAAAGTGACTGGCAAGAACTGGTATCTTGTGGCTCGGGATGGGAAAGAACTGGGATATGTCTTTGGATCGCTCATCGCCGAAGCTGACACCGTGGCTTCACTTAAATCACAATCTGAAACAGAGCGTACTCGCAAGAAGGAGGAGGCTAGGCAACAAGCACACAACCCGGATGCGATCGCCGTCGTAATCGGCAACAAAAACTATGCAGGTAACATTCCCGAAGTGAGCTTTGCACATAATGATGCTAATGCGGTCCGGCGCTATCTCGTCGATACTCTCGGCTACCGCGAGGGAAATATCATTGATGTCCGAGATACGACGAAGGGGGAGTTAGAAGCAATCTTTGGCAACAGAAGCAGCTACAAAGGCAAGTTATTTAACTACACTCGTGCCCATGTATCGGATGTAACCGTATTCTATTCCGGCCACGGTGTCCCGGATACAAAAAGCCGTCGCGGCTATCTTCTGCCCGTCGATGCTGACCCTGACATTGTAAGCATCACCGGTTTTCCGCTTGACTTGCTGTTCGAAAACCTTGCGCAAATTCCCGCCCGCTCGATGAACGTCTTCCTCGACGCTTGCTTCTCAGGTGACAGCCCGAAGGGCATGATCATCCGAGCTACTTCAGGGATCACTGTGACTGCAAAAGTCCCGCAGAAAGACGACAAGATACTAGTAATCACGGCATCGCAAGGGGATCAGTATGCAAGTTGGGATGAGGATGCCGAGCATGGGCTGTTCACAAAGCATTTGCTTGAAGCCCTTGGCGGTGCGGCCGACACCGCGCGCTACGGTAATAGTGATGGACAAATAACTGCTAGCGAGGTGAAGAAGTATCTCGACACGGAGATGACCTATCAGGCGCGCCGGCGCTATGGGCGTGAACAGAATGTTTGGGTCAGCGGCGAGATGGAGCGGATACTCGTTCAACTCGGCTCACAGAACTAATCCACTCCCTTAAGCACTCCTCGCAGATCTTCCGCCTCCTGTACCTGACTCAACATCTTCATCAGACTGGCTTGGGTTGAAAATGGCGCGCCCTCCAGGATTCGAACCTGGGACCTACGGCTTAGAAGGCCGTTGCTCTATCCAACTGAGCTAAGGGCGCTAACGAATGTTTCAATCGCTTAGCAGATATTCCGAAAATGGCGTAGACAAATTTTTTTAAAAAAAAATTGCAAACTTTCTTCAGTGCACATTTCCTTCTTGCGCCGTTTGAAATGCTCTCGCAACCACTTTGCTCGATAGCTTATAGCTTTTCAAAAATAATCACCTCGGTCTTAACAATCGGTTAAGTGGTTTCACTTTCCCTCAGCCAAATATTTTTTGGTTACTCGCCCAAGCTTTTAATCTTTCTTGAGTCCATCTCAATCAATAACCATTAGTCGTCGCCAGTCTAGAAGGCATGAATCTATACTAATTCAACTTCAATATTGTAGATTTGAGTGGGGTAAATACATTCGGCGCGGTTATAGGCAGCGCATATCTAGACGGCGCCTATCGCAACAGTGCTATTTAGGGCGGAGTGAAGTAGCAGACAAAAAGCGTGGAAGAATTACGTATAGTATTATCGTTCGACACCACCGGGGCCAGAGTGCGAAAGTCCCGCCGATGCCCTCCTCGCCCTACTCTCTTGGTCCCACCTCCATAAGATATTCGCTCACCCTATTGTTCGCCCTTGGCACGATGTGGGGCGGTATTACGGTTCTTGCCAAGGTTGTCGGCGATGACGGCGTGCCAGCACTCGGCTATGCGTTTTGGCAAACCTCAGGCGCTGCTATAATTCTTCTTACGGTCTGCCTCACGCGCGGAAAACTGCCACCGCTCAGCGCCACCCATATACGTCATTATTTTGTTGTTGGCGCACTTGGCAGCGCGATACCAAGCGCAAACCTCTTCTACGCATTGAGTCATCTACCAGCAGGCGTTGTCGCACTGGTGATCACGACGGTGCCACTTATCACCTATTTGCTCTCTCTTGTCTTCCGCCTTGAAGGCTTTGACTGGTGGCGGGCCGGCGGTATTGTTCTTGGTTTTGCCGGAACGCTCCTCGTGTTACTTCCGGAAGGCAGCCTTCCAAACCGAGAAATGACCCCCTTCGTCTTACTCGCTTTCCTCTCACCATTCTTCTATTCCTGTAGCTCTGTCTATGCGATCAAATTCCACCCGCCGGCAGCGGACTCTCTGCATGTCGCTACAGGCATGATGGGGGCTTCCTGCCTAATGCTTCTGCCAGCCTCCCTTGCGACAGGAACCTTTTACGAAATCTGGCACGGCTTTAATTTGATCAACGGGCTAATCGTCGCCCATATGTTTCTTGCCGCGCTTACTTTCCATATGTATTTGGTTCTGTTGCGCCGTGCAGGGCCTGTCTATTTTAGTCAAGTCGCCTTCATTGTCACCCTGACTGCGGTGTTCTTCGGCATCCTGTTTCTCGGCGAACAGCATAGTCTCTGGATATGGGCATCGCTGGTGCTGATTTTCGCCGGCGTCGCACTGGTCAATATCCGCCATAGGTCTCAGTCCAAACGAAACACCACCTAATTCGCTACATTTCATTATGATTCGTTTCGGTCGGTCCGAGTCGTGCCGGCCGGGGGTGGGGGACCGTGAACGGTATATTTTTTGCCATTGTTGTAATTTCCTTTGCGGTTGCCGCGGTGCGCCATTTGCCCTGGCTCACCGGCACAGATGGCGGCACGGTGCCTATGGAGGTACTCGGCCAGGCGATGATCTCTTCCGCTACTGATGCCGTAACGCTAGCAATTGGGCTGGTTGGCGTTATGGCGCTTTTCCTCGGCCTGATGAAAGTTGCCGAGCGCGGTGGTCTCCTCATAATCATCGCCCGCCTTGTTCGTCCAATGATGATCCGCCTCTTTCCCGAGGTGCCGCCCGAGCATCCAGCGATGGGAGCCATGATCCTCAACATGTCAGCCAATGCGCTAGGCCTCGGTAACGCGGCCACACCCTTTGGCATCAGAGCCATGCAGCAACTTGATAAGCTTAACCCGATAAAGGGCACAGCTAGCAACGCGATGATCCTATTCCTCGCGATCAACACCTCTAGCGTGACATTACTCGCAACCGGTGTGGTCGCACTGCGTGCTGCTTCAGGCTCGGAGAACCCTGCAGGCATCGTACCGACAACGATTGTCGCCACTATTTTCTCGACCGCCACCGCTATTATCGTTGCCAAGCTCTGCGTACGCTGGTTTCCGCCCGCCACACCAAAACCGGAGGCACTGGGCAAAGCGGAAGCTGTCGACACTCCCATTGAGGATGAAACCGAAGACGACGTTCTCGCAGAAATTGAAGAAATCGATAGAAACGCCAGCGTGGAGGAGCAGGCTGCACGCCCCTATCCAGCCTATATTTCGGTTCTCGTCCTTACCGCTATCGCCGGATTCATTCCGCTTACAGTGTTTTATGGCCGCGAGATAGCACCCTGGATCATCCCTTGCCTAATGCTTGGTCTACTAGGCTTCGGCGTGGCAAAGCGAGTGCGTATTTACGAGGTGTTCGTCGAGGGCGCGCGTGAAGGATTCTCAGTCGCGCTCCGTATCATTCCGTATCTAGTCGCTATCCTTGTCGCAGTCGGCATGTTCCGAGCCTCCGGCGCATTAGAATGGATCATAACCCCCATTGGCAGTGTAACCCAACACATCGGTATGCCGGCTGAGGCGCTGCCAATGGCAATCTTACGTCCCCTCTCCGGCTCTGGTGCCTACGGCATCCTAGCATCAATCATCAATGACCCGGCCATCGGACCGGACAGCTACACCGGCTACCTCGTCTCTACTCTCCAAGGTTCGACAGAGACCACGTTTTATGTACTTGCAGTCTATTTTGGCGCGGTGCAAATTCGGCGTATTCGTTATGCCCTTATCCCAGCGCTTTCCGCTGATCTCGTTGGCATTGTTGCTGCCGTAGCTATCGTTTGGATTATGTACGGTTAAGACTAACAAATAATCTTCACAAGTTTCGTACCGTTCTACCTCGACATTTTCGTTAATTGAATCTGGACGCACTGCGTCCACTTGATCCATAGGCTAGCTTCGATATTGGACTGGCGGGCCGATGCGCTACACGCTTGCAACCAAAATGGGGACGAAATCCTCTGCGATATTCGTTAGCTCGCCGTCAGTCACCTGGTGGAACGCGGGTCGCTGCTAAGTTTGGCTTGAAGAGCGCTCAATTCGCCGAGCTCGTATTTTAAACTGTTCCGCTCTTCCGCTTCACTTTTCGGCGCAGCGACCCGGCGCCTGATGTCACGTGTGATACGTGCCAGCGCCCGGATAACTTCACTCCGACGAGCCTTGCCGCCAAGAGCCAACACCACTTCTTGGTTCATCATCAAATCGGAATAGGCTGCGTGATCGCTTTTCCCAAGGCGGGTCAACTCAGAGTCGAGTTCTCGCCACGCTGGCTTCCAATCATCATATACCACAGCGCGCGGCCGGCGGCCTTCGAGCGCCACCATGATCCGCACGAATTGCCATACCGCCATCCTTAGTTCGTCGTTTTTGGCCATCGCGACTCTAGGATATCGTGGTTACGCTGGCACCGCATTCGATATAATCTCAGCCTTCCATTCTGCGGAGAGCAATCATGAGTCTCGACAGCATATTCACCGAACTTGGTCTCGAGGCGGAAATTCGCACTGGCGGCAATCGAGCAGTCTTCACCCCCATCGACGGCAGCAAAATCGGCTGCGTGCACGACGACAACTTTGCATCCGTGAAACAAAAAATCCTGCAAGCTGAAGCCGCCTTCGTCGCGTGGCGCATGGTACCAGCGCCACGGCGAGGTGAGCTGATACGTCTGCTCGGCGAAGAACTCAGGAACCATCAGGAACCTCTAGGGCGGTTGGTCACGATGGAGAGCGGCAAGATCCTGCAAGAAGGTATAGGCGAAGTGCAGGAAATGATCGATATCTGCGATTTCGCCCTAGGCCTCTCGCGCCAGCTCTATGGCTTGACAATTGCCTCCGAGCGACCCGGCCACCGTATGATGGAAACTTGGCATCCGCTGGGCGTGTGCGGCGTTATCAGCGCATTCAACTTCCCCGTCGCCGGGTGGTCGTGTATTTTTGCGCTAGCTTTTGTTTGTGGCGATCCGGTGATATGGAAACCCTCGGAAAAAACGCCGCTCACCGCTCTTGCCTGCCAGCGCCTGTTCCTAAGCGCAGTGAAACGCTTCGACGAGAATGCACCGGACAATCTGCTGCAAATCCTTATCGGTGGTCGCGAGATTGGCGAGGCACTAGTCGATGACCAGCGCGTCGCCCTGGTCAGCGCCACTGGC
>CAZUXZ010000224.1:0-36046 GCA_964624055.1 uncultured Rhizobiaceae bacterium | reverse complement strand
CAATGATTATCCGCGAAGCATGGCAGTCGCAACCGCTTCCTAATCACCGGAGCATGACATGCGTGCAGTGATTCTCGCCGCCGGTATCGGCCGTAGACTGGGAAACGCCGCAGAGGGCAAGCCTAAAATTCTTCTTTCTTTTGCCGGCAGGAGCCTACTGGAAAGACATTTAACAATGCTCCGCGCCATCGGTATCGGCGAAGTTACACTCGGCATCGGCCATGGTGCTGAGTTGATTAAAGACGAGTTGGCGCGACTCGACGAGAACAGCATTGAGCTGGTGCACAATCCCGATTACCGAGAAGGCAGCATCGTTACACTCTCCTGCCTTGGTAAAGCAGTGACGCGTGGAGGCGATATTCTGCTCATGGATGGTGACGTGCTTTATGACCGGCGAATGCTCGAACGGCTCACCAATAGCCCGAAGAACAATCTCTTCTTGCTCGACCGCGAAGTAGAACCCGGTGAGGAACCGATGAAGCTCGCTATCCGCGACGGACAACCGGTTGATTTCCGCAAGTTATTGGAAAAGGAACACGACTATTACGGCGAGTCCGTCGGCTTCTTCCGTTTCGACGAAAACGTGGCACGCGAGCTCGGCGAAGCGACGGCCGAAATTATCACCACCGGCCAGCGCGATAATTATATGGAAGAAGCGATTCGCAACGTACTGCTTGCCTCCGCGCCGGGGAGAATCGGCTTTGAGGACGTCACCAACCTACCTTGGATTGAGATCGATTTCGCTGAAGATGTAATGCGCGCCGAGCGAACGATCCTGCCCCGTCTCGTCGTCGAGGATCGCTAATTTTAATCAGAGCGTCTGTAATAGAGACGAGAAGACTAGCGAAAATTTCTTAAACTTGCCGAATTTCACTCTCGGACCGTCGACTCGGAAGCCCTGAGCCTCTATTCGGTCAAGGTAAGGTTCGTAGACGCCGCGCATTAGGAGCGCAGGGCGCATATTTCGGCGCTCGGAATCCGGCAAGGCGCGTCTCGCTTCGACGAAATGGTGTCGTGCCATGGCACCGATCTCGGCACAGACCCTCTCCGTGCCAGGCGCACACATGATCTCCTCAGGCGTAACCTTTTCAAGGCCATGTTTGGCAAGCAGTTCAGTAGGTAGATAGATGCGCCCGCGCACGGCATCTTCAGCCACATCGCGCAGGATATTGGTGAGCTGAAAGGCATGGCCGAGATGGATGGCAAAATTCGGGATCGCTTTGTCACGGTAGCCAAAAATTTGGACCGATAGCAGGCCGACGCAACAGGCAACGCAATAGCAATAGCGCTCTAACTCGGCCAGGTTCGGGCGCAGCATGGCGCCAGAACGGTCCATCTCAAAGCCTTCGAGGATGTCGAGGAAAAGTTGCTTCGGCAGGTTAAAGCGGTGGACCGGTTCCGCCAGCGCCAGCGTCACCGGATGGCTGGGCCGACCGTCATATAGTGCGTTGATCTCCTCACCCCAGGCCTTAATCAACGCCGAAGAAAGCAAATCATCCTCGATCTCGTCAGCGACGTCGTCAGTCTCTCGGCAATAGGCATATAGCGCAAGCATCGCCTCTCGCTTCGCTCTTGGCAGCAGCATAATAGGCAAGAAGAAGGACGAGCCCGACGCCTTAGTGATTTCGGCAGCATAGCGCTTGGGATCATCAGTCTCAGGAATTGGTAGTCCGGCAAAATCCGTAGACTCGATGTCCTTGGTGTTCACCATACGCCGAGAACGCCCTTAATACCGCATAGGAGCCAGCCCGGTTTGCTCACCTTGACCCGCTTCGCCACTGGATCCTGGCGGCGAAGCCGCCTAGCCAGGGCCCAGGCTAGATTGACGATGAAGGCGCTTTCCAGGCGCAACCCCCGGCGTTTAACGCTCCTTGGCATGCGCTCGGCGCGGCGCAAGAGCTACTCGGTTTCGTCGAGGCAACGGTCAATCACATAGCGGACGGCTGAAGTCTCGCGATCGAGTGCAAAATCCTCGACGCTGCCACCCGCCTCCTCAAACCAAGGCTCCGGCAAATAGACCCGGTCGAGCGCAAGGTAATCTTCCTTGCAGTCCTGCAAATGGTTGAGTACCTGCAGTGCACAGCAGAGTGCGTCTGAGCCTTCTATATCGGCATCGGTCTCGCCATGGATATCCATCATCACCCGGCCAACGGATGCAGCGGAACGCATGCAGTAATTCATCAAATCATCCCAATCGCGGTAGCGCTGCTTAGTTGCGTCCTGGATGAAGGCAGAGAGGAGATCGCGGCCATTAACTGGACTCAAACCCTGTTCGAGAAGGCTGTGGTGATAGGGTACCGCCCAGTAGGGAAGAGCCGCTTCATCAACGGTTATGGCACGCTGCACCACCTCGAGTCGCGCCACTTTTTCTTCCGCAGAAATATCCGGTGAATCGGCGATATCGTCCGCTTCACTGGGGAACACAGAGCAGGCCGGCACATTCTTTAGTAATTCCGCAGAAATCAGAAAGCCGCCAACGGGAAAATTCTCGGTATTCTCGTCGATCAGTCGACGCGCGCCACCGTCGGTATCAATGCCTTCCGCCGCCCGCCCTGTCGTTTCATTGCCAGCCACGTTTTCCGCCGTTGCCTTTTGCAATTAACTATACATATTTAATTACTGAATTCATTACCTTTTTCTATGCTTTCCCAGGCAACCATTCGGGTCTCACCGTCTATATCCATGACCACCTCAATAGAATTCACCTGCACCGCCGCGACCTTTAACAGGCAGTGTTCAACGAGGCGCGGAATGTCCATAAAATTGACTTTCCTCTCTAGGAATGCCGCCACAGCAACCTCATTGGCTGCGTTGAGGATGATAGGCGCGGCGGCGCCGGCGGCAAGTGCCTCCTGAGCAAGGCGGAGGCAAGGAAAACGCTCCAGATCCGGTGATTCGAAGGTGAGCATCGCTAGCTCAGCCAGATTGAGTTTGGCACTTGGCGTCGAGATGCGCTCGGGCCAAGCTAGTGAATACGCTATCGGCGTGCGCATATCGGGGGTGCCGAGCTGGGCCAGAACAGAGCCGTCGATATATTCCACCATGCTGTGGATCACCGACTGCGGATGCACCAAAACGTCGATTTTTTCTGCAGCCACTGGGAAGAGATGATACGCCTCAATCATTTCGAGGCCCTTGTTCATCATGGTTGCCGAATCAACGCTAATCTTGGCGCCCATGTCCCAATTGGGGTGCGCCACCGCCTGTTCTGGTGTGGCAGCGGTCATGGTGGCCAATTTTGCCTTGCGGAACGGACCACCTGAGGCGGTGAGTATAATACGCGCAACGCTTGCCTCGCGCTCAAAATCAAACACCTGATAGATGGCGTTATGTTCGGAATCGACTGGCAGAAGCGTTGCACCCGCCCGCTCTACCTCTTTGATCATCAGATCGCCGGCGCACACGAGGCACTCCTTATTTGCAAGACCAACGATAGCGCCGCGCTTGACTGCGGCCAGAGTAGGGCGAAGACCTGCCGCGCCGACGATGCCGGCCATTACAAACTCCGCTGGCATGTCTGCCGCTTCAACCACGGCCTCGGGCCCCGCGGCGACGCTGATATTGGTGTCAGCCAGCGCGTGTTTAAGTTCCTGATAGCAGTTGGGATCCGCCGTAACGGCGGATTTAGCGCCGACCTTACGCGCCTGTTCCGCGAGCAATTTGATATTGCCATTGGCGGTCAGCGCCTCGACAGTAAAGCTTTCACGGTGACGTTCCAAGAGGTCGATAGTATTGCAGCCAATCGATCCTGTAGCGCCCAGGATCGTTACGCTGCGCGGTGCGTTATCGTGAAGCGGTAGGCTTACACCATCCGCATCGCCGACAATTTTAACCGCTCCATCCATTATACCAGTTCCTCAAGATCACGCTTTAATCTGACTTAATACGCTACCGATTCCCAAGATTCTCTCAACAGCTTAACTGCAAGGCAACAAAAAATGCCCTAATATGTTGTTTTAAGGAGGAACCCAAATGAAGAATCTGATCCAACAAACTTGCGTACCTTGCCGCGGCGGCATTGATCCGCTGGAAGAGACGCAGGCGCGCGAACTGCTTACCAGCACGCCGGGCTGGGAACTGCTGGACGCCGGAAGCAAAATTCGCCGTGATTTCAAGCTGGCGGATTTCGCCACGACGCTCGATCTAGTCAATAAGATTGGGATGCTGGCCGAAGTGGAGGGTCATCACCCAGACATCACCTTCGGCTGGGGCTATTGCAATGTGATTTTCTACACTCATAAGATCAAGGGTCTGCACCAGAACGACTTCATCATGGCAGCCAAGGTCAACGAACTGGCTAAGGCAGGCTAGCTTAGCCGGTCATTTCGCCGAGAATAGCCAGCAATCGGCGCACGCCTTCCAACCGTTTTTCCGCTGCCGGCCAGTTGCGTGTAATCACTAGATTATGGTCCGGGCGTAGTCGAAGACCGTTGTGCGGGTCAGCTATATAGGCAATCAGTTTATCAGTCTGGATTGCAGAATCTTCGCGCATGGACAGCACCGCACCCTTGGGTCCAGCATCAATACGCTCGACACCGACAGCGCGGCACAGGCGCTTGATGGCAACGATATCCAACAAATGGCGGACCTCTTTCGGCACCGGGCCAAAACGATCGTCCAGCTCGTCCATAAACTCGTCGATCTCCGCGCCGTCCTCGAGGCGCGCGGCACGGCGGTATAGCGTGAGGCGCACATCTAAATCCTCGACATAAGTCTCCGGGATAAGCACCGCTGTTCCCAGACTGATGTGCGGCGACCATTCGACAACAGGCACCTCCGCACTGCCTTCCGCCTTGGCCCGAGCCTGTGCTACCGCCTCCTCCAGCATGTGCTGATAGAGCTCGATGCCAACCTCACGAATATGACCTGACTGCTCACCACCCAGAAGGTTACCGGCGCCTCGAATATCCAAGTCATGACTTGCCAGACTGAAACCGGCACCAAGGCTATCGAGGCGGTGGATTACTTCGAGTCGCTTGCGCGCTGTCACGGTAATGCGGTGTGCCGGCGGTAGGGTGAAATAAGCATAACCGCGCAGTTTTGAGCGCCCAATACGACCGCGCAATTGGTAGAGCTGGGAAAGTCCGAACATATCCGCGCGATGGACGATCATAGTATTGACGCGCGGCAGGTCGAGGCCAGATTCGATGATCGCGGTGGAGATCAGCACGTCAAAAGTTCCGTCATAAAAATCGGCCATCACCGCCTCGAGCTCGGCTACCGGCATACCGCCATGGGCGACGCCGATCTTTACTTCCGGCACCAGCTTTCGCACCCGCTCAGCGATGCTGTCGAGATCGGCGATGCGAGGACAAACATAGAAGCTCTGACCGCCCCGGAAATGCTCGCGCATCAGCGCCTCTCGCATGACTACTGGGTCGAACGGCATGATAAAGGTGCGGACTGCCAGACGATCGACCGGCGGCGTGCCAATGATGCTCATATCGCGTACCCCGGTGAGAGCCATTTGGAGAGTACGTGGAATTGGCGTCGCGCTCAGGGTCAGCACATGCACCTCGGCTCGGAGCTTCTTCAACCGTTCCTTATGGACAACGCCAAAATGCTGCTCCTCATCAACGATAAGAAGGCCTAGATCGGCGAACTCAATCTTTTTCCCGAGAAGAGTATGGGTACCGATCACTATATCGATCTTGCCGCTTTTCATCGCGGCACGCACCTCCGTCGCCTCGCTGGCCTTTACCAGTCGCGATAATTGTGCGACCCGCACCGGCAGCATCTCAAAGCGCCTCCTGAAATTCTGGAAATGCTGACGGCAGAGGAGCGTGGTTGGCACCAGCACAGCAACCTGCTTGCCTCCCATCGCTGCTTGAAACGCAGCGCGTAAAGCGATTTCTGTTTTGCCGAAGCCAACATCTCCGCAGATCAAGCGGTCCATCGGTCGACCGCTCGCGAGATCAGCCATGCTTTCGTCGATCGCATTGGCCTGATCGTCGGTCTCACTATACGGAAAACGAGCGCAAAATTCTTCATAGGCGCCGGCCTCAACGGCAAGTACCGGTGCCTTACGCAGCGTGCGCTGTGCGGCGATCTTCATCAGCTCGTCCGCCATTTCCTTAACTCGCTGCTTGAGTTTCGCCTTTCTTGCCTGCCACGCCAAACCACCCAGCTTGTCGAGGGAAACCTGTTGATCAGACGAGCCATAGCGCGACAAAAGCTCAATGTTTTCGACCGGCAACAACAGCCTATCATCACCATCATAGAGAATGCGTAAGCAGTCATGCGGAGCATTATCTACATTGAGGGTGACGAGGCCGTCATAGCGACCAACACCATGATCAGCATGCACCACGAGGTCGTCCTGACTAAGTTCAGAGACATCTGCAAGGAACTCCGCTGGCCTAACCCGGCGGCGGCGCTGCCCTCGATTGAGTCGGTCGCCTAGGATATCCTGTTCGGCAATTACCGTGAGGGTAGGCGAGACGAAACCATGCTCCATCGGCAGCACAGCGAGGGAGACAGTGCCAACGGGCAGCGCCTTGATAGCGGGCCAGTCCTCCACCATCACCGGCGCCTCGACGCCGTGTTCGATCAACAGGCGCGCTATGCGCTCGCACGTACCAACGCTCCACCCTGCCAACATGACGCGACGACCAGCGCAATTTTCCCGCTTGAGGTGTTGCTCTAGTGCGTTGAACAGATCGCCGGTCGCCTGGTTCCGTTCGGCGGTGAACACTTTGCCCTGGCGCCCACCAGCATCAAAGTTGCGTCGCTCTACCTGCTCCTCAGTGGAAAAAACCGAAAATAACGCTAGTGTATGGCCCTCGGCGCGCCGGTCGCGCTCCTCGCGAGTGAGATACAGCATTTCCGGCGGCAGCGGCTTGAACTCCTCGGTAGAAAATTCGGCCGTCGCACCCTCGGTACGAGCCCGGTAGTAATCATCGATCGCCTCCCATCTGTCGACGCAGGCTTGCTCGGCGAGCGGGTCAAAAAAGATCAGCGCGCCCGGGACATAATCGAAGATTGTCTCGAGCTTGTCGTAAAAGAGCGGCAACCAATGCTCCATGCCGGGATAGCGTCGCCCGGAATCAACCGCCTCGAACAGCGGATCGGCATAGGTAACAGCGCCGAACTGGCTGCGATAGCCGGCTTTGAAGCGGGCGACGGTCTTTTCGTTGAGTACCACTTCGCTCACCGGCAGGAGGTTGAGCGCCTCCAGCGCACCGATACTGCGCTGTGAAACAGGATCAAAGGTCTTGATCGCCTCTAGGGATTCGCCGAACAGGTCAAGGCGCACCGGCTCCGTCGCACCAGGCGGGAAGATATCGACGATTCCACCGCGCACCGCGTAATCACCGGCCTCCATCACAGTGCCGCTGCGGGTAAAACCATTGCCTTCAAGAAAGGTAAAAAGTGCATCGAGCGCGAGGTCCTCTCCGCATCGGAGCGCGAAGGAAGCACCCGCTAGGGCGTCGCGCGGCGGCACACGCTGCAAGAGGGAATTGACCGTTACTAGTACCACGGCTGAGCCGTTGCTATTCGCCGCCAGGGTTACGAGGGAAGCGATGCGTTCAGCGATCAGATCATTGCGCGGCGAAATACGGTCATAGGGTAGACAATCCCAGGCCGGGATCGAGAGGCAGACCAGATCAGGCGCGAAAAAGGTTAGACAGGTTCGCATATTAGCGAGACGCGAATCGTCGGGCGCGACATAGAGTAACGGCGCCGGCGCGGCTTCCTTGGCGAGCCCGCTGAGGAGAAGTGCGTCATAGCCCTCCGGCGTGCCACCGACTGTGACAACACCAGGGCGGTCGAGGGTAAGCGTGCGTAGATTGAGATCTTCGGAAGTCACGAGCGGGACCGATCCTTAACGAAAGCTATCAGCCGCGCTGTCGTGTCGTTTTGGAAGCGTTGGGGAAACGGCGCGCGTTCGGTAATCCAATCAAGAATGTCGCGATCATTCGCGCCGTCCAGGAGAACTTCCAACGCACCGGTCGCCTGTTCATCTAGGTCATCACCAAACCGAGAAACGAAACCCCCGACCAATATATCTGTCTCCCGCGTGCCGGTATGGCTGGTGCGGTAGCGTAGACGCTTTCTGCGAGTCAATAGACTGTGGGACATGGTGGTTCCGTCGTTCGTTCAGGCGCGGGATAATAGGAGAGGCCTAACCGATTGTCAGCCATTGCCGCCATGGAGTGACAGGGGTAGCCTCGGTACCAAATGCGCCCGGAAATTCTCAACCCGCTTTTCGTCTCAGTCGAAACCCTGCCCGGCGTCGGTCCGCGCATCGCCAGATCGATAGAACAATGCGCCGGGCCGCTGATTGCTGATGTTCTGTGGCATCTGCCAACCGGTTTAATCGATCGACGCTTCTCACCGAATGTCGCTGACGCGCCGGCGGGAGTAACCGTTACCCTCAAACTTCGCGTCGAAGCCCACCACAAGCCACGTACCAAGCGTCTACCCTACAAGGTACACTGCTCTGACGAGAGTGGCGCGCTTGATCTTGTCTTCTTCCATGCCCATGAAAAATATCTGCTTAAACAATTGCCGGTCGGCGAAATTCGCATTATCAGCGGCCGCACGGAAAAATATGGCGACGATATTCAAATCGTCCATCCGGATCACATTGCGCCCGAGGAAGAGACAGATAACGTGCAAATCGTTGAACCGATTTATCCCCTGACTGCCGGACTGAACCAGAAACCTCTTTCTAAGGCAATACGCGTCGCCCTCGAAAATGCGCCGGAGCTTGCGGAATGGTGTGACACAACTTATCTCGTGCGCCAAGGCTGGCCGGCCTGGAAGCCAGCCCTGCTCGAGTCGCACGAGCCTCAGGAAGAAGCCGACCTAACTCCAGAAGCGCCGGCGCGCCAGCGACTTGCTTATGACGAGCTGCTCGCCAATCAATTAGCACTCATGCTGCTGCGGGCCTCCTTACAGCGTGCCACCGGGCGCACGACCGCGGGCGATGGCAAGCTACGCGAGACCGTTTCCAAGCGTCTACCTTTCTTGCTTACCAACGGGCAGAAGCAGGCCATCAGGGAAATTGAAGGCGACCTCAAGGCGCCGCACCGGATGTTACGCCTGTTGCAGGGCGATGTCGGCAGCGGCAAGACAGTCGTTGCGCTGTTCACCTTGTTGATCGCCGTCGAAGCGGGGGCGCAAGCAGCGCTGATGGCACCGACCG
This sequence comes from uncultured Rhizobiaceae bacterium, assembly GCA_964624055.1. Classification (GTDB taxonomy): domain Bacteria; phylum Pseudomonadota; class Alphaproteobacteria; order UBA828; family UBA828; genus PTKB01. Next base: position 26,895 of record CAZUXZ010000224.1, on the reverse strand, counting down.
AATTACTCGCCCGGCAACACCACGCGACATTAGAAACTCTATTGGCGGGTAGTGGCGTCACCACCGACCTACTCTCCGGACGCGGCAAAAAGAGCGAGCGTGAGGCGGTGCTGGCAAAACTCGCTACCGGCAAGATTAATATCGCTGTCGGCACACATGCTCTATTTCAAAGCGGAGTCGAGTTCGCCAACCTCGCCGTCGCCGTGGTCGACGAGCAGCACCGTTTTGGTGTGCATCAACGTATGACGCTCGCCGCCAAAGGCAAGGAAGTCGACGTGCTGGTGATGACGGCAACGCCGATCCCGCGCACCCTGATGCTAACAGCATACGGCGATCTGAACAGTTCACGGCTGATAGAAAAACCGGCCGGGCGCGTGCCAGTGACGACACGTGTCATACCGATCGAGCGCCTCGACGAGGTCGTAACGGGCGTCCGGCGCGCAGTGGAAACGGGCGCCAAGGTCTATTGGATCTGTCCGCTGGTCGAACAGTCGGAAGCCCTTGACCTTGCGGCAGCAGAGAGTCGCCACGCCGCACTGGAGAGGATATTTGGTGCGCGGGTGGGGTTAGTTCATGGCCGGATGAAAAACAATAAAAAGGACGAGTGTATGTCAGCCTTCGTAGAAGGCTCGCTCGATATCCTGGTGGCTACGACTGTAATTGAAGTTGGCATAGACGTGCCCGATGCGACGATAATTGTCATCGAGCACGCTGAGCGTTTTGGTCTCGCCCAGCTCCATCAGTTGCGCGGACGCGTCGGCCGGGCGGACAAGCCGGGAAATTGCCTACTGCTCTACGCTCCCCCGCTCGGCCCTACAGCGCAGGCGCGTCTTGAAATCCTGCGCGAGACAGATGATGGATTCCGCATCGCCGAGGAGGATCTCAAGCTCCGCGGTGCAGGCGAATTGCTCGGCACCAAACAAAGCGGTCTGCCGCGGCTTAACGTCGCTGACCTCACCCACCATAGCGACCTACTCGCCACCGCGCGCGACGATGCCCGCCTAATTCTTGAGCGCGATCCGAAATTGCGGTCTGCCCGCGGCGAAGCCTTGCGCGTGCTTCTCTATCTCTTTGAGCGTGACGCGGCGGCGCGTTATCTGAGATCGGCTTGAACCTAAGTCACGGTCTCTTCAGCTTCATCTTCAGCTGAAAGCCTGTCGTTGTCGGGTGGCGAGACGATACCACCGGAGATTACAAGCTTCACGCCCTCCTCCACCGTCATATGCAGCGTGATGCAATCCTTGCGAGGTACGAACAGAAGGAATCCTGATGTTGGGTTGGGCGTCGTTGGCAAGAAGACATTTACCATATCATCAGGCGTTACGCGCTGCACTTCACCCTGGGTGCTGCTCGTAATGAAGCCAATCACCCAGATGCCCTTGCGCGGATATTCGATTAGCACAACTTCGCGGAAAGCGCCCTCGGACTGCGCCAGCACCGCATCAAAAATTTGCTTGAGCACGCCATAAATCGTCCGCACCACAGGCACGCGCGAGACCATGTTCTCGCCCACCTTGACCATAAAGCGGCCAAAAAAATTAGTGACAAGAAAGCCGATCAAGGTGACCGCCACCAGCACCACAACGACACCGATGCCAGGCACGCTGACACCTAGCACGTCAGACGGGTTGTAGCTTTCCGGGATAAGCGGCACTACCGTGCGGTCGACGAATGCAACGAATAGCCATATCAACCATATTGTGATGCCGACTGGCGCCGACACGACAATGCCAGTCAGAAAGTAGGTCCTCAGGCGCGCGAGAAGAGTCTTCCTCCGAGCCGGCTTGATCAGTGGCGGGCGTTCAACCATGTCATGTTTCGAATTTAAGCTCTTTTCGCTGTGTTTTACGTTTATGCTCTCCGACCAGGCAGAATTTTCACTCCATAGTCACGATTACAGCTTTTTTACCATCGACATGCACCTATAAAGATTTCAGCGTTAACTGCGCAAATGCTTTAGCGAGTTATATCTATAGTCCGATCAGGCTTAGGATCGTCACAAGCAAGCCACCGGACTGGTGACGACGTTTGGTGCATTTGAAAATCTGAAACTTTCAATAACATTTCCTATCGCTGCTCCAGAATTTTAGACGGTTGGCGTGGGCATGGGCCAGGGCAGTCATTGCCTGCGCGAAATTGCCTAGATTCACTGAACTTTTTTTTACTTAACATGACTTTTCTCCAATCAAATATAGTTTGTCTCTGAGTGCTTAGTTTGAGATGAAAAGGCTCTGGACTCTTTGAAATTCTGACCGAAGCGTATACAAATTTTTATTTGGTTTACCCTTTGGGTTTGGATTAACAATTCGGCAAAAGTGCACAATAAATTTTTGACTCATCTCCCTCGGCAAAACTTCCGCGTTGACCAATACTGCAGCGGGACAGCCCAACCACTTCATAGGTACGCACATTGTTGGTAAAGATGTTGTGTTCTAAGTAAGACGGTTACGTGGCGGCGAATGGCTGCGTCAGAATTTCTTGATGTATACGGAAGAGCGATAGCTAAACCAAGAAAAGCAAAGCTATGCCACATTGTCGGCCCGACCTGTGTATTCGCATACGCCGAATACAAGTGCTCTATACAAAAGGTCCGGGACAAAGCCGTTTAGCCGGGATTCAAACATTTTTCACGCCGGCCCATAGCCAAGAGGTATTCAGTGTGAATTCCGTGCCAACTGGAGGTCCGGATTGGGCATGACGGCACAGGGTATGGCCGCCGATTTCAGCGTATTGCAAGCCTTCGTCGCTTCACTCTTGCGCAAACCAAGAAAACGGGCGCGGTAAAGAATATTTCCGCGTTTCATCTCGATTGGCGTGAGGGCAGCCGAAGCATTGGCTAACAGAGTGGTGAGGCGCTTGGAAGCTAATTGTAGGGCTGACTCGGCGGCTTGAGCGGAGCGGTAAGCTCCGATCTGGATTGCCCATTTTCCGATCGTCGGGCGCGGGCGCGTTGGCAAGGGGATGCTAGAGGCCGCGACATGTCTGGATTCCAACTCAGCCCCAGGCTTGACGACGGGAAGCGGAATCATTCGACTCTGCAAGCCTACATATTGCTTGGTGTTTTTTTTCTGGTCGCGCTGAGCCATACGCTCAAAACCGAGATCAAGCAACTTTACCATGTGTTTATCTCGTGATTTGGCTGTGCGGCCACCGAAGACCACGGCGACCACCCTCCTCCCGTTGCGCAAGGCAGAGGCGACAAGATTGAATCCTGAGGCGCGGATATAGCCGGTCTTCATACCATCCATGCCAGGATAACGCTTAAGGAGGTTGTTGTGTGTGCGGTGGGTGACACCCCCGTAGGTGAACGAAGTTGTCGAGAAATAATCATAAAAATGTGGAAAATCTCGCAGCAGTGCCATGGCTAAAATACCCATGTCGCGCGCCGAGGAAAGCTGCTTGCGATTGGGCAGACCGGAGGCATTTCGGAAGCGCGTACGCTTCATGCCAAGGTTACGCGCCCGCTTGGTCATTGCGATAGCGAATTCCCATTCGGTGCCACTGATCGCCTCGGCAATTACGGTGGCAACGTCGTTCGCAGATTTTGTCGATAGCGCCATTATCGCCTGGTGTACTGTAATTATCTCACCCCTCTTAAGGCCGAGTTTCGATGCTGGTTGCCCAGCCGCACGCTTAGAGATCTTTAGTTTGGTACTAAGGTTCATTCGCTCGCTGTCGAGCTCTTCAAACAGCATATAGAGCGTCATCATTTTTGTGAGAGACGCGGGATAGTTGCGTGTATCGGCGTTACGCGATCGCAGCACCTCGCCGGTATCGGCATCTAGTACAATCGAGGCATAGCCGGCTTCCCCCGGCTTTACGCTAGCTAGCAATACCGTGATTGAAAGCACGAAGGTCGCAGCAGCGACGAATGCGCGCCGTGCGAAAATTTTTCGCCGGTTTAAGCCACTATTCGCCACGAAATTACTCATAGCCTTAGGTTATTAGCGATTCAGCCGGTCCTCCTTATGGAGCAGAACAGAATCGCGCGTCAAGTCTAACGCTTGGTTAGAGAATACTTAGAGCTTTGAATTTTGTTAGTTTTATCTGCCATTTATTGGCATTTCTGGTGTCTTACTATGCTCCGGATTAGCACGTTCATAGGCATAGGCAGCACGTAGTACCGTCGCCTCATCATAGTTTCGCCCGACAATCTGTAGGCCGACGGGCAAGCCTTCGGAGGTAAAGCCGCACGGTACGGTAGCCGCTGGTTGGCCCGTAAGGTTGAACGGGAAAGTAAAGGGGCTCCAATCGTCCCACGACGAACCGTCCGGGCCAATCGGCGTATCGTTGCCGAGAGAAAAGGCCGGCGACGGCATTGTCGGCGTAATCAACAGATCATACGTTTTGTGAAATTGCCGCATGGTAACGGCCAAATGGCTACGTGCGAGAACGGCCTTGAAATAGCTGTCCATTGTGATGGCATCACCCTTCTCCGCAACCACGCGGAGACCAGGATCAACCATGTCGCGCTGAGCATCCGTCATACCGCGGAGAACAAAGGCCGCACCGGCATACCAATGGGTGCGGAAGATGTCTTGCGGGTTATCGAAGCCAGGATCGACCTGCTCTATACGGACACCGAGTGCCTCAAGCGATTTGACTGCCATAGAAACTTTTTCCGCAACCTCCGGGTTGACCTCGGCGTAACCCAAGTCCGGGCTGTAAGCGGCGCAAAGACCTTCAATGCCGCCTTCAAGAACAGCGCTATAATCGCGTGCATCATAGGGTAGTCCGTAAGCATCACGTGAATCAGTTTCGGCCATGACGCTCAGCATCAATGCCGCGTCACGAACGGTGCGTGTCATCGGGCCAAGATGCGACAGCGTGCCAAACGGGCTCGCTGGATAGACTGGAACTCGGCCAAAATTTGCCTTGATTCCAAAGATTCCGCTAAAAGCGGACGGAATGCGAACAGATCCGCCGCCATCGGTGCCAATGTGCAAGGGACCCATGCCACAAAGCGCAGCCACCGCTGCGCCACCGCTCGAACCGCCCGGAGTGAACTCAATGTTCCAAGGATTCTTAGTAATACCTGTGAGTGGACTATCAGTAACACCCTTCCAACCATATTCTGGCGTCGTGGTCTTGCCGAGCAACACGGCACCATTTTCGCGCAGACGTGCCACTGCGGGAGCATCTTCGTTCCAGGACTGATTGCGGTCGGTGGTTTTAGAGCCGCGCATGGTCGGCCATCCCTTGGTGAGCACAAGATCCTTAACTGTGGCCGGCACACCATCGAGACGGCCATTAGGCTCCCCAGAGAGCCAACGCTTTTCCGATTGCCGAGCAGAGGCCATGGCGCCGTCATCGTCGATCAAGCAAAAAGCGTTATAGGCGTCCTGGAGATCATGGATGCGTGCGAGCACCGCCTCGGTCACGGCGACTGGAGACAGTTCTCCCAACTCGTATGCCAAAAGCAATTCGATGGCAGTCAACTGGCAAATTTCGTTACTCACGGCAGATTCTCCCTATCGCCTATACACTTCAGAAGTCTGGCGGAGCGATCTCGCTTTCGCTTAATTGCTTTACCAGTGCCTTTTTTAGTCTCTTCAGTCCGGCCTGATCTCTGGCTTCGCAGCGCGCAACCAGCACCGGCTGCGTGTTGGATGCGCGCAGCAGCCACCAGCCATCCGCAGTGTTCACCCGTACACCGTCGCTCGCGTTTACAGTCGCACCCTCAACGGCAAGCCTGGCGCGCACTTCCTCAATGGCATCAAACTTGCGCAGGTCATCGCATGCAAAGCGCAACTCCGGGGTGTTGATGCGGACTGGCAAAGAGGCGCGCAACGTAGCCAGACTCTCGCCCGCGCCGGAAACAACCTCCAATAGTCGGAGCGCGGCATAGAGCGCATCGTCATAGCCGTAAAATCGATCGGCAAAGAAGATGTGGCCACTCATTTCGCCAGCGAGAGGCGAACCAGTTTCTGCCATCTTTGTCTTGATAAGGGAATGGCCAGTCTTCCACATAAGCGGTTTGCCACCAAGTCTGGCGACCTCGTCGAACAGCACTTGGCTAGCCTTGACATCAGCGATGATCGTCGCTCCTGGCCGCTCAGCCAGCACTGGACGGGCAAGAAGCGCGAGGATCTGATCGCCCCAGAGAATTTCGCCATTACCGTCAACCACACCGATGCGATCACCATCGCCGTCTAGGGCGATACCAACATCGCAGCCTTCTTTTCGCACGGTAGCGATGATCTGCGCCAGGTTCTCCGGAACGGTCGGGTCAGGATGATGGACTGGAAAGGTACCGTTGATCTTCTCGTTGAGCAGAAGGTGCTCGCCGGCAAGGTTGTTCGTCAGTTTGACCATCGCCTCGCCAGCCGCGCCATTGCCAGCGTCCCATGCCACCTTGAGCGGTGCGAGGGAAGTTCCCTCCTCCGACAAACGGGCAACATAGCGGTCAAGCATAGGTTCAGACCAATATTCGCCCGCGCCAGTGGGGTAATCGCCGGTGGCCGCGAGCCCACCGAGTTCCTGAATGCGCTCGCCAAAGAAAGATTCCTTGCCGAGCATAATCTTGAAGCCATTATTGTCCGGCGGGTTGTGCGAGCCGGTGATCATGATACCACCATCAGCACCGAGTTCTTGTACCGAATAATATAGCATCGGCGTCGGCCCGAGCCCGATACGGATGGCATTCGCGCCTACGGAATTAAGGCCGACGATCAGCGCCGCCTCCATGTCAGGCGAGCTAACCCGCCCGTCATAGCCGACGCAAAACGTCTTGCCACCGGTCTCGCGCGCCGCAATGGTGGCGAAGGCGCGGCCGACTGACTCAGCGTCCTGGGTGCTGAGGGTGCGGCCGACGACACCGCGAATATCGTATTCGCGCAAGATTGTCGGGTCGAAGCGGTGCGCCCAACTCACGGGCGGCCGACGCTCGTATAGTCGAAGCCCTGCGCCTTTATATCTTTGGGCTCGTAGATGTTGCGTAGATCGACGATCACTGGCTTTGACAGCAGCCCCTTGACCCGCTCCAAGTCAAGAGCACGGAACTCGTTCCACTCTGTCAGGATTACAAGACAGTCCGCGTTCTCCATGGCGTCATAGGCATTGGCGCACCAATCGATGTTGGCAAGCAACTCCTTCGCCTCCTCCATCGCCTCAGGGTCGTAAGCGCGGACTTTGGCGCCCGCCGCCTGTAGCGCAGGGATGATCGTCAGGCTGGGACTATCACGAACATCGTCAGTGTTAGGCTTGAAGGCTACACCAAGCACAGCGAGTTGTTTTTCCGCCACCGTGCCGCCGCAGGCATCGATTATCTTCTCCGCCATCCGCGCTTTGCGCTGCTCATTGATGTTGACCACCGCCTCGACGATGCGGCTTGGCGAGCCGCTTTCGCGGGCGATACGCACAAAGGCCAGTGTGTCTTTGGGAAAGCACGAACCGCCATAGCCCGGACCCGGATGAAGAAACTTGTTGCCGATGCGCCCGTCGAGCCCGATACCCTTGGCGACATCGTGCACATCGGCATCGATTTTCTCGCAGATATCGGCGATCTCGTTAATGAAGGTGATCTTGGTCGCGAGAAAAGTATTGGCGGCATATTTGATCAACTCGGCGGTTTTTACGTCAGTGAAGACGACCGGTGTCTCGATCAGAGAAAGCGGTCGATAAAGCTCTGTCATGAGCTTCTTAGCGCGCTCTGATTCGACGCCAACCACGACTCGGTCGGGGCGCATGAAATCACCGATCGCGGAGCCCTCTCGAAGAAATTCTGGGTTGGAGACAATATCGAATTCGGCAGCTGGACGGCGACTTCGGATAATACGAGCAATTTCGGCGCCGGTGCCAACCGGCACGGTGGATTTCGTCACCACCACCATGTAGCCAGCTATTGCGTCGGCAATTTCTTCCGCTGCGGCATGAACAAAGGATAGATCAGCATGGCCATCACCACGCCGGCTTGGCGTCCCAACGGCGAGCATAACAATATCGGCGCTCATCACCGCCTCGGCAAGATCAGTGGTGAAGCTAAGCCGTCCTGCTTCAACGTTATGGTTAACAAGATCCTCTAGGCCGGGTTCGTAGATCGGAATCTTTCCTGCATTAAGGCCGTCGATTTTCTCACGCACCTTATCTACGCAGACGACGTCGACGCCGAATTCAGAGAAGCAGGCGGCGGAAACGAGGCCAACATAGCCGGTGCCAATCATGGCGACACGCATAGTGATAATCCGTTAGAAATTAATCCGAGGCGGAAAGGCTATCTAGGAAGACTGAGAGATCGCCCCCAAGATCGTCGCGCGCCAGAGCGAAGGCAATATTGGCCTTTAAGAACCCCAGCTTACCACCGCAATCAAAGCGCTGACCCTCGAAGCGCAAACCGAATGCCGGAATGCCATCTTCCACCAACTTGGCAAGGGAATCGGTAAGCTGAATCTCGCCACCAACGCCTCGCTCCATGCGGCTCAGATGAGAGAATACCTCGGGCTGCAACACGTAGCGTCCAATGATAGCAAGATTGGACGGCGCCTCACTCCGCGCAGGCTTCTCTATCATGCCCTTAATATCGATGACATGGCCGTCGTCCGCGGCCACATCGACGATGCCATAACGGTTGGTCTTTTCCATCGGTGTCTCGGCCAGCGCGTAGACGCAGCCGCCACGCTGCTTGTAGACATCCATCACCTGCTTCATGCAGGGCGTCTTGGAGAGCACCAGCTCATCGACAAGAAAGACCGCAAATGGCTCATCGCCAACGAGATCGCGCGCGCACCAGACGGCATGGCCGAGGCCAAGTGGCTCCTGCTGGCGGGTATAGGACAGCGCTCCGGCCGGCGGTATTAGATTCTGTATTGTCTCCAGATCGGCCGTCTTGCCTCGCTCGGCCATGACCGCCTCGAGCTCATAGGAATGATCAAAATGGTTCTCGATCGCCGCCTTATCACTCCCAGTGACGAAGATGAATTTCTCGATACCCGCCTCGGCTGCTTCCTCTACCGCATATTGTATCAGCGGTTTATCGACGATGGGCAGCATTTCCTTCGGCACGGCCTTGGTGGCCGGCAGGAAACGAGTACCGAGGCCGGCGACCGGAAATACAGCCTTTTTGACGGGCCTTATCATGCAATTACGGTCCTTACACTCGAGAGTAATCTGCGGCAGGTTCGCGCAGTGTTTGTCATCTTTTCGACCATCGGGCAAGAGGCCGGGTTGTCACAATGACAGAACCGGCGACGCCTCACTTACCTTCGAGCAGAATCTCCTTCGCTTGGTTGATTTTTGCCGCGAGATAGTCCGAACCACCCTGATCGGGGTGATTTTTGAGCTGTAATTTGCGGTGGGCCTCTCGAATCTCAGCTCCGCTTACCCCTGGCTCAAGGCCAAGCACCTCATAGGCCTCATCCCTGGTCATGGTGGCAGACGAAGTACGTCGGGGTTGCCGTGGCTCCGTTTCCTCAGCACTTTTGCGCCAATCCTCGCCGAACACACGGTCGAGATAGCTTTCCATCAGCCGTGCCGACTGCTCGTCATTGGCGTCGCATTCGTGCAAAATTTCGAGTAGTTCCTCGCGAGAGAGTTCGTTAAGCGCCCTGCCTTCGTATGTGCCGCGCAGTACCGTGCCATGCATCTCGCCGCTATCATGATCCAGATGCATACGCAAATAAGTGGTCTGGACTTCAGACTGCTGACCGCGCGAGGGCGTGCCGCTCTGCGAAACGCCACCGCGCAGGGAGCGCAAGATCAACGGCAAAAATATCAACGCCAACGGGATGGCGGCCAATTGAATTCGCCCAGTTACGCCGAGAAAGATTGCAACGACCGCACCAAGGCCGAGAAAACCCCATTTTAACGCCTTGGCGAGACGAGAAGGATTGGCACTCTCATACCAGCGCACAATCAACAGCACCGCTACCAGCAACGCGACGCCAAGAATAAGATATGTCACCATAGGTGCATGGAACCTTCCGAAATTTCCGAATTTGGCTCAGTCTACCTGACTTGGTGAGAAATTTGCAGCGCAGCGCCACCCTCGCTCTTGCCATAGCTGAGAAGCGCCCGCTTTCCTCCAGCGGCGTAAACGGCAACAGCGCTCAGCAAGTTCTTGAGCTCAGCCGCGCTGCTGGAATCGAATTGCAGATAGGCTCCACCAGAAAGCCGCGCGATTTGGCGGAATGCAAGGCTAGCTTCGTGGTTGCCTCCCTCGTGGAACATAAAAGCCGGCACCTTTAGCATACCGAGTTCACCTGCCAGCGCGCAGAGATTGTCAACGTCCTCCTCCATGGCATCACCGACGAAGACCAACGCGCCCAACCGCTCCTTCTTGCTCTCGCGGATCGCGTGATTAAGAATTTTGCGAATCTGGGTATGGCCACCAAGGCAATGAACGGCGGTCATATGGCGCACCAGAGCTCGTGAATTATCGAGCCATTTGGTGATTCGAAACTCACTGAAGCCGCGGTAATAGGCGAGCTGCACAGAAAGGCCGCCAAGCATTGCGGTAGCTTGAAACATCTCGCCCTGAATGTGGCAAGCGCGGTCCCAACTAGGCTCGCGACTGGCTGTCGCGTCCATCGAGAATAAAAGGCGTCCTTTGCCAGAACCTCTAATCGGCGACGGCGTCGCCGCGACTTTGTTCAGAAAGTTATCTATATCCGACTCGTCGCTGTCGACCCCTGTAGGCAGGTTTTTGTTCCGTGATGACATTTCGTTATGCTCTCTTTCACAGAGAATCTAACGGGTATGCGTGGTTCTGAATAGGGGGAGTTGAGTGAAAAAATAGTGCCACAAACGTTGAACCCATAATTTTGCATTTTCATCGAAATGGCGCGGAAAAATCGCCACGCGCTTTGAAATTAAGTATTAACGGAAATCTCCAGAATGGTCCTTCCCCCTGGCTTGACTTTTACGTCTAGATTAAGAAACACAAATAGTTGTAATGGGAGGTGTTAAAATAATCCCCTGTTATCCGCCAGCTTGCATCTGCCGAGCTCAACCCTGACTGTTTGCTTGATTAACTATATCAGTCCAAGCGCGCGCAGCTCCGCCGCCATTTCTACCGGCATATCGCCGAATTCGTCGATGGAAGCGCCGAGATCCGGTGGCACGCTCTCGTCCTCGAAATAGCGCCAGCCCTGATGTGGACGACGCCTTGTCGGAACAGTCAGGACCAGCCCTGGATCAAGCACCAACGCACATTTGTTACCGCCGGTCTCCTCATTGCGAACATATTTGAGATCAAGGATACGCTGACGCACGCGGATGAAATTGCGCACTACCCAATAAAGCGAGCCACCTTCCAACACCTGATCTGCACGGCGCGGCATTGATCGGGTAATGTGGCGTAATTCGCCCTGTTCCTCCAAGCGCCGTTCCTGTAATTCCCTCAAATGGCCAATATTCTCGATGCCAACTGCAAGCTTCAACAAATGGAGCGTCATTGTTCAATTAAACCCAATACGGTTTTCTTTTTTCTAGAAATGCGCCCATGCCCTCCTGAGCCTCATCAGAGACGCGCACTCGGGCGATCCGTTTAGCCAAATTAACGAGCAGCGCGCTATCGACCTCGCGGCCATGCACAGCCTTGATAAGCGCCTTGGCTTCCGCGAGTGCCTTGGGGCCACCCCGAAGCAGCATTTTGACGAAGGTTTCGCTGTGCGCCACCAGTGCTTCGTCTGGTACTACCTCATGCACCAGGCCAATGCGCTTTGCCTCGTCAGAGGAGATGCGCTCACCAGTGAGTATGTAGCGTCGGGCATAGTTTTCGCCGATCGCCTTTATGATGAACGGACTGATGACCGACGGGATAAGACCGAGCCTGACCTCAGTTATGGAAAAACACGCGCTGCGCGCGGCGATGGCAATATCGCACGAGCAGATTAGCCCGACACCGCCGGCATAGGCAGGTCCTTGAATGAGGGCGATAGTCGGCTGAGGAAGTGCATTTAATATCTTAAGTAACTCACTTAAAGCACTGGCATCACGTATATTTTCGGCTTCTGTAAACTCTGCGGTTCGCTTCATCCATTGCAAATCAGCACCGGCGCAAAAACTCGCACCACGTGCGGCGAGCACTATCACCCGGACATTTTCATCATCGCCGAGCGCGCATAATTCATGGGTCAGCGTAGCCAACAGCGCGTCGTTGATGGCATTGTGCTTCTCTGGCCGATTAAGTGTGACCGTCGCGACGCCCTTGGCATCCACGGTAACAAGAATATGTCCTTCGGTCATAAGCTCACATCCTAAATATGCCAAACGTTGAATCTTCGCCTGGCACACTGGCCGCAGCGGAAAGCCCGCGGGAAAGAACCGCTCGGGTATCCGCCGGGTCGATCACGCCATCATCCCACAATCGGGCAGAGGAATAATACGGCTTTCCTTGGGTTTCATATTGCTTGAGGATTGGCGCCTTGTATTTCAACTCCTCTGCTACCGACCAGTCTCCGCCATTCTCCTCGATGTGGTCACGGCGAATTCGCGCGAGCACGCTTGCAGCCTGCTCGCCGCCCATCACTGAGATACGTGCATTGGGCCACATCCAAAGGAAGTGCGGCTCATAGGCACGTCCGCCCATGCCGTAATTGCCAGCGCCGAAGCTGCCGCCCACAATTATGGTGAATTTTGGCACATTGGCGCAGGCCACGGCCATCACCAGCTTCGCGCCGTCCTTGGCAATACCGCCCTGCTCGTACCGCTTACCCACCATAAAACCGACGATGTTCTGTAAAAATATAAGTGGTATGCCTCGCTGACAACAGAGCTCAATGAAATGGGTTCCTTTAAGGGCCGATTCGGAGAACAGGATGCCATTATTGCCGAGGATGCCGACCAGGTGTCCGTCAATACGAGCAAAACCGGTAATCAGGGTCCGACCATAGCGCGATTTGAATTCATCGAATTCGCTACCATCGACAATACGGGCAATGATCTCACGCACATTGAACATGCGCCGGAGAGAGGTTGGCACCACGCCGTACAATTCCTTGGCGTCATAGAGCGGTGGTATCGGTTGGATGTGTTCCCGCGCTCCATTCGATGCTCTGTTTAGCCGGGCCACAATGCCGCGGGCGCGTTTGAGTGCCGCCGCGTCGTCATCCTCGAGATAATCGGCTACGCCAGAGACCCGAGTATGCAGATCTCCGCCGCCAAGCTCCTCCGAGGTTACCTCCTCTCCGGTTGCGGCCTTCACCAATGGTGGGCCACCAAGAAAGATAGTACCCTGATCTTTGACGATGATGGTCTCGTCAGACATAGCTGGAACATAGGCACCGCCTGCAGTGCATGAGCCCATGACTAATGAGATCTGGGCGATGCCGTCAGCGGACATGCGTGCCTGGTTATAGAAAATACGACCGAAATGGTCGCGGTCGGGAAAGACTTCGTCCTGGTACGGCAGATTAGCGCCACCTGAATCAACGAGATAGATACAGGGCAGCCGGTTCTGCGCCGCGATCTCTTGCGCGCGGAGATGCTTCTTTACCGTGATTGGATAATAGGTGCCGCCTTTTACCGTGGCATCATTCACCACCAACACGCAGTCGCGCCTGGACACACGACCAATGCCTGTGATGATACCGGCGGCCGGTATATCGTCGTCATAGAGGCCATGCGCCGCGAGAGCGGAGAATTCTAAGAATTCCGTGCCCGGATCAATCAGCGCGCCGATACGCTCACGCGGCAGCATCTTGCCGCGCTCGGTATGGCGCGCCCGAGCCTTTTTGCCGCCGCCGCCATTGATCTCTTGCAGTGTCGCGTTGAGCTCATCGACAAGCGCCTGCATCGCATTGGTGTTTTCGGTGAATTCCGGCGAGCCGGTGTCGATTTTACTCGGTAAGATCGCCATGCGGTGACTCCTATTTCCAGGCCGAGATTAACCGCCCGCGTGCTCGATTGAAACATGATCATCGTGCCACGAGTGGCTATACTGTGCGAATGAGGTGCAAATGAAATTACCTGAACTTAGCGATCTTCAGACGGCAGGCGAGTTGGTCCATCGCAGCCTGGCACCGACGGCGCAGATCTGCTGGCCACTTTTGAGTCAGAGAGCCGGCGCGGAAGTGTGGGTCAAGCATGAGAACCACACGCCAATCGGCGCCTTCAAGGTGCGCGGCGGGCTGGTCTATATAGATCAACTCAAGCAACGAGGCAGCGTACGTAGGGTGCTCGCCGCGACGACCGGTAATCACGGCCAGAGCATAGCCTTCGCCGCGTTGCGCGCCGGGCTGTCAGCGACCATCGTCGTGCCACACGGCAATTCACCGGGCAAGAACGCAGCGATGCAGGCCTTAGGTGCCAAATTAGTCGTGCATGGTCGCGATTTTCAGGAAGCACTTGAGTACACAATAAAGTTGGCCGACGAGGACGGCGTGGAACTAGTACCCTCCTTCAACATGTCACTAGTCAGGGGAGTAGCATGCTACGCTTTGGAGCTGTTCTATGCGGCGCCGGACCTCGATACGGTCTATGTACCGATAGGTCTGGGCTCCGGTATTTGTGGCGTGATTTCAGCGCGCGACTCGCTTGGCTTAAGAACCAAGGTGGTCGGCGTGGTGAGCGAAAACGCCGCTTCGTATGCTCTATCATTCGAGGCCGGCGTGCCGGTTAGCACCAACAACGCCGATACCTTGGCCGACGGCATGGCCTGCCGCGTGCCGGTCGCCGAGGCGCTCGATATCATTAGTGCCCGGGCAGAACGCATCGTCCGGGTAAGCGAGAACGAAATCCTCGCCGCTATGGCACATTACCTCACCGATACCCACAATCTCGCCGAGGGCGCTGGTGCCGCGCCGCTCGCCGCGCTCCTGCAGGAAAAGGAGCGGATGGCGGGCAGGAAGGTTGGCCTCATCCTCTCGGGCGGCAATGCCGATCCCGCGCTGATCAGCCGGATGCTGGCGCATACCACTGGCTAGTGCGTTTTTCCGATAAAAAACTAGTCCCCGATGCGCTTCTCGGAGAATTCCGCGATTTGACAAATCGTCTTGGCGACGTCCCGATCTGGCGCGTCAAACTGTTAAAACAGTTTACCAGCGCCCGTCTCGAGCGATTTGTCGAGCTGATCCAACCGGTCACGGTCCCAAAACTGTTTCTCACCGAGAGTAAAAAAATTTGCGTCGAAGACGCCTATTTTAAATGCCGCATCGACTTCGCTACTTAGGCGCACCCTGAAGTCACCGTCCTTTAATGCGGCGACGTGTTCGCCTTTATCGATGCCGAGGCCAGTGGCGGAATCGACGACTACTTCAGGCTCCAAAAGATTGCGGTTGTCGGAAAATACCCACGGTAGATCGCGTAAGCGAACTCCTTGGCAGACGCCTTATCTTGGTCGGCAAACCATTAATATGCACCTACAGCGACAACACTCATGACTGATTTCTGCTCTCAATTAAAAATTTCGAAATGACACTCCTTCGGCGCGCAATCAGTGCCGTTGATAGGTAGAATATCTTGCGGGCAGCAAGAGAAGACGACGACCGCGTCGCGCTCGGCGCGCAACACCATGTAATCGCCCCTTTTGCTCAACGGCGGTTCGAAGCTAACCGACCCGTCCACCGCAACTGGGATGTTCATCCAAATGTTCCAGGGCGAGGGCGTCTCTGGCGGCGCCAGGTCTAGCTCGCCAAGGGCGGCGGCAAGATTGTCGGTACAGCTTTCGTGATAGCCCACGCACCCAAGCTGTTCGTAACGGTATCGGTCGCAGGCAGCGATTAGCGTGTCATGAATACCCGGCGACGTATCTTCTAGTAGCGTTAGGATGGGCTCACGATGATTGGTTACCATCCTATCGCCCACTTGGGGGAAAATGCCGCCGATAGCAGCGCGAGTGTGCTCCATCGACATGAACTCGTTCATATCCCCCACTATGAAGGCCCAGGTATCGACCACTTGGGAGCCATAAGTGTTGATCAGCTTGAGGGACTGCCCGGCGTCGAGCCACGTAGCCTTACCGAGTCGAGCCGGGATGGTGACGGCCATCAGTGTACAAGCTCGACGGCGATGGCGGTAGCCTCGCCACCGCCAATGCAAAGTGCGGCTAACCCCCTGTCCTCTCCATGAACCTTCATCGCTGACAAGAGTGTGACAATCAGCCGCGCGCCGGACGCACCGATAGGATGCCCGAGAGCGCAGGCACCTCCATGGACGTTCACCTTGTCGTGCGGAATGTCACAATCGCGCATTGCCGCCATGGTGACCACGGCGAAGGCCTCATTGATCTCGAACAGGCCAACCTCGTCCTTGTCCCAGCCCACTTTATCCAGGAGCTTATAGATTGCCGGGCCCGGCGCGGTGGTAAACCAAGCCGGCTCATGGGCATGGGTAGTATGACCACGGATGATGGCAAGCGGAGTTAGGCCGCGCTTTTCAGCTTCCGAGCGTCGCATCAGCACGAGCGCCGCCGCGCCATCGGAGATCGAGCTTGAATTCGCCGCCGTCACCGAGCCGTCTTTGGCGAAGGCCGGGCGAAGCTGGGGAATCTTGTCAAGATTGGCCTTAGGCGGTTGCTCGTCGCTGGTGATCTCTTTCTCACCCTTACGCGTCTTGACCGTAACCGACGCGATTTCGCTTTCGAACGAGCCGTCCTCAATGGCGGTCCGCGCGCGGATTAGCGAGGTGATGGCGTAGTCGTCCTGCTGCTCACGGGTAAACTGGTATTTCTGCGCCGTTGCCTCGGCAAAGACGCCCATCAGTGTGCCTCTGTCGTAAGCGTCCTCAAGGCCGTCGACGAACATGTGATCCTTCACCTCGCCATGGCCCATGCGGTAGCCCTGACGCGCCCGGTCGAGGAGATAAGGTGCTTTACTCATGCTCTCCATGCCGCCCGCGACCATGATGCAATTGGTGCCCGCCGCTATCATGTCATGGGAGATCATTGCCGCCTTCATACCCGAACCGCACATCTTGTTGATCGTGGTGCAACCAACCGAATTGGGAATACCTGCGCCGATTGAGGACTGGCGTGCAGGCGCCTGGCCCTGACCGGCCGACAAGATATTGCCCATGATGACCTCATCAACATCCTCACCTGAGAGTCCGGCGCGTTCTATTGCGGAGCGGATCACCACGGCGCCTAGCGACGACGCGCTTACATCACGTAAGTCTCCTTGAAAGCCGCCCATCGGCGTGCGCGCCATACCGACAATTACGATCGGGTCATCGCTCATTTTCTGGTCCTCATGCTTATTTGTTCGTATTCCTACAGCAAGTTTATGATTTTGTGGATTTGCATTCCAACCGCGTCAGATCGTGCAAATACAATAATAATTATTATTCTTTTAAAATCATTTACTTATAATATTTCATTAAACAATTCTCTGCCGATCAACATGCGCCGAATTTCGCTGGTGCCGGCGCCTATTTCGTAGAGTTTTGCATCTCGCAGTAGGCGTCCAGTGGGAGAATCGTTTATATAGCCCATGCCGCCGAGGGTCTGGATTGCCTCAAGCGCCATCCAGGTCGCCTTCTCGGCAGCATAAAGGATCACTCCGGCGGCGTCCTTGCGGCTGATCTCACCGTGGTCGCAGGCCTGCGCCACGGTATACACATAAGAACGCGCTGCATTCATAGACGTATACATGTCAGCGATCTTGCCTTGCATGAGTTGGAATTCGCCGATCGGCTTGCCAAACTGCTTACGCTCATGGACGTAAGGCAACACCACATCCATGCACGCTTGCATGATTCCAAGAGGCCCGGCGGCAAGCACCACGCGCTCATAGTCTAGGCCGCTCATCAGCACTTTGATGCCGCCATTGACCTCACCGAGTATATTCTCTTCGGGTACCTCACAATTGTCGAACACTAATTCACAGGTATTGGAGCCGCGCATGCCAAGCTTATCGAGCTTCTGTGACGTCGAGAATCCGACCATGCCCTTCTCAATTAGGAATGCCGTGATGCCTTTGCTGCCTACATCAGGCTTGGTCTTGGCATAGACCACTAACACCTCCGAATCCGGGCCGTTGGTGATCCACATCTTGCTGCCGTTCAACACATACCGACCATCTTTTTTCTCAGCGTGTGTAGACATGGCGATCACGTCGGAACCCGCGCCAGGTTCGCTCATCGCTAGCGCACCAACATGCTCGCCAGAGATCAACCTGGGTAGATATTTCTCTTTCTGAGTGTTGTTGCCGTTGCGACGGATCTGGTTAACGCAAAGATTGGAATGGGCGCCGTAGCTAAGGCCCACAGAAGCGGAGGCACGGCTAATCTCCTCCATTGCCAAGGCATGTTCGAGATATCCGAGGCCGGCACCGCCAAGTTCCTCCTCTACGGTAATACCGAGAAGGCCCATTTCGCCAAGGCGAGGCCATAGATCCCTCGGAAACTCGTTGCTGCGATCTATTTCCTCGGCGCGCGGTGCAATTTCCTTAGCGGAGAATACCTCCACCGTATCACGGATCATTTCTGCGGTCTCACCAAGGCCAAAATTGAGCCCTGGCCTCCGGTTGGGAATCATTGTTGCCATGCGTCTCTAACTCCTGTTTAAAGCAGAAACATGCCAGCCAGTCCCAAAAAAGCAAGAAAACCGATCACGTCGGTCACTGTCGTCAACAGTACACCGGCGGCCGTCGCTGGGTCGACACGCAATCGCCACAGCACGACCGGGATAATCAGGCCAAATATGCCAGCGACCAGCAAATTAATGACCATCGCCCCGCCGACGACGAAACCGAGCAGTAGGTCACCATACCAGGCCACCGCCACGCCGCCGGTTAGTAAAGCGAAAACCACACCATTCAGCAGTCCGACAATGGTTTCCTTGCCGAGGACCCGACGGATCGTGCCAACAGTCAAATCCTTGGTGGCGATGGCGCGCACAGCAACGGTTAGTGTCTGAGCCCCTGCATTGCCGCCCATCGAGGCAACTATCGGCATGAGAACAGCAAGCGCCACCATCTGGCTGATGGTGCCCTCGAACTGATAGATCACAAAGGAGGCGAGAATGGCGGTAACGAGATTAACCAGCAACCAGACGAAGCGGCCGCCAGCGGTCTTAAGCGCTGCGCGGTATATATCGGTATCAGGCACGCCGCTTAAGCGAAACATATCTTCCTCCGCCTCCTCGCGTGCTACGTCGACCACATCGTCGACGGTGATCGCTCCAATCAGCCGCCCACTGGCGCCGACCACCGGCGCCGAAATCAGGTCGTATTGCTCAAACAGGAAGCCAACTTCTTCCCGGTCCGTATCAGCCGGGATAATATGCAGGTCTTCATCCATGATATCGCATAAGCGTACCTGGCGACGGTTGCGTAGAAGCCGGTTGAGGGGCACGGTACCGATCGGCTCCTGGCGCGGATTAATGACGAAAATTTCATAGAAGTCGTCCGGCAAATTGCCGCTCTCGCGCATAAAATCGATGGTCTGGCCGACCGACCAAAACGTGGGTAGGTTGATGAACTCGCGCTGCATTAGACGTCCAGCACTATCCTCAGGATAATTCAGGCTTTCTGCAACGCCGTGGCGCTCAGCAATATCGGGCAGGGCATCTAGAATTTCCTGCTGCTGAGGTGGATCAAGATCCTCGATCACCGCCACTGCATCGTCAGTGTCGAGATCGGAGATCGCCTCAGCTACGTCGCGTGCATCGAGTTTTTCGACGATCGACTCGCGCACCTCGTCCTCGATGAAAGCGAGCACCTCACCGCTCACCAGCATACGCGCCATAGCGACAAGACGATGTCGCTCCTCGCCGCGCAGACGCTCGATCAAATCGGCAAGATCGGCGGCATGAAGCGGCGCGATAAGATCTCTGAGTCGGGAGTCATCGCCACCTTCGAGCGTTATCCGCACGGCGCTGATGAGCGCCGGGGTTAGGCCGTACAGGCCCTCCTCTCTGACAGTTTTGGAGGGCACTTTTCGCTTCCGCACCTCTTTGGTCATAGCCGGCTAGCCTGCCTAGGTGTCGAACACTCAACCAATGTTGCGTTCGATCGAACCGAGGCCAAGCGCTGCGGTGCGATTACTGTTGAAAGCGTCAAGATTGTCGTGTGCGGTAATCTCGAGCACTGATTTCGCGTCCTCGGCAAGTTTTTTTTTGGCATAGCAAACACACAACAAATAGATGGGTGCAAGATCGAGGTGAGTCTCGGACGGCTTTGCGGGTTGTATAGCGGTCACACCCGGCTTCATTGTTTGCAAAAACGCCAGCCCCGTGTCCTTCAAATCCCGTGACAAAGCATCTCCTCCATACTCGCCGTTTGACCGCAGTATAGCTATGCGTGCGCAACTTGTACCTGCGAAGCGCGGCCCCAGGGGTTTATTATGTCGAGGCACGTGCCGATGCGCGGACCTTTTTGGCGATGTTGGGTGCGACGGTACGGTCGAGTGGATGGGGCAGTATCATGTTAGCGCTCGGCTCTTCCACATCACCGGCCAGTGCCGCTGCCGCGGCGACCTTCATCTCGCCATTGATCACCGGTGAGCCAGCATCTAGCGCACCGCGGAAGATGCCGGGGAAGACAAGCACATTGTTGACCTGATTCGGGAAGTCGCTACGCCCAGTACCGATCACCGCGGCGCCGCCCTTCTTCGCCTCATCCGGCATGATTTCTGGCGTCGGGTTGGCCATGGCGAGAATGATGGCGCGCTTGGCCATGTTCTTTACGTCTTCTGCATCGATGATGTTACCGCGCGAGACGCCGATAAAGGCATCCGCGCCCTTAAGCACATTCTTGAGCCCACCCGAGCGGTTGCTGCTGTTGGTGTATTCCAACATTCCTTGCTTAACCGAATTAAGGTCGTGGCGGTCGGCGCTAATTGCGCCCTTAGAATCGCAGATCACTACATCGCCAACCGGGGGAATGTCACTTTTTGGAATGCCGACACCGCGAATAAGCTTAGCAATGGCTGTGCCGGCAGCGCCAGCGCCGTTGATCACAACTTGTAGCTCGCTGATATTTTTGCCAGTGACCTTAGCCGCATTGATCAGCGCCGCAAGAAGGACGATTGCAGTGCCGTGCTGATCATCATGGAAAACCGGTATACCGAGGTCCTGCAGTGCATCCTCAATCTCGAAGCAGCGCGGCGCGGAAATGTCCTCAAGATTGATGCCGCCGAATACTGGTTCAATCAGGCGGCAGGTTTCGATGATCTTCTCCGGGTCCTTCGTGTCGAGACAAATCGGCCAAGCATCAATCTTAGCAAATTCGCGAAACAAAAGCGCCTTGCCCTCCATTACGGGCAACGCCGCTTTGGGTCCGATATCGCCGAGGCCCAGAACTGCCGAGCCGTCGCTTACCACTGCTACGGAATTGCCCTTAATGGTAAGCTTGCGCGCCAACTCCGGCTGCTCGGCGATCACTTCGCAGGGTTTGGCGACGCCCGGAGTATAAGCTAGCGAAAGATCCTCGCGGCTGCCAATGGGAAGCTTATTGTTAACACTGATCTTGCCGCGTAGTTGCTCGTGAAGAATAAGAGAGCGCTCAAAATAGTCGGTCATTACCAAATTTCCCTGCGGACTAGCCTAGTTGAATTGTCGATAGTGCCAGATCGTGGGCTGCATTACAGTCTCAATCCATCGTGAAAGGATTCGGCATTGCGACGCGCCAGAAAAATATACGTGAACCAGCCCAGGCTGGAGTGGAAGCTCAGCGACAAACCTGTCCAATATAAAGCCGCAGTGAGCGAGATGGAGGCACGTGTCGCGGAGATTTGCACCGGTAGCGCCCCAGAAATGCTCTGGTTTCTCGAGCATCCGCCGCTCTATACCGCCGGTGCCAGTGCTAAGGACGGCGATTTGCTAGATCCCGCTGCCCTTCCCGTTCACCGTTCCGGACGCGGCGGGCAATACACTTATCATGGACCGGGGCAGCGGGTGGTATATGTCATGCTAGATTTGCAGCGGCGCGGCGTAGATCTGCACCGTTTCGTTCGGGACCTTGAACAATGGTTGATCGACACGCTCGCAGAATTCGGTATTACCGGTGAAAGGCGTGAGGGCCGGGTTGGCGTTTGGATCGTTATCGGTAGCGGCGAGGAGGCGAAGATTGCCGCCATTGGCATTCGCGTCCGCCGCTGGGTAACTTTTCACGGTGTCTCGCTCAATGTCGCGCCTAATCTGACCCATTACCGCGGAATCGTTTCCTGCGGCGTACGTGAGCAAGGCGTCACCTCGCTTAAGGCACTCGGCATTTCGTCCACGATGAAAGAAGTCGATGAAGTTTTAAAGAGAAAATTCACAGAGTTCTTCGATGTGTAAATCATACGGCCAAAGCCTTTGAGAAGACGGGCTAAACCGGAAATTCCACCGCCTCATCTCCAATAAAATCAACGATTGATCTCGGGACTGCCATCTCACGGGAGCGGATCACTTCCGCGACAGACGCGGGCGACCCAGCAATCAGCACTTGATATTGCCATCGTACCAGTTGCACAGCCAGTCCCACACATTTTATCGCATCGCATCGTTGCAAGCCCAACCGCGATAACATGTCCTCTGAACCTTATCGGGGATGCGGACCAGACGGTTGACCTCGTTATCTTCCGGAACTACCGGCATAGGGTCAGGCAAATTCCATGATCACCTGGTCAACGGCAAGGGAATCACCCTGGGCAACTTTGATGCTGGAAACCACCCCGTCACGCTCCGCACGTAGGACATTCTCCATCTTCATCGCATCAACTACAGCAAGGGCCTGACCTGCTCGCACCTCATCGCCCTCGACGACTGCAATCGAAACTACCAGACCCGGCATCGGTGACAGCAGGAAGCATGAGAGGTCCACAGGCTCGCGTTTCGGTATGCGCGCTGCCAACTCCGCCGCACGCGGGCTGAGCACACGAATACTGACCTCCGCACCACGCCAGGAGAGCTTTAAACTGGTGCCAGAGCGTGTCACTTGAACGCTCACTGCGCGACCATCCAGCGTCGCATGAAAGAATGCCTCCCCCGGACGCCAATCGCTTTCAATGCCAATCTCCAAGTCCTGCCACAACGCTGTGACTCCCTCGTTCGACGGGATGAGGGTAACGGGATAACAATTGTTATCGAGACTCACGACACACTCTTGCCTGAGTGCCCCAAAACGACGCATGGCGAGACGATGTTCTATCGCCGCTGCAATAGGCACAAGCACCGCGAGTTCGGCATCACCGGCCGTCGGTGTAAATCCGCCCGGGAATTCTTCTTCAAGGAAGACTGTGCTGAGCCGCCGCTCGACGAAACGCGAGTGGCTGAGTACGGCGGAGAGAAAGGTAAGATTATGCTGCACCCCCTCAATCTGGTAGTTGTCGAGTGCATTCAGCATGGCGGCAGTGGCGCTTTCGCGGTCGGTGCTATGAGTGATTAACTTTGCGATCATCGGGTCGTAATACATAGAAATTTCACCGCCCTCAAAAACGCCCGAATCGACACGCACTGTCTCGCTTGCCTCGGGCTCCCGGTATCGTACCAGTCTGCCAATGGACGGCATAAAATCGCGTACCGGGTCCTCTGCATAGATACGGCATTCGATCGACCAGCCGTTGCGCTTGATATCGCCTTGGGCAAAAGACAGTTTCTTGCCGGCAGCGACGTAGATTTGTTGAGCCACCAAATCGATACCGGTAATATACTCAGTCACCGGATGCTCGACCTGCAGGCGGGTGTTCATTTCCAGAAAATAAAAATTACCCTGCTGATCGGCAACAAACTCTACCGTTCCGGCCGAGACATAATCCACCTCGCGCGCCAAAGCGCAGGCTTGCTCACCCATGTCATACCTCTGAGCATCACTCAAGAGCGGGCTTGGCGCTTCCTCAATGATCTTTTGGTGCCGGCGCTGAATTGAACATTCTCGCTCGGCCAGATGCAGCACATTGCCATGACTGTCGGCAAGAATTTGCATTTCGATATGGCGCGGCTCCTCAATGAATTTTTCTATGAAAACGCGCCCATCACCAAAGGACTGGGTTGCCTCGTGAATAGCAGAAGCGATAGCGTCGAACAGCGTCTCAGGCGAATAAACGATGCGCATGCCCTTGCCACCGCCGCCAGCGGCCGCTTTGATCATTACCGGATAGCCAATCTTTTCAGCGATCTTCTCCACCTCTGGACCGGCCTCGATGGCTTCTGAATAGCCGGGGATGATATTGACCCCGACCTTGTCGGCGATTTTTTTCGCCGCGATCTTGTCGCCCATCGCCGCGATAGCCGAGGCGGTCGGACCTATAAAGGTGATGCCCTCCGCCGCGAGCCGTTCCGCGAAAACGGCATTTTCTGCAAGAAAGCCATAGCCGGGATGAACCGCGTCGGCTCCGTTCTCCTTAGCTGCAGCGACAATCTTATCGATGACGAGGTAACTCTCGCTCGCCGCCGGTGGTCCAATGGCGACAGCCTCATCCGCCTCACGCATATGGAGCGCACGATCATCGGCGTCGGAATAGACAGCGACGGTGGCGATCCCCATCTCCCGCGCTGAACGGATAATGCGACAAGCAATCTCGCCACGGTTTGCGATCAAAATTTTCTTGAACATGGGTGCTCCGCCATCCCCTCTCGCGGCTAGAGAGGAATATTGCCGTGTTTCTTCCACGGATTCTCGAGTTTCTTGTTGCGCAGCATGGCAAAGGCGCGGCTGAGGCGGCGGCGCGTGTTATGCGGCATAATGACGTCGTCGATATATCCCCGGTTGGCGGCGATGAAGGGATTAGCGAATTTGTTGCGATACTCCTCGGCCTTTTTCTCAACTGCCTCCGGATCGTCGAGAGCGCCCCTAAAAATAATCTCGACCGCACCTTTCGAGCCCATCACGGCGATCTCGGCAGTTGGCCAGGCATAGTTAACGTCGCCACGAAGGTGTTTCGAACTCATCACGTCATAGGCGCCGCCATAGGCCTTGCGAGTAATCAAAGTGACCTTAGGCACAGTCGCCTCGGCATAAGCGTAGAGTAGTTTGGAGCCGTGGGTGATGATGCCGTTCAACTCCTGGTCAGTGCCGGGGAGGAACCCCGGCACATCAACTAGGGTGAGGAGCGGTATATTAAAACAGTCGCAAAAACGCACGAAACGCCCGGCCTTGCGCGATGATTCGATATCGAGACAGCCTGCCAGAACCATCGGCTGGTTGGCGACAATGCCGATGCTAGCCCCATTCATGCGTGCGAAGCAGGTGATTATGTTTCTCGCATAATTTGGTTTGGTCTCGTAGAAATCACCTTCGTCAACAATCTTGCCTATTAATTCCTTCATGTCATAGGGCTTCTGTGGGTCGGATGGCACCAAAGTGTCTAAGGACATTTCTGGACGGTCGAGTGGATCCTCGGTTGACAGATCGGGAGCTCGCTCACGGTTCGAGGCAGGTAGGAAATCGAGGAAGCGACGCACTTCGGCGAGCGCTTCAACATCGTCACCAAAGGCGCGATCGGCAACACCGGACTTCGCCGTATGGGTAATTGCGCCACCAAGCTCTTCGTGTGTGACCTGCTCATGAGTCACGGTTTTTACCACGTCGGGGCCCGTAACAAACATGTAGGAGCTGTTCTCAACCATAAAGATGAAATCAGTCATCGCCGGAGAATAGACCGCGCCGCCAGCGCAAGGGCCCATGACAACGGAGATCTGTGGTACCACGCCCGAAGCAAGTACGTTACGCTGAAACACCTCGGCATATCCGCCAAGTGAGGCGACCCCCTCATGGATGCGCGCGCCGCCAGAATCGTTTAGGCCGATTACAGGCGCACCAACCTTCATAGCCTGATCCATTACTTTACAGATTTTCTCCGCATGGGCCTCGCTGAGTGAGCCTCCAAACACGGTAAAATCTTGGCTAAAAATGAAGACGAGGCGGCCATTAACGGTGCCATGCCCGGTTACCACGCCGTCGCCGGGGATGGTAAGTTTATCCATACCAAAATCACTACAGCGATGCTCAACGAACATGTCGTATTCCTCAAACGACCCTTCGTCGAGCAGTAACGCAATTCTCTCGCGTGCAGTCAGCTTGCCCTTCTTATGCTGGGCAGCGACGCGTTTCTCGCCGCCGCCCTGCCGTGCCGCTGCGCGTTTCTCCTCTAGCTGCCGGATGATGTCCTGCATGCGTCTCTCCCGCCTTTCAGCGAATCAATATCGTGACAATGCCAGAAATTTGCCGGCAGCGGAAATTTCTAGTCTGAGGCTTTCCAGGCGCTTGGAAAGCTCTTTATCTGCACCCCAGCGTTGAAGTTGCCAGTGCTCGTCGACATGAGCTGCCAACCAGGCTCCTTCGGCATCGATTTTACCCTCTAGGAGTGCCAGCGCTATAATCAGCGACCCAGTGATCGCAGTGGTAAAATTGAGACCAGTTAAGGTAAGGTCGTTTTCCCTCCCGACGACCGCAGATAGGCGCTTCATCGATATGGCCTCCTGAGCGATAGGTGTCATACCGCTGGTAACCGCGAGTTGCGCACCGTAGCACGTCCCCGCCCAGTCGAGTAAAGGTTGCCAGGCTGCGGTTTGGCGACGCACCAGCTCCATTGGCTCCTCGGCGCGATAACACAGGAGGTCGGTTTCACAATATTTGGCAGTCTCCACCACCACCGCAGCCCGCTGCGGCGCAACCAGGTCGAGGGAAGTGCAAACGAAGCGCATCATGGGCATGGACTCTTGGCGGATTTCCTCTTTCTGGGACTGCCATTCCTTAGCCACGGCCTCAGCAATCTCTCGCACCGCGATCACCAGGGGCTGCTTTGCCGGCGTTTTTATCGCGCAGCCATCGAGAGCCACCGTAAAGTCGCCCGCCGTCTCTTCGACCGTCGCGTTTTTATATAAGCGTTTTGCCAAACCTCTAATCGAAAATTCTAACGGCATCGTTTGTAAATCCTCTAGCGCATCCGTCGGTGTTTCGAAAGACACGAACTTTCTGACCGTCTGCAATGGTTGCACATTCTCAGCTGATTTTTCGAGAGCGTCGACATAGGGAATTTGGTAACCAGTGCCGGCGCTCATCATGAAAATTTAGATTTCGAAATGAACAAAAATGACTG